>NZ_JAFCWM010000052.1:0-18542 GCF_049897565.1 Massilia sp. TWR1-2-2 | reverse complement strand
AAAATGGCCGAAATCGCCGGTCTGAATGCGTGAAAATGAAAATTTAGGTACCCAAATAACGCGGCCCTGTTAAGCGCATCGTTTGCACAGAAATCATCAATTGTTCAGCGCTTCCCTAGCTCAACTTGGCGCTATTCTATGGCGGCCTTCTGCAAAGCGCTGGCCTACTATCATTGCTCGGCTAAACATTGGTGGGGGAATCGAAATGGCGGGCGAGATCATTCGGTTGGGTGACCCCACTTCCCACGGTGGCAAAGTGATCGAAGGTTCGCCGGCCGATATTTGCCACGGCAAGCCGATCGCACTCGTAGGCCATCGAACGTTCTGCCCACAATGCAAGGGCATATTCCCGATCATTGAAGGTGCGCCAACCACCACTTTTTACGGCAAGGGGGTTGCGCTCGCCGGTATGAAAACTGCCTGTGGGGCGGTGTTGATTGCGACCCAGCTAACGGACACGGTGCAAGTGGGTGGGGGCGGCGAACGTCGTACTATCCCTAACAGCAACAGAGACTCGCAATCGGAAGTTACTCATCGCCCGGGAGTGCCACCCCATCAGCTCGACTCGGCATGCCAAGATCTGCACGTGAAGAAAATCGCGCTCTCGAACAATATTTTGAGGCTATCGATGAGACCGGGGCACTTGTCGATTTCGTGTATCGCATTAATGCGAGTAGGGCTAAGGTAGTCGAGGCGGCTTTACCGCTCAGTGGCGCTACCGGGGCCGAGTTGAGACCCAAAAAGCTAATTGAAACGACATTTTCAAGCTCGGGCGCAACCGACGCATTTCCTGTCGACTTGGATGTCGAGCTTATATTTTGGAAAAAGCCATGAACCAATCGATTGATGCCAACATAAAAAAACTTGCAGCGATTGCCTACGGTGAGGCGTCGACTCTTAACGATGAGAACGAGATCGCTGGTATCGCTTTTGCTGTCGCCAACCGCTGCAGGGCGTGGGGTGGAAAAACTGTACAAGAGCTACTCGCTGCGGACGAACACTACACTTATGCGATCGACGGCAACAATCAGCGATACGAAAATTTTGTACGAACCAGAACAATGAGCGAAATTGAGAATGACAAGGGTATGAAGATCGCATGGCGTGCCGCGCTCATCGGATGGGCGAACGAGGGACGAGATCCGTCAAACGGCGCATTTTGGTGGGATGGCCTTGACTTCAAAACAAACTATGCGAAACACCGCAAAGTCAGAGATGGATTCAGGTTCGGTAGCGAGAGTCATAACATTTTCAGAGTGCCAGAAAGGAGTTCCTGTGTAACGGTCTATCGGAAGCTCCGCGACAAGAACACCGGAAAGGACGTTGATTCGAAAGTGAGAGGGCAGTTTAACTGTGTGTGGGTCTCCACAGCCGCGCATGGCCAAACGATTTTTTGGACCCACGACAAGCAATACTTGGCGACTTCAGGCGGGAAGGCATATCGATGAAAGCGAAAATCTGCCTGTTCTTCTGCGGAGTCCTCATTAATTTATCTGCCTGGTGCCAGCCTGTGTTCGACGGATACGAGGCTTACTATCGCACGAGAAATGGGATCTTTAACTCCGACGCTTCATTTCCTATTGCAGGGGGTACTAGGAATATTATTGTTTTGGATGGGAAGAGATTAGCGTTGAACCGTGCCCACGCCTTTCCAAAAGAACATACTTCCGTTGATCTCGGTCACTGGGCAGTCGCGTATCGTGCAACGTCGTTCGCTTGTATCGAAGGTCAGTCGGCTTCTGCCAGCGGTACCGCAGTACGCTATCAGTCGGTTTATCTTGTCGATTTGCGGCAAACAAATCGGGAGATCGTTTACAAGCTTCCAAGTTTGTTTGGTACTTGCGTTGGCGTACGTGTCAATGCGCGGATGGAGCCACTTTTCGATCGTGCGGAATACATCTATGAAAAAGGGAGTGACCAACCGGCGGGAGTGACACTGCTTGAATTTGCCATTGCTAAAGGGAAATTTGAGCGTACAGGTCACTTCGTTGCCGTGCAATTTGTAGAGCCCGGCAACGTCTACAAGTTTCAAGTAACAGACATCAAATAGCGGCTGCTCCGTTCGTTCAAACCGTAAGGGCGGCGGATCTTCGTTGAGGCCGACAACGTCTACACAAAAGATCGAATAGCGCGGTTGGCACAACACTTCACATATTGAAAAAGCCGCGCACTTCACAGCGCGCGGCTTCTTATCTTACCCTCGCGCTGCTGCGATCAGCGGCGGCAGCTCAGGCGCGTCGATTCGTTTTCACGAAGGGAAACCCGTACCGGCTCGCTGTCGCCGCAACGGTAGATGATCCGAAGGCGCTTCTCCTGGCGCGGAGCCGGATCGCCGCACAGTTCATTGTCAGCGCGAACGTTACCATTATTGCGCTCGACTTCATTGCGCACCGCTCGGCGCGCGTCGCAAAAAGCGCCGCGCACGCCGTAATCAGCTTCTTCCACGCGCACACGCCCCCAGCGAGGAGAGTTGCCGCCGTCGTTGCCGGCGCGCTGGCCAGCGGCATAGCCGTCGGCGTAACCGTGGCGATACTCATCGCTTTGGGCAAACGCGGACGCGGACGCGGCAGTCAAGGCAAGAACAGCGACGATGCGCATGATATGTTGGGTAGCGAGTGTCATAGTTGTCTCCAGATCTAGAAAAGTGATGAGATGCTATCGCGCGGCCTTGGCCTGATCGGTACGCATGTTCACATTGTGGCAGCAACAGTTATCAAAATGTGTCGATGCACCGTAAGAATAGTTTCAATCTGTAAGCCGTGAACATGGGCAATAGTCTGCCTCCCGCAGCGCCATTGGGGCTTTGCGGACTGAATCACTCGTACTGCAATGCCTTGACCACCGGCATACGCATGGCCTGCCGTGCTGGCCAAGCGCATGCCAGCACCGATACGGCAGTCACCAAGCCCAGCCAGCACAAAGCGACGCCCGGCTCGGGAGTGAGCGATGTCGGGATCGCGAACATGACTCGTCCAAACGCTTCCCCAAGCAGCACGCTGACAGGCACCGAGAGTGGCAGCGACAGCAACCAGCCGAGGAGGGCCATCACCAGGCCTTCCAGCTGCACCATGCTCACGATGGCGGCCCCGCTTGCGCCGATCGCGCGCAGCACGCCGATCTCACGCTGGCGCTCGAGCACCGCCACGCTCATGGTCGAGGCCAGGCCCATGCCGCCGACGACGATCATCACCCAACCCATCATGCCAAGAAAGCTGACCACCATCTGCAGGTGGTCTTCGATGCCCTGGCGCGAATCGCTCTGCAGGCGACTGGCGCCGACAGCTACGCCCTGGCTTTCCAGCGAGGTACGCAAGCGGTGGATCAGGTCGAGCTGGCCGGCCTGGCCGCGATCGCTCGCCCGTATCACCAGTATCGACGCGAATTCGCCGCCGCGCCAGGCAACAGGCTCGCTTTGCGAGGTGTATGCCAGCGCTTCAGCCCCGCTGTCGACGATGCCGACAATCCGCAAGAAAACTGGCCTGCCCTCGATCAACAGCGGCATTCGCTGGCCAAGCTGTAATTCCGGGTTGTCCTTTAACAGTGCGCTGCCGATC
Organism: Massilia sp. TWR1-2-2; assembly: GCF_049897565.1. Classification (NCBI taxonomy): domain Bacteria; kingdom Pseudomonadati; phylum Pseudomonadota; class Betaproteobacteria; order Burkholderiales; family Oxalobacteraceae; genus Massilia; species Massilia sp. TWR1-2-2. The sequence continues at coordinate 14,988 of NZ_JAFCWM010000052.1, read as the reverse complement.
ACGACGTTGTCAGGTTCGTCGTCGCGTAACCATCGACCGCTGCGCAACATGGGGACCAGTACGCGGCTGTGAACCGGCACCGCTAACAAACTGAAGGCACTGCCCACCGTGCCGTCGTGGTCGGCCAGTGCGGCGCTGGCGCCTCCCCACGCTTCGGCGACGGCCACGCCCGGCACCGCGGCGGCCGCTGCCACCAGGTCGTGCGCCGGCATGGGGAACGTCACGCGCAAGCTGACGTCATAGCGCTGGGCATCAAAGAGCAGATCCACTGAATGCTTCACCGCCACGCGCAGGTTGCCGGCGCCAACGAAAACGGCGCCGGCCACGGCCAGCGCCAGCAAGCTTAAGCAAAAGCGCAGGCGTTGCCTGAAAGCGTTGTGCAATGAGAGCAATTGCGGGCGAGCTAACGGTAAGCCTTGCAGCCATCGTCGCGCGCGATTGCCCGACGTGCTGGCGGGCAGCCCGGTTTCACCCAGTGCCTCGGCCACCGGCTGGCGGCAGGCTTTGGCCACCGGCCAGGCGGCAGAGAGCACCGGAAGCCCTATTCCAATTGCCGCTTGCAGCATTGGCGACCAGGCGGGAATGGCGTAGCGGTCGACCGGAAAATTCAACAGCTCCCCCTGGAAGCTGCCGTATAGCCGTCCCAGCCAGGCAGCCACCGGCAGCGCGACGGCGACGGCCAGCACGCCCAAGCCTGCCGCAAGTGCCAGGATATGCGCCGCCAATTGTCGCTCGCTGGCGCCGATGGCTTTCATGATGCCCAGCTCGCGGCGCTGCCCGGCCAGCATGGCAGACATCAGGTTGACGATCAGGCAGCCGCACACCATCAGGGTCAATACACCGAACACGCCTTGCACCAGGGTCAGGGACTCTATCTGGGCGGCATGGATATGCTGCCCCGGCACCGGCACATCGATGCGGCCGACCCGCCGCCCCTCGGCTTCCGCAAGGGCCTTTACCCGCCAGGCCAGTTGGCGGACCGATTCCCGGCTGGGGACCGGATCGCTGACGGTGAACTGCAATTCGTCGAAAGCGGGTGGCACGCCCAGGCGGGACAGGGTCGTCAGGCTGACATAACCATAGACGAGATGATCCATCCAGCCGGGGGCGACCGAGACGTCGCGCACCAGGCCGCCTACTGTTAGCGACACGGGCTCTTTGCCGGCGGCGGCGAGCACCAATTGCTGCCCATTGACGGCGCCAGAATAACCCAGGGACGAGTGCTCGATCATGATCTCGCCGTCATGCGGGGGCCAGGCGCCCGAGGCGTCCTGCAAGCGCCCGATGTCGGGCCGGGTGACGTCGTCCAGCGCGCGCAGCACCGCGGTCTTGCGTTCGCTCCCGGTCTGCAACGTCGCTACCACGGTGCGCCGCGCCCGTACGGCGCCAATGCCAGGCATCTTCCGCACCCGCTCCAGGAAGCCGGCGTCCAGCGGCTCCAGTTTCAGTGTCGCCGCGACCGGCTGGCTCGCCGCGTAGCTGGCTTGTGTTGTCGTGCGCACCAGGGCCCAGGCGTTGAGGACCGTGCCGCCGCCGATCAAGCCCAGCGCGACGGCCAGCACGACGAGCAAGGTCCGGGCACGGTGGCCCCAGGCGTCGCGAAATGTTTTGCGCCAGCGCGTATCAAACATGGCACACCCGCCCGCCTTCGTCCGGCATATCGGCCTGGGCCGCCGCGTTCACAGCGCGGCCGTCCACCAAGGTTAGCGTGCAGTGGGCTCGGCGCAGCACGGCTGGGTCGTGGGTCACCATGACCAGGGTCTGTCCCTGGGTAACCAATTCGTCCAGCAAGTCGAGCAAAGCCGCTGCATTGCGCGTATCGAGGTTGCCGGTCGGTTCGTCGGCGAGCAGCAGGGCCGGGGCATTGGCCAGGGCGCGGGCCACCGCCACGCGCTGCTGCTGTCCGCCGGACATGGCAGAGGGCAGCTTGTCTGCCTGCTCGGCTATCCCTAGCCGCTCCAGCAGGGAGAACGCGCGGCCCCGGCGCTCGCGTACCGGCCAGCGTCGCGCCAGATCCATCGGCAGCATGACATTCTCGACCGCGGACAGGGACGGCATGAGCTGGAAAAACTGAAACACGATGCCGACGGAGCGTCCGCGCCACCGGGCCAGATCCCGCTCCGGCAGCGCGTGCACGGCTTGGCCGTCGACCCAGACTTCACCCGCGCTTGGCCGGTCCAGCCCGCCCAGCAGATTGAGCACGGTGGATTTGCCACTGCCGGACTGGCCGCTGATGGCGATAAACTCGCCGCGCTCCACGGTCAGGTTGAAGCCTGCCAGAGCGGTACAGGTCGCGCCCTTGCCGGCATACGTCTTGTCGACGCCGAAAAGTCGTATCAGCGGCGCTGACGAAGCGGGTGTAGCACGCTCGTCCGGCCGGGCCGGATGGCCGGGCATGATGGGGAGTGGGGTGGACAGGCTCATGTGCAGTTTTCGGGTTGATGGATGGTGCCCTAGCATAAGCGGGCCCGCCCAGGCAACGCTGACCGTTCACCCCCCTGTTTGGGCGATCTGGCGAATTATGGAACTTGCACGCAACTGGCCATGCTACGCTCGGCGCTTCTTATCTATAGGAGTCGCCATGATCCCGTCCTTGCGCCGTGGGTTTATCCTGGCTTGTTGGGTGTGCTGTACTGTCAGCCTACCGGCGGCCGGCTCCTCGGGCGTCGCTGCGGCGCCGGAGGAGCGCCAATTCGACTTCCTCATCGGCCAATGGAAGGTCAGCGGCGAAGCGAAAACGAACGGCCTGCTGGCGCTGATTCACGGCACGCCCAAACTGGTTGGCAGCTGGAAGGCATGGCGCGTTGCGGATGGCCATGGCATCGAAGATGAATTGACGTTGACGGACGCTTCGGGCAACCCCGCCTCCGCGGTTCATTTCACGCGCACCTTTTCACGCGAAGAAAACTGTTGGAAGATTTCAAGCCGTAATACTTACAATGGCAGCGTGCCGCCGGCGACTGCCCGCTGGCAGGGAGACGAGATGCTGGTGATGGGCAGCGGCGCCAGCCCGGAAGGAAAGCGCTATCGAAACCGTACGCATTTCGCCGCCATCACCCCGGTCAGTTTCCGCATGGTGCAGGACCGCTCTTACGACGAAGGTAAAACCTGGGAGGCCGCCTCCGTCACCCTTGACGTCCGTCGCACCGGCAGGTAGGCCGATGCTGCGCCCGGCGTCTCCTTCGCGCGGCTGGTTTTGGCTGCAAGTAGCCATCGGCTGGTTGCCGATGTGGGCCTTGTTCACGCTCATGATCATGAACGTGCACGAGCTGCCGTTGGCTGCCAGTTTCTGGATGGCGCTGCGCATGATCGGCAGCGCCGCCGTGCTCGGCGTCGGTGTGCGTGCATTGACCATTCGCCAGCCCTGGCCTTTCCCCTTTCGCCCGTCGTTCCTGCTGCTGCACGCGCTGGCCGCAGCGTTATACGCTGTCCTGTGGATAGGCATCTACAGCATGGTTGAAAGCCTGCTGCACTGGCGCCTGGCCTACGTGGCCGGCCCCGGCGTCGGCCGCTTCGCGCTCACTGGCGTCTGGCTATACCTCACCATCACGGCGGTGGCCTACGCCCAGGAGGCAGCGCAGCGCAGCGCCCTGGCGCAAGCTGCGGCGGCGCGCGCACACCTGGCTGCCCTGCATGCGCAGTTGCATCCTCACTTCCTTTTCAACGCCTTGCACACCGTGGTGCAGTTGATTCCGCTGGACCCTGGCAAAGCGGCCCAGGCGGCCGAGGAATTGGCCGAATTGCTGCGCGCGGCGTTGGACGAGCGGCGCGACCAGGTCACGCTGGCTGAGGAGTGGCGCTTCGTGCAATGCTATTTGGCGATCGAAGCAATGCGCTTTGGCGAGCGCCTGCAGGTTACCGCGACCATGCCCGATGCGGCCCAGGGCATGCGCCTGCCATCGTTCGCCCTGCAGACGCTGGTGGAAAACGCCGTGCGCCACGGCGCAGCGCCGAAGATAGGCAAAACCCATCTGCGGATCTCGGCCAGCGCGAGCGGCCAACATCTCACCCTGGTGGTCAGTGACGACGGCGCCGGCGCCGAACCGGCCGCCGTCCAGCATGGCAGCGGCACCGGGTTGCGCCGCTTGCGCGAGCGTTTGGCCTGCCTGTACGGCAGCAGTGCCGCGCTTGACGTCGATGCCTCATCAGGCGGCGTCACGGCAACGCTGAGGCTGCCCAGGGCGGCACGCGGTGCCGCGGACGAGCCAGTTACGGCATGGAGCCGCGATGACGACTGAATCGACGCTGGTGCGCGTGCTGATCGCCGACGACGAGCCGTTGGCCCGCGCCGGCCTGCGCCATCTGTTGCAAGGCATCGATTGGTTGGAATGCGTAGGTGAAGCGGATGACGGTCCGGCCGTCGTCGCCGCCGTCCAACGCCTGCAGCCAGAGGTGGTGCTGCTCGACATCGAGATGCCCGGCTACTCCGGCATCGACGTGCTGCGCCAGCTGTCGTCCCCGGTGCCGCGCATTGTGTTTACTACCGCGCACGCCGAACACGCCGTGGCCGCTTTCGAACTCGGCGCCCTCGACTACCTGCTTAAACCGTTCGGCGCCGCACGCCTCACTGCGGCCTTGTCGAGGGTCCGCGCTTCGCTCGGCGAGCCGCTACCGCCCGCGCTTGACCGCTATGGGGAAATGTTGTCCAACGGCCCCATGCAGCGCCTGTTCGTGCGAAGCGGGCGCAACATCCAGCCTATCTCTGTCGCCGATGTTCATCGATTTGAAGCGGTAGGCGATTACGTCACAGCGCATACGTCCCGCGGTGAGCATCTGCTGCACCTGGCGCTAAGCCGCCTGGAAGCGCGGCTCGATTCGCAGCTGTTTGCCCAAATCCACCGTGCCCACATCGTCAACCTCGACCAGGTGGCACGCTTCCGGCGGGAACTCGATGGGCGGCTCACCGCCGTGCTGAGGAGCGGCGCTGAACTACCGGTAAGCAAAAGCAAGGCGCAAGTATTTCGCAAACTGGCGAGGTAAGGAAACCTGCTGGTATATCCGGATATATATGTGCCAAAACCTGGATGGCGACGGACGTTAAAACAGCTTGACGAACAAAAAACACGCGCGCTCACAGGGAGAAGGGCGGGCTCTTGTACGTTGCTGGACTTCTACGGCTGTGTTTTGGTTGATAGGTGGAGTGGAACAAGCTCTCGAACGACCGACGGCACGAGGCCGGACACCGCAGAGTGACGCGCCAGGGCGATAAAGCATTCTTTAATAAGAAAAAATATATTAAAGAATCGTTTAATGTGATCACACGCGCCGCCGACCCAGCAAACCTCGATTTCGCTGAGAAGCAGCGGGCGCGGTTGTTTTGTGTCGCGGCGGTTAATTTCTGGAGTCCCGATGTTGAACTTGCACCTTCGGCGGTCAGTTGCCCGCTGGGTCGGCGACTTGCACCCATCGCTGCTTGATCTAGCGCAAACCGGCATTTAATACTTCGGTGCGGAAACCGACGCAGCCCTACTATCGTTCCTCTGTTAAACGTTCGTGGGGGAACCAAAATGGCGGGCGAGATCATTCGATTGGGTGACCCCACCTCACACGGTGGCAAAGTTATCGAAGGGTCACCCGCCGATATCTGCCACGGTAAGCCCATCGCATTCGTTGGCCATCAAACGTTTTGTCCAAAATGCAAAGGCACATTCCCGATCATTGAAGGTGCCCCGACCACTACCTTTTACGGTAACGGCGTTGCGCTCGCCGGTATGAGGACTGCGTGTGGTGCGCTGTTGATCGCAACGCAGCTAACCGACATAGTGGAGGCGGGTGGGGGCCATGAGCGAGGTTCTTCCCCCGCTAAGAACAGCGGCGGTCAGTCAAAGGTAAGCGAACCTCGGCAGCAGCCAACTCACTCAGCTGCTCCCGCATCTACCACAAGCGAGGAGCCGGAACTCGAACAGTATTTCGAGGCGGTAGACGTGAGCGGTGCTCCTGTCGATCTCGTGTATCGCATCAACGCAGGTACGAAGAAACTGGTCGAATCGACGCTCCCGCGCAGCGGTGCTACCCAAACCTTCCCGCTGGATCAAGAAGCAGAATTAGTATTTTGGAAGGCACTTTGATGAGCGAAATCGACCGGAATATCAGAAGACTTGCTGCCATAGCGTACGGCGAAGGATCGACCTTGAACGATGTGGATGAGATCACGGGGATCGCCTTCGCGTTCGCCAACCGCGCTCGCGCGTGGGGCGGCAAGTTGGTTGACGAAGTCATCGCTGCGGATCCGAATTACACATATGCGATCAACGGAAAAAATCAAAGGTACGAATCCTTCATGAGGACTTCCAGCGTTGCCCAGGTCAACAAGGACTTTGGAATGGCGATCGCGCTGCAGGCAGCGTCCAGGGCTTGGCGGAATGAAGGTTTTGATCCATCCAATGGCGCGTTCTGGTGGGATGGCCTGGACTTTAAAATCGGTTATTCCGAACACCCAAAAGTCAAAGACGGGTTTCGTTTCAGCGATCCGAAACACAATATTTTCGGAGTGCCGGAGAAGCCAGTTGATGTATCCATCTTCTGGAAGGTTCGTAACGTGAAAACGGGTGCTGAAGTCAATTCGAAATTACGCGGGAAGTATCGGGCCGTTTGGATATCGACCGCAGCGCATGGCAAGACGATATTTTGGACCCATGATCCTGATTATCTGACCACGTCTGGAGGGAAGAAATTCCGATGAAAAAAATAGCCACTTCGCTCGCATTGTTCTTGGCCAGCCAACTCGCGTGTGCGCAGACCGTCTACAACGGCTACGATGCCTACTACCTATCCAGGAAAGGAATCTTTCGAAACGCTTCCCCGTTGCGAATCGACGGTAGCCGGAATGCAGTAGTCCACTGGCAGAATCAACGCATCGAGCTCAAGCGATCAAAACCGTTTCGTGGTGAATTTACGGTGAATGATGATATCGGTTCCCATGCGATCTCATTTGTGAATTTCCCTTACGCCTGTATCGAAGGGAAATCGTCATCAGCAAGCGGCACGGCAGTTCGCCACACGTCGGTGTATTTGCTGGACGCGAAAGAAGGCGGAAGGGTGAAGGCTTACAAATTGCCAAGCCTGTTTGCTGCATGTTCCGAGGTAAGGCTTGATCGGCATGGCCGGCCGCTCTTCTTCGATGCCGACTACGTCTACGAGAAAGGATCGGAAAGCGCTGTTGGCGTAATTCTTCGCGAGTACGTGCTCAACAATCGCGAGTTCGTTTCAACAGGGCACTCTGTGAAGACACACTTTGTCGAACCCGAGAACGTTTGGAAGTTCGAAGTCGCCACCGAACAGTAGGAAGTCTGAGCCGTCACTTGTGCCGCGTTGCAAAGCATGTTGCGACAATTGCAAACTTGCAGGGGCGATTTGAGCCGAGCGCATGCAAGATCGCCCGTTAGGGCGTACCCCTGCGCCTCCGGTGCTCCGTTTCGTTTTCGGCTTGGAGCCATCTTGCTCTAGGACGGCTCCAAAAACGTGAATGTCAATGGACGTCCGCATACGAAAACGAACAAAAAACCCGCGGGCCTTATAGCAAGAGCGGCGGGTTTTTGGACTTCCTGGGACTTCTACGGCTGTGTTCTTTGGTGGTGATAGGTGGACTTGAACCACCGACCCCAGCATTATGAATGCTGTGCTCTAACCAACTGAGCTATATCACCGGACAGGCCAGTATTATCCGAGGTTTGAAAAAACCTGTCAAGGGTCGCCGCGAAAGTGGCCAAAAAACCTTTTAGCGTTGCTTCACTGCCAACTGCTTGAGCATTTCGAAGGCCGGGTCGCCGGCCAGGCAATCGATCACGACCCGCTCCGGCATCGAGCGCAGCCAGGTCAGCTGGCGCTTGGCCAGCTGGCGCGTGGCGATGATGCCGGTCTCGCGCAGCGCGGCGCGGTCGATCGTCCCATCCAGATAGTCCCACGCCTGGCGGTAGCCGACGCAGCGCATCGACGGCAGGCCAGCGTGCAGGTCGCCGCGCGCGCGCAGGCCCGCCACTTCGGCGACGATGCCGCTGTCGTCGCTGCGCCCGAGCATCTGGTCGAAGCGCGTCGCGATGCGCGCGTGCAGTACGCTGCGGTCGGACGGCTCGAGCGCGAACGAGACGAGGTCGAACGGCAAATCGAGCTTGCCGCGCCCCGACAGCAGCTCCGACATCGGGCGCCCGGCCAACTCGGTGATCTCCAGCGCGCGGTTGATGCGCTGGGCGTCGTTCGGCGCCAGGCGCTCGGCGGTCACGGGATCGAGCGCGCGCAGCTTCTCGTGCATGCCGGGCCAGCCGATGCGCGCCGCCTCGGCCTCGATCTCGGCGCGCAGCTGCGGGTCGGCGGCAGGCAGGTCGTCGAGGCCGTCGGTGAGCCCCTTGAAGTACATCATCGTTCCGCCAACCAGCAGCGGCAGCTTGCCGCGCGCGCTGATGTCGGCCATCAGGCGCAGCGTATCGGCGCGAAACTGCGCCACCGAATAGGATTCCGTGGGATCGATGATGTCGATCAGGTGGTGCGGTACGCTTGCCAGTTCCTCGGCGCTCGGCTTGGCGGTGCCGATGTCCATGCCGCGATAGACCAGCGCCGAATCGACCGAGATGATTTCGGCCGGCGTCTCGCGCGCGATCGCCAGCGCAGCCGCCGTCTTCCCTGACGCGGTCGGACCCATGATGGCGACTGCGCGCGGCTTCACGGCGCCACCTCGGCGTGGGTGGCGCTGATCAGGCGCACGCTGGCGAAGATGGTGGAGCCAAGGAGGCAGACGATGATCGCCAGCGGATACAAGGTGCCATCGAACGAAGCGCCGACCGCGGTGCCGACCAAAAAGGCGACCGACATCGTCAGCGCGCCCATCAAGCCGGCCGCAGTGCCGGCCTGGCGCGGGAAGGGCGTGACCGATCCGGACTGCGCGACCGGGAAGTTGATCCCGTGCGCGAACATCGTCAGGAACATCGCGCCCACCACCAGCGTCCAGTGCACGGCGCCGAATCCCACCGCCATCAGGAACAGCGCGCCGGCCGCCAGCGACAACGTGCCGCCAATGCGCTGGGTAGCGGTCTGGCCGAATTTCGGCAGCAGGCGGCGGCAGGCGATGGTCCCGGCCAGGTAGCCGGATACGGCAAACGCGAAGCAGTAGCCGAACCATTCGGTGGGTACGTTCAGCACCCGGATCAGCACCAGCGAAGAGCCGGAGATGAAGGCGAAGATGGAACCGTACGACAGCGCGCCCGGCAGCGCGTTGGCCCAGAATTCGCGCGCGCCCAGCACCAGCTTGAAATTCTCGACCAGCCCTGCCATTTCCGTGGCGCGCGGATCTTTGTGCGCGTTGGTCTCCGGCAGGCGCATGATCACCGCGGCCAGCAGGCACAGGCCGAGAATCGAATGGACGACGAAGGCGGCGCGCCAGCCAAACCCCACCTGCAGGTAGGAGCCGAGGATGGGGCCGAGCAGCGGCGCCAGCGACAGCCAGCTGCTGGCGCGCGCGATCACGCGGGCGCTGTCGGCCGGCGCGTAGGCGTCGCGCACGATGGCGCGAGCGATGATGATGGCCGAGCAGCAGCCGAGCGCCTGCAGGAAGCGCGCGACGATCAGCAGCTGGATGCCCGGCGCGGCGGCGCACAGCAGGCTGGCGACGACGTACAGGCTGAGGCCCGCCAGCAGCACCGGACGGCGGCCGTAGCGGTCCGACAGCGGGCCGATGATCAGCTGGGCGCCACCGAAGCCGGCGACGAACAGCGACAGCGTCAGCTGCACCGTCGATGCCGGCACCGCGAACACGGTGGCCAGGCTTGGCAGCGACGCCAGGTACAAGTCGGTCGACAGCGGCTGCAGCATCAGGAAGCCGATGATCAGCAGCAGGATCGGCGCGTGCGCGTAGGCGGGGTTCGGGTGGATGGCGTCGCTGTGGAGGGACATCATTGGCCGCGCAGGAAAAGCTTGTCGAGCGCGGAGATTTCGAGCTGCACCCAGGTCGGCCGGCCGTGGTTGCACTGGTCGGCGCGTTCGGTGCTTTCCATCTGGCGCAGCAGCGCGTTCATCTCCGGCACCGACAGGATGCGGTTGGCGCGCACCGCGGTGTGGCAGGCGAGGGTGCCGAGCAGCTCGTTGCGGCGCTCGATGAGCACCCGCGAGCCGCCAAATTCGCGCACATCGCGCAGCACGTCGCGCGCCAGTGTCTGGGCGTCGGCGTTCTTGAGCAGCGTCGGCACCGAGCGCACCGCCAGCGTGGTCGGCGACAGCGCGGCGATGTCGAAGCCGAGCGATTTCAGCGTGTCCTGGTTTTCCTGGGCGGTGCCAACTTCCACCGCGTCGGCGAAGAAGGTGACGGGAATGAGCAGCGCCTGCACCTGCATCTGCTGGCCATCGACCTGGGCGTCGAGCGCGTTCTTGAGCTGCTCGTACAAGATGCGTTCGTGTGCGGCGTGCATGTCGACCAGCACCATGCCCTTGTTGTTCTGCGCGAGGATGTAGATGCCGTGCAGTTGCGCCAGCGCGAAGCCGAGCGGATATTCGTCGCTCGACATCGTGTGCGCGGCGGGCGTGAACGGCGTCACCGGTGCGCTCGCGGCACTGCTGGAAGCGGCATACAAGGCGCCGTAACTGGCGGTGCTTTGCGCCACGCCGGCCGGCTCGTAGCGGTTCGCCGGCGGGTAAGGAGATGGCGAAAAAGTGCTTGATAACTGCGGGCCGAACGACTGTTGTTCGTGTTCGCGGCGCCAGGTCGACGCGGCGCCGCCCATGTCGGCCGCCGGCAGTGGCGCCGGCACGCTGCCGTACGCGGTGGCCGACGTCTGCGACAGCGCGCGCTGCACCGCGTGGAAGACAAACTGGTGGACCGCGCGGCCGTCGCGGAAGCGCACTTCGATTTTGGACGGATGGACATTGACATCGACCAGCGCCGGGTCGAGGTCGAGCCCCAGCACGTACGACGGGAAGCGGTCGCCATGCAGCACGTCCTGGTAGGCGGCGCGCACCGCGTGCACCAGCAGCTTGTCGCGCACGTAGCGCCCGTTCACGTAGAAGAACTGGCCGTCGGCGCGCGCCTTCGATGCGGTCGGCAGGCCGGCGAAGCCGTGCAGGCGCAGCGGGCCGGCCGTCTCGTCGATCGGCAGTCGCGCTTCGGCGAACTCGCTGCCGAGGATGTGCGCGCTGCGCTTGGCCATCTCGCTGACGTTCCAGTGGTCGATGGTGCGGCCGTTGTGGGTCAGGCTGAACGACACGTCCGGCCGCGCCAGCGCGATGCGGCGCACGACTTCGGCGCAGTGGCCGTATTCGGTCTGCTCCGACTTGAGGAACTTGCGCCGCGCCGGCGTATTGAAGTACAGGTCCTGCACGTCGATGGTGGTGCCGTGCGCGCCGGAGGAGGGCGCCACCGTGCCCAGGTGCGAGCCGACCAGCTCCCACGCGTGCGGCGCGTCGGCCGTGCGCGACGTCACCGACACAGCCGCCACGGCGGCGATCGACGCCAGCGCTTCGCCGCGAAAGCCGAGCGTGGCGACGTTTTCCAGGTCCGTCAGCGAGGCGATTTTCGACGTCGCATGGCGCGCCAGCGCGAGCGGCAGCTGCTCGGGCGCGATGCCGCGGCCGTTGTCGGTGACGGCGATGCGCTTGACGCCGCCTTCCTCTAGACGGACCGTAATGGCGGTGGCGCCGGCGTCGAGCGCGTTTTCGAGCAGTTCCTTGACGACGGCGGACGGCCGCTCGACCACCTCGCCGGCGGCAATTTGCGAGATGAGCTGGTCGGGCAGGGCCTGGATCGGGCGATGGGAGGGCAGGGGCGCATTCATGCGGCGATTATATCCTGCGACAAACCTGCAATCGGGGTCAGACCTAGGTCTGACCCCGATTTTGATGCGGTCGACGCCGGTCTGCTGTTGCCTGCAAACCAGGGTCAGACTCGTCTGTCGTTCGGCCGATATCGTCTGCCGGTCAATTTTAAACGGGTCTGACCCTGTTTTTGAGGCAACTGAATAATGGAGTCATACCCAATTGTGGGGCTATTTTTGCTCGCGCACGGGGATCGGGGCGTTGCACAGGTCGATGTGGCCGGCGGCGACCTTGGTCCACGGGCCGCCGCGATTGCGCTGCGCTTCGACCGCCGCCTTGTAGGTCGCGCTGTCGGTGCGCATCACTTCAAACTTGCTGCGCTGCGCTTCAGGCACGTCGGCGGCCATCTTGACGGCGGCGATCGGCACGTTGAGCTCGGGCTTGTCGTAGAAGCCCATCGCGCCGGCGCCGCGCGGGAACGTCGACAGCAGCGGCATGCCGGCGATGACGCGGCCGACGACAGTGATGTTGCGGTCGAGGTGGCGCGGGCCGTGCCCGATCACCACGTACAGCGACGAGCCGCTGCCGCTGTCGGCGCCGTTATCGCGGCCGACGCCGACCATGCCGTAGCAGTGCGCCAGCCAGGCGCGCCCGGACTTGGGGTCGCGCGCCGACGGAAAACCGTTCGAATGGCCGACCTGCGGGGCGTAGCCGTCGCGGTCGGGCAGGCGCATAAAACTGGTGTCGTTTTTCTGCGGCACGGTGAACTCGCCTTTCAGCGACGACTTCGCCGTCTTCATCGGCCGCGGATTCTTTTCGTCCGGGTCGCCCCACTGCACCACCCAGTTGTCCTGCGAGCGGATCACCGCAAGGCCGTCAAAGTACTTTTCGCGCACCAGCGTGCGGATGTTGTCGACGTGCGCCGGCGCGAAAACCGGCGCCATCTCGATCACCACGCGGCCGGCCGGCAGCTCCAGGTACATCGTGTTGTCCGGGTCGAGCGCGCGCCAGTCGGCCGGCTTCGAGGCCTTGATGACGTCGGCCAGCGTGGGCTTGACCGCCAGCTCGGCCGACCCGGCCGGCGCGGCCGCCACGGTCGCCAGCGCCGCCGTTGCCAGCGCCATCTTGTTGATTCCCCAGAAAGCTTGCATCGCTGATCTCCTGATCATAGTTGGCATGGCGCCGCTGCGCTGGCGTGCCGGCGATTGTAATCCGGAAAATGGACAAAGAGGAAACTTGTGCGAATGCGAAATTTTCGCCGCCGGCCGCCTTTCTAGGGGGCGAAGGCGCGCGCGGTGATGGTATGATTCGCGCCTACCTTTTAGGAAAATTATGGATCTGATGCAATTTTTCGACATGATTCTGCATGTCGATAAAACCCTGGGCCATCTGCTGGCCCAGTACGGTATCTATGTCTACGCTGTGCTGTTCGCGATTGTCTTCTGCGAAACCGGCCTCGTCGTGCTGTTCTTTTTCCCGGGCGACACGCTGCTGTTTATCGCCGGCGCCTTCTGCGCGACCGGCCAGATGAATTACCCGATACTGATGGCGCTGCTCATTACCGCCGCCGTCACCGGCAACACGCTCAATTACTGGATTGGCGAAAAGATCGGCCAGCGCGTGTTCACCCACGATTACCGCTGGATCAACAAGGACGCGCTGCACAAGACCCACGATTTCTTCGAAAAGCACGGCGGCAAGACCATCATCCTGGCGCGCTTCGTGCCGGTGGTGCGCACCTTCGCCCCGTTCGTGGCCGGCGTGTCGGACATGACGCACTCGCGCTTCCAGTTCTACAACGTCACCGGCGCGGTGCTGTGGGTCGTCAGCCTCGTCACGGCCGGCTACTTCTTCGGCAACATCCCGGTGGTGCGCGATCACCTGACCACGATCGTGCTCGTCGGCGTTGGCGCCGCGGTCGTGCCGATCATGCTCGGCGGCCTGTGGAAGTTCGGCCGCAAGATGATGAACCGATAGCTGTCGCGGCGGCCGCTCTCAAGTTTTCGGTGATCGGGACCGTTACCGGACTGTAGTGCAACTTTCTGGAATCCCATGCGTAACCTGATCGCCCTGTTCGCTTGCTGCTTCGTCGTCGCGACGGCAAGCGCAAACGATCCCGCTCCCGCCGCCGCCAAAACGGCGGCCATTCCGGCCAAGGCCGACCTTGCCGCCGTGGCTGCCGCCGTCAAGCAGGCCGCTTCGGCGCCTGCCGTGGTCAAGCCGGCCGCGCCGCTGTCGCCAGCTGCCCAGCGCCTGAAGGAAGAACAGGCGGAAGCGGACCTGTCGATCAAGATCGCCGCGCGCCTGGCCGAAATGCGCGCCAACCAGGCCGCACGCGTCGCCGCCACGGCCAAGGCGCGCAAGCTCGCCGCCGTCAAGGAGAAGGAAACGATGCTGAAGGCGACTGTCGCCGCGGCGCCGCGTCACAGCAATACCTGGTCGTACGAGGGCGAGAACGGCCCGGCCAACTGGGGCAAGATCAATTCGGAATGGGCCAAGTGCGGCACCGGCAACCGCCAGTCGCCAATCGACCTGCGCGACGGCATGAAGGTCGACCTCGAGCAGATCGCCTTCGACTACCGCCCGTCGGGCTTTAACGTCGTCGACAATGGCCACACCATCCAGGTGGGCCTCGGCTACGGCAATTTCATCACGGTGCAGAACCGCACCTTCGAGCTGATTCAGTTTCACTTCCACCGGCCGTCGGAGGAGCGCATCAACGGCCGCGGCACCGAGATGGTGGTGCACCTGGTGCACAAGGACGGCGAGGGCAAATTGGCGATCGTGGCGGTGCTGTTGCAGCGCGGCGCCCCGAACAGCATGATCCAGACGGTGTGGAACAACCTGCCGCTGGAGAAGAACAACACCATCGCGCCGGTGGTGGCGATCGACGTCAACGAGATCCTGCCGGCCAGGCGCGACTACTTCACCTTCCTCGGTTCGATGACCGAGCCGCCTTGCAACGAAGGCGTGCTGTGGATGGTGATGAAGGAGCCGATGCCGGCCTCGCCGGCGCAGATGGCGCTGTTCAGCCGCCTGTATCCAATGAATGCGCGCCCGATCCAGCCAGGCGGCGGCCGCGTGGTCAAGGAATCGAACTAGGTCCGGCCTGCAGCCAAACCGGGGTCTGACCCCGAGGGGTCAGACCCTGACCCTTCCCCTCATATTTTTCTTGTAAACAAGATTTGATTCTGTTAACTTAACTGTCAAAAACGGTGCATGCATGACTGTGTTACCGCTTTCTTTTGTAGCGAC
>NZ_JAFCWM010000051.1:0-18566 GCF_049897565.1 Massilia sp. TWR1-2-2 | reverse complement strand
CGGGTGGGGCAAATCAATAACCAGTGGGAGGGCATCGGACAGCATCAGCCAGAAAGTTAACACTTCGGCCGAAAGTTTACAACAAGAAAATGCGACTAAAGCTTAACTTAGCGGCATTACCGTCAGACCCCGGACTTCGGGAACGTCACCACCGCACTCAGGCCACCCAGCCGCTCCGACTGACCCAGCGTCAGCGTCGCCCCATGCCGCTCGGCGATCGCCTTGATGATCGCCAGCCCCAGTCCACTGCCAGACGCCTCGCTGCCCGCAATCCGGTAGAAGCGGTCGAACACGCGCTCGCGTTCTTCGGGCGGGATCCCCGGCCCGCTGTCTTCGACCACAATGCGCGCAGCGGCCGCGTCAAGCTGCACCGCCAGGTCGACCGTGCCGCCCGGCGGCGTGTACTTGATCGCGTTGTCCACCAGGTTGCGCAGCAGGATCATCAGCGCATCGCCCTGCCCGTTCACGCGCGCGTCATCGGCGCGCAGCAGGCCCAGGTCGACGCCCTTGTTCTGCGCCACGCCAACGAGGTCGCCGACGGTGCGGCGCGCCAGGTCGGCCAGCGCCACCTGCTGCGCCTTGGCGCCGCCAGCCGCGCCGGCCTCCTGCCGCGCCAGCACCAGCAGCTGCTCGACCAGGCGCGTGGCGCGCTCGATGCCGGCGGTCAGGCGCCCTACCGCAACCTGGCGCGCCTCGGCACTATCGGCGCGTTCGAGTCCCTGCGCTTGCAGCTTGAGCGCGGCGAGCGGCGTGCGCAATTCGTGCGCGGCATCGGCGACGAAATTCTGCTGCGCGTCGAATGCGGTCCTGACGCGGCCGAACAGCAGGTTCAGTTCCTGCACCAGCGGGCGCACCTCGTCGGGCAGGCCCGACTCCGACACCGGCGACAGGTCGTCGGCCTGGCGCGACGCCACCTGCTTGCGCACCCGCGCGACCGGCTCGAGCGATACGCTCACCACCCACCACACCACCAGCATCAGGATCGGCATCATCACCGCGATCGGACCGACCGTGCGCAGCGCCAGGTTGCCGGCCATGTCGCGGCGCAGCGACATGTCCTGCGCCACCTGCACCGTCTGGGTATTCGTCTGCAGCGAGAAGATGCGGTACGTCTTGCCGTTCGCCTCGACGTTGGAAAAGCCGAGCACCGCCAGCTGCGGCAGGCGCGCGCGCGACACGGTGCGAAACACCTGCACGCCGTCCGGCGTCCACATCTGCACCATCAAATTGTTGTCTTCGGCGGCCGCGTCGATGCCGGCGTTGGCCTCGACGTTAGTGAGCGGCGCGCTCGAACGCAGCGACAGCGCCATCTGCTGCATGTTGAAGTCGAAGATCTGGTCGGCGTCGCCGAGCGCGGTGCGGTAGGCGATCGAAGCCTGCGCCAGCGCGGCGATGCTGATCGCCGCCAGCAGGAACCACAGCAGGCGGCCGCGCAAGGAGTGAGTCACCTTCATAACTTGGGCACCATGTAACCGACTCCGCGCACGTTCTGAATCAGATCGCTGCCGAGCTTTTTGCGCAGGCCGTGGATATACACTTCGACCGCATTGCTGGATACCTCATCGCGCCAGCTGTACAGCTTCTCCTCGAGCTGGGCGCGCGACAGCACCGCGCCTGGCCGGGCGATCAGCGCTTCTAGCACGGCCCATTCGCGCGCGGACAGGCTGGCGGCGACGCCATCGACCGTCACTTCGCGCGTGGCCGGGTTGATCGAGATGTTCTTGTAGTCGAAGACCGGTTCGCCGCGACCGGCCGAGCGGCGCAGCAAGGCGCGGATGCGCGCCAGCAGTTCATCGAGGTCGTACGGTTTGAGGACGTAATCGTCGGCGCCGGCATCGAGCCCGGCGATGCGCTGGCCGACCGCGTCGCGCGCGGTGGCAACCAGCACCGGGGTGCGGTCTTTGCGCGTGCGCATGGCGCGCAGCACTTCCAGCCCGTCCTTGCGCGGCAGGCCGAGGTCGAGCACGACCAGGTCGTAATTCTGCGATTGCATCAGGGCGGTGTCGGCCATTTCGCCGTCCTTGACCCAGTCGACGGCGTAGTGCTCGGCCCTGAGCAGGTCGAGCACCACTTCGCCGATCATCACATCGTCCTCCACCAGCAGTAAGCGCATTGCTTCCTCGTTCTCAGCATTACCGATGGAGGGCTACCTGCATCAGCCGATCCGCACCGGAATGAAGATTTTGTCACCACCGCGCTGAATCAGCAAGGCCACCGACTTCGACGACTTGCCGACGACGTCGCGCACCTGCTCGATGCTGGTCACCGGACGGCCGTTAATCGACAGCAGCACGTCGCCCGGCTGCACGCCTGCATTCGCCGCGGCGCCGCCGGTTTCCTCGATCACCAGGCCCGATGCGAGGCCCGACTGGCGCCGCTCCATCGGCTGCAGCGGCCGCAGCGACAGGCCAAGCTTGGAGCCGCCGTCGTCGGCGACCGCCACTTCCCGCTCGGCGCGCTCGGGCGTCGCGCTGGCGTCGCCGAGGCGCGCGCCGAGCTGCACGATTTTACCGTCGCGCCAGACGTCGAGCGTGACCTTGTCGCCAGGGCTGGCGACACTGAGCATCGCCGGAAGGTCTCCCGATGCGACTATCGACTGGCCGTTCAGCTTGCGAATCACGTCCCCCGACTTGATACCCGCTTTGTCAGCTGCCCCGCCTTTTTCGACATTCGACACCAGTGCTCCCTCCGGCGACTCCAGCTTGAAAGCGTCGGCAAAACCCTGTCCCACTTCCTGCACCGTCACGCCCAGCCTTGCGTGCTTGACGGTGCCGGTAGCGACCAACTGCTCCTTGATCTTGTTGGCCACATCGATCGGAATCGCAAACGACAGGCCCTGGTAGCCGCCGGTCTGGCTGTAGATCTGCGAATTGATGCCGACCACTTCGCCGCGCGTATTGAACAGCGGCCCGCCCGAGTTACCGGGGTTGACGGCGACGTCGGTCTGGATGAACGGCACGCTGTCGTCGGGCAGCGAGCGGCCCTTGGCGCTGACGACGCCGGCCGTCACGCTGCTGTCGAGGCCAAACGGCGAACCGATCGCCAGCACCCATTCGCCGACGCGCAGGTCGTTCGATTTACCGATCGGTACCACCGGCAGGTTCTTCGCATCGATCTTGAGCACAGCGACGTCGGTCTTCGGGTCGGAGCCGAGCACCTTGGCGCGGTATTCACGCCGGTCCTGCAGCTTGACCGTGACTTCGCTGGCATCGCGCACCACGTGCGCGTTGGTAAGGATGACGCCGTCCGGGCTTACTATGAACCCGGATCCGGCGCCAATAACGGGAGTATTCCGCTGGCCGCGGGGATTTTGCGGTCCCTGGAAGCGGCGGAAAAACTCAAAAAATGGATCGTTCTCGTCAAGCTGCGGACCGCCGCGGCCCTGCGGGCTGTTCATCGCGGTCTTGGTGCTGCCGGTGACGCGGATGTTGACCACGGCCGGTCCCATGCGCGCGACAATCTGCGTAAAGTCGGGCAGCGCCATCGCCACGTTCGCGCCGGACGGCGCAAGCGGCGCGGGCGCCACGTAGTTCGATGGCGCGACCGCTGTCACGGCTGCGGCGCCAGAAGCGACTGCATTATTATGATTGACTGCGATCGCGCCTACCGCGCCGCCGATCGCGCCGGCGGCGGCCAGGGCCAGCGTCAGCTTCTTTGCGGTGATGGCAGTAACGGCACCTTGGTTTTGCATTGTCGTACTCCTGCGAGATAGTGGTTTGTCGATGACTGCAGTGTGCACCTGCAGACTTAGGGTGAGCTTAAGTGTGCAAAAAGGGCGCCCCGTGCATGCGAGCGCCCTTTCCATTTCGGCCGGCGGCGCGTCCGGGGTCCGACCCAGCGGGGTCAGACCCTTTCATGCGGCCTGGACGGAGTTACGCCGCCTGGCGCTGCTCGAGCACTTGCACGTTGTCGCCGCCGTCGATGACGATCTTGCGCGGCTTGAGCGCCTCGGGCACTTCGCGCACCAGTTCAATGGTCAGCATGCCGTTGTTGAAGGTGGCAGTGGTGACCTTGACGTGGTTGGCCAGCTGGAAGCGCTGCTCGAAGTCGCGCGCAGCGATGCCGCGGTGCAGGTAGGTGCGCTGCTGGTCATCCTTCTGCTTGCGGCCGGTAATGTGCAGCGAATCGCGCTCGGCGATGATCTCCACTTCCGAACGGTCGAAGCCGGCAACCGCCATCACGATCCGATACTGGTCTTCGCTGACCAGCTCGATGTTGTATGGCGGATAGCTGGGCTGGGCGTCGGCGCGCTGCTCGAGCAGGTTGGCCAGGCGGTCGAAGCCGATAGCGGAACGGTAGAGAGGGGTCAGGTCGAATGTACGCATGATAAATATCCTTTTAGAAGTTAAGCGATAAGTTTCGGACCTCTGATGAGCATCCGATGCGTCCAATCTAGTGATGGGTAAGAGGCATTTCAAGGCCTTGAAAAATACGGTTTTTTGCCCAATGGACCGAAAAATATTTGCTGATCTTGCCGACACATCCACCCTTTTCCGCCGTGCTACACTCCGAAACCTGTTTCTTTGACTCCTCAAATAATTCTTCTAACCATGACCGCACCGTTCAAGCTCCGCCTCTTGCCTGTCGTCGCCCTGATCGCCGCGATCGCCCTGCCGGCGCACGCCGACGTGCCGCCGCCGCTGGACCAGCCGTATCCGGGCACCATCGTGCTGAAGGTCGATGCGACCAACCTGAGCCAGCAAATCTTCCGCATGAAGATGTCGATCCCGGTCAAGGCGGGTCCGCTGACGATGCTGTACCCGCAGTGGCTTCCGGGCAATCACGGCCCGAGCGGCCCGCTGACCCAGCTGGCCGGCTTGAAGTTCACCGCCAACGGCAAACCGGTCGACTGGGTGCGCGACCCGGTGCATGTGCACGCCTTCCACGTGACGGTGCCAGAGGGTGTCAGCACGCTGGAGGCGGAATACCAGTTCCTGTCGCCGCTCGACAGCGCCCAGGGACGCATCACGATGACCAGCGAAATCCTCGGCGTGCAGTGGCCGTCCGTGACGCTGTATCCGGCCGGCTACAACAGCCGCCGTATCACGGTGCAGCCGAACCTGACGTTGCCGGACGGCTGGCAATTCGGCACTGCGCTCGAGACCGCCGCGCGCAACGGCAACGAAGTCGCCTTCAAGCCGCTCGACCTGGAAACGCTGATCGATTCGCCGCTGTTCGCCGGCCGCCACTTCAAGCGCATCGACCTCGATCCGGGCGCCAAGGTGCCGGTGCATCTGAACATCGTGGCCGACAATCCGGAAAGCCTGGAAGCGAAGCCGGAGCAGATCGAGGCGCACCGCGCGATGGTCAAGCAGGCAGCCAAGCTGTTCGGCTCGCACCATTACAAGCACTACGATTTCCTGTTTGCGCTGTCGGACGAGTTCGGCGGCATCGGCCGCGAGCATCACCAGTCGAGCGAGAACGGCGTCAAGCCGGGCTACTTCACCGACTGGGCCAAGAGCGAGGCCGGGCGCGACCTGCTGCCGCACGAATACGTGCACTCGTGGGACGGCAAGTTCCGCCGCCCTGCCGGCCAGGATGTGCCGAACTTTAACGTGCCGCTGCAAAATGAATTGCTTTGGGTGTACGAAGGCCAGACGCAATACTGGGGCAAGGTGCTGGCCGCGCGCTCCGGCATGATTTCCGAGAACGGCACGCGCGATGGCATCGCCGCGCTCGCCGCGCTGTACGACAACGTGCAGGGCCGCTCGTGGCGCGCGATGCAGGACACCGTCAACGATCCGATCATCAGCGGCCGGCGTGCTTTGGGCTGGGGCAACTGGCAGCGCAGCGAAGACTATTACGTCGAAGGCATGTTCATCTGGCTCGACGTCGACACCAAGATCCGCGAGATGTCGGGCGACACGCGTTCGCTGGACGACTTCGCGCGCGCCTTCTACGGCATCAACAACGGCAGCTTCGTGCCGGCGTTCTACACCTTCGCCGACGTGGTTGCCGCTTTGAACAAGGTACAAGCGTTCGACTGGGCGCCGTTCCTGCGCAGCCGCCTCGACGGGCACGGCACCGGCGCGCCGCTCGACGGCCTGGCGCGCGCGGGCTGGAAGCTGGTCTACCAGGAAACGCCAAGCGACGCCACCAAGGCGAGCGAAGAACGCAACAAGTCAAGCGACTTCAGCTATTCGCTGGGCATGTCGGTCAAGCACGATGGCGGCATCGCCGGCGTCGTGTGGGATGGGGTCGCCTTCCGCGCCGGCCTGGCGGGCAACAGCAGCATCGTTGCCGTCAACAACCGCGCCTACAAGGCCGACGTGTTGAAGGCGGCGGTGAAGGCGGCAAAGGCCGGCAAGGAGCCGATCAACTTGCTGGTGAAACAGGGTTCGAACTACCGTACGATTGCGCTCGATTACCATGGCGGCGCGCGCTACCCGCACCTGGAGCGCATTGCCGACAGTAAGGATCGGCTGGGCACGATCCTGAAGGCCGTCAAGTAATTTCCTGATGGTGTATGCTAAAACCATGACTACAGATACCGACATCCAACTGAGTGGCCCGTTCAAGGCCGCCGACAGCAGCGGCCGTTCCCACGACGTCAAGGCAATTCGCATTTTCGACGAGGGCTACGGGATTATTGACGTGTACGTGGACTTCGCGCAGCCCATCGAAAGCGGGCTGTACAAGGACAAGGCGCTGGTCGGCAACATCATCGACCGCCTGCGCGCGCTCGGCTACGTGGGGCCGAACTTCGAGCACAGCGATCCGGGGCTGCAGGACAGCAAGTTGATCGTGCTGGAAGCGCCGGAAGAGTTCAGCGAGTTCGCCAAGAAAAAAGGCTGGAAGAACCTGGCCGAAGAGTTTGACGACGAGTAGTGCCGGCATCGTCGTACGCTTTCTGCACCCTTCCCCTCTCGCAC
Source organism: Massilia sp. TWR1-2-2 (assembly GCF_049897565.1). Lineage (NCBI taxonomy): Bacteria > Pseudomonadati > Pseudomonadota > Betaproteobacteria > Burkholderiales > Oxalobacteraceae > Massilia > Massilia sp. TWR1-2-2. Next base: position 11,694 of record NZ_JAFCWM010000051.1, on the reverse strand, counting down.
GACGTTAATGTTTCAGGGGTTGTTGATTGCTTTGCGATTCCTGTAAGGCGCTCTACTTCAAGTAGCGCTCGCTCCACACGGCGATCATCGCCGCCACATACGTCGCGTCCTCCCTGCGCGCGAGCAGGTGGTCGGCGTCGTCGAGCGAGATGAAACTCTTCGGATGCTTTGCCGCTGAAAAAATCGTCAAGGCGTTGCTGATGTCGACCGTCGCGTCGCGCGGCGAATGCATCACCAGCAGCGCCCGCTGCAGGGTGGATATCTTCTGCGTCAGGTTGTGGCTGGCCGCGTCGATCAGGAACTGGCGCTTGATCTTGAAAGGCCGCCCGGCCAGTTGCACATCAGCTTCGCCGCTCTGTTCGATCGCACCCAGGGAATGGCCCAGCAAGCCTCGCACGTGCTCCGGGTCGCTTGGCGCCGCCAGGGTGACGACGGCCTGCACTTCCGGCATCGCCGCGGCCGCCGCCAGCACAGCCGCGCCTCCCAGACTGTGGCCGATCAGGATGCGCGGCGCCTCCTTGCTCGTGCGCAGGAAGTCGGCCGCCGCCACCAGGTCGGCCACGTTGGACGAGAAGTTGGTGTTGGCGAATTCGCCCTCGCTGGCGCCGAGCCCGGTGAAATCGAAACGCAGCACCGCGATGCCATGCTCGGTCAGCGCCTCAGCGATCCGGCTTGCCGCAAACACATCCTTGCCACAGGTGAAACAGTGGGCAAACAGGGCGTAGGCCCTGATCGGGCCATCCGGCGCATCGAGCCGCGCCGCCAGCTGCTGCCCTTCCGCTCCGGGAAAATCCTGTCGTTCGCTTCGCATGTCGATCCCCGATTCCGTCGATATCCTGTGTTGCACTGTGCGCCATATCTTCACGATCGGCAAGTGTGCGCACTCAGCCGAACAGGCCGTGCAGGAACCAGCGCGGTTCGCTGTCTTGCTGGGCGCCGACGATGCGCTCGCGGTACACCCAGTAATGCGCGTGATCCTCCCCTTCGGCGATGAAATAGTCGCGCGTTTGCGACTGGCTCCACCAGCCGGCCTCGATCCGTTCCGGCGTCGACGCCATCTTCAGCGGCGAACCGTAGAACGGCCGGTGATTGCGCATCAGCAGCGCGATCGGCTTGGCCAGCAGCCAGCTCGGTCGCGGCAGGCTGAGCACGTCGGGCGGCATCTGCGCATCGCGCACCGCCGCGCGGATCTTTTGTTGCACCGGCACCCAGACGTTGGCCAGCTCGGGCCGGTAATCGGCCTGCGGCGCGGCCTGCAGCACGTTTTCCGGCCCCAGCCGCGCCACCAGCAGCTCGAGCATGCGCAGCTGGTCCTGCTCGCTGCCGCCCGGCTCGGGAAACAGCGAGTCGCTCGGCGGCGCCATCGGCTGCACCTGCAGCGCCTCGAGGCACAGGCCGATGACGGGCGCCGCGAGCACCTGCTTGCCGAGCCGCTCCTTGAGCAGGCGCACCAGGTGCTCGTCGCGCCAGGTGGGCTCGGCGAGCACGATTTCGATCAGGGTCGGCGCGCGCGCCACCCGGCCGCGCTCGTGTTCGAGCTGCAAGGTGATGCGTTCGACCGCCAGCTGGCGCGCGCACAGCCAGCCGGTCAGTTGCAGCAGCAGCCGGTGGGCGCCGAACAGCAGCGCCTCGGCGTTTTCGACGCGGTCGAACAGTTCGAGCTTGGCGCTGAAGGTGGTGGGCGCCTCGATCCAGTCGAACAGCTCCGGCGTCATGCCATAGGCGGCGTCGAGGATGTCAAGCAGCGGCCGGCCGCAGCGCCGCTGCAGCCCTGGCCGCGGCAGGCGCCGCATGTCACCCAGGCTGAAGCAGCCGATGCCTTCGAACCAGGCGGCGAACGGGCGCGCCGGCGGCGGCAAGGCACTCGGCAGCCGGTCGAGCCGGTGCACCAGCGACGCCATCTTGATGGTGCGCGCGCCGCCATGGCGCGCCAGCATCCAGGCGCCGCGCGCGGTAGGCGCGCAGCTGAGCTGCGCGGTAAAGCCGAGCGCGCGCAGGTTGGCGCGGATGCGCCGGCACAGCGCGCGAATGCCGCCGAACAGGCGCAAGCTGGCGCCGATGTCGATCAGCAAGGTCGATTCCTCGGCCTGCGCCACCAGCGGCGTGTACTGCAGCAGCGCCATCGCTACCGCATGCAGCGCCTCGGCCTCGCGCTCGACGGTGCGCTCGTACAATTTGGCCTCGGGCATGAGCATGAGCACGCCGCCGCGCCGCATGCCGGCCTGCACGCCGGCAGCCTGCGCGGCGGGCGACACGGCCAGCACCCGTTCCTGTTCGAGCACGACGCTGGCACTGTCACTGGACCAGTTCGGGCAAAATACTTCGAGCGGTAACTGGGGCAGGTAGAGCCCGATCCAAAGACGCATGGCGCTGCAGTAAAGAAGGAGTCAGGGGCAGGAACAGCGGCGCATCGCGCTGCGGTCCCCGGCGTTTTACGAATTCGATGTTGAGGCCGCCGGCGGCCGGCCGCAGCGACAGCCGCAGCGGCGCCGGCGAACTGTCTTGCGCGGCCGCCAGCGGGCGCAGCATGAAAAACAGCGTTTCGCCGCTTTGCGCGGCCAGGTGCAGCCTGCGCAAGGTTTCGCCGCGGGCGTGGTTTTGCCAGAACAGCACGGCGCCGCAACTGCCGCTGCGCAGCACCTGCTCGGCCGCCCACAGCGCGTCGCTACTGCGGCTGGCGCGGACCCAGACCAGCTGCGACGGCGCCAGCCCGAGCGCGGCCAACGCCAGCGCCTGCGGTGGATGGGGCGGCTGCAGCAGCACGATGCGGCGCCGCGCCGCGGTTACCAGGGCCGGACGCAGCAGCCGCAGTTCGCCGATGCCGGGCTGCTGCAGCATCAGGTCAATGAGGGTGCCGGTCGGCCAGCCGCCGCCAGGCAGCTGCGCCGACAGCGCCGGATGGCCAGTATCGACGCAGCGCGCGGTGGAATGGGCCAGTTGGGAGGCCAGCCAGAGCGACGGGTGCAAGGCCTCGGGCGAGGCAATAGATTGATGAAGTGTCATGGTGGATCCGTCTAAAACTACTGTATGAATACACAGTACTATTCGGATCCAGGTTTGGCAAGGCCTATCTTTTATTGTGCGCGGCAGCTTGACTTGGGCTTATTCATCTGGCAAATGCACAGGCCCAGCCGGTCATGCCTGGGTCGATAAAAAAGGCAAATTTCATCAGTTCGGCTCTTCAACGTCTGCCCTCGACGCCGCGGCGCCCAGCGCGTGCGACGCAATCGGAACCGTCGCGGCGAGCAGCGCCACCGCGCACCGATCCTGGCGGCCCGCGACAGTTCCATCGATGCGTCCCTTCCCACGCTGGGCCGGCGATGCGCCAGGCCCGATGGCGCGTCGCCGGGCGACGCAAGCACGTCGCCCGGCGCTGCCGTCGATACCTGGCGCTTTCCCGACAATTATTGGAGCCTTCGATTCGGGACGGCGCCTGATGACATCGGACATGGCGCTGGCGCTGTCGGCATGCGCGGACGGCGGCGCCGCGGGTGCAAACATGGCGCATCCCACTTGCAAGTAAACATGATTTGCAATATTATTGCGAATTGTTCTCATTCTCATTCTCATTCAAATAAAACCATGACATCGACATTCCCCTTTAGCCGGCCGACACGGCTGGCCCTCGCCGTCGCCAGCGCCTTCGTCACAAGCACCGCCTTTGCGCAGCAAAACACGTCCACCATGCCCGTTGTCACAGTGATCGGCTCTGCCGACAATGGCTATGTTGAGAAAACCTCGGCCACTGTGATGAAGACCGACACGCTGCTGCGCGATACGCCGCAGTCGGTTACCGTGATCACGCGCCAACTGATGAACGACCAGGCCATGCAAAGCATCGCCGACGCCATCCTGTATGTGCCGGGCATCGTTGCAGCCCAAGGGGAAGGCAATCGCGATGCCGCGGTGTTCCGCGGCAACAGTTCGACCAGCGATTTCTATGTCGACGGCGTGCGCGACGACGTGCAGTACTATCGCGACTTCTACAATATCGACAGCGTCGAGGCCATCAAAGGCGCCAGTGCGATGATCTTTGGCCGTGGCGGCTCGGGCGGCGTGATCAACCGGGTCAGCAAGGAGGCTGGCTGGGCACCAATACGCAGGGCAACGGCCAGCGTGGGCAGCTACGGCCACCGGCGTGCCGCAGTCGATGTCGGCGGCGCCATCAGCGACGACGTGGCGGTGCGCGTAAATGCCATGGCCGAGCAATCAGAGAGCTACCGCGAAGGCGTCGAACTCGAGCGCAAGGGCATCAATCCAACGATGACGCTGCGCGCCGGCAAGAACACCACCATCAACCTCGCTTACGAGCACTTCCGTGACGACCGCATCGCCGACCGCGGCGTGCCCTCGCTGAGCGGGCGTCCCTACGATACCGATCCATCGGCCTTCTTTGGCAGCGCCGAGCTGAGTCCGACCGGCGTGCGCGTGAACGCTTTCTCGGCCTACCTCAAGCATGACTTCGGCAACAACGTGGTGCTGCGCAACCGCACCCGGATTGCCAACTACGACAAGTTCTACCAGAACATCTACGCCAACAGCGCCGTCAGCCCGAGCACCGGCCGGCTGGCCCTGGGCGCCTATTACGACGCCACCGAGCGCAGCAACAGCTTCAACCAGACCGACCTGACCTTCTCGATCGCGACCGGCAGCGTGACCCACAAGGTCGCCGCCGGGGTTGAGCTTGGCCGCCAGGAAACCGATAACTTGCGTCGCACCGGCGTGTTTGCGGGCAACTCGAGCGTGCCAGCGACCAATCCGCAGTACACCGGCGCCATCAGCTTTCCCACCGTAATCACCAGCAACGACAGTGTCGCCAATGTCGCCTCCGTGTATGTGCAGGATCAGATCGTGTTCTCGCCACAGTGGCAGGCAGTGGCAGGCTTGCGCTACGACCGCTTCAGCGTCGACTTCAACAACCGCCTGGCCACCAGCAACGGGGCGTTTGACGTGATCGACACGCCCGTATCGCCACGCGCCGGCCTGATCTACAAGCCGATGGAAGCGATGTCGCTGTACGCCAGCTACAGCCGCGCCTATGTGCCACGCGCCGGCGATCAGCTCACCTCGCTGACCGCCAGCAACCGCGCTTTCGATCCTGAAAAATTTGACAACGTCGAAGTCGGTATGAAGTGGGACGTGACGCCGGCACTGTCGGCCACGGCCGCGATCTACCAGCTCGACCGCACCAATGTCGTCGTGCCCGGTGCGGTCGCCGGCAGCAGCGTGCTGGTCGACGGCCAGACCACCAAGGGCGTCGAGTTGGCATTGTCGGGCCAGGTGACGCAGGCCTGGAGCGTAATGGGCGGCTACGCCTACCAGGACGCCAAGTTGACGGCCGACCAGTCCGCCACGGTGCGTTCCGGCAACAGGCTGGGGATGGTGCCGAAGCACGCCTTCTCTCTGTGGAACCGCTACGACATCAACGATCAGCTCGGCGTGGCCTTGGGCGTGGTGTATCGGGACAGCTTGGCCACCTCGACCTCCAACACGGTGACGCTGCCGTCGTTCACCCGCGTCGACGGCGCCCTCTATTATCGTCTCAGCAAACAGTATCGCCTGCAACTGAACGTGGAAAACGTGCTGGACAAAAAGTACTGGGCATCTGCCCACAACGACAACAACATCACGCCGGGCGCCCCGCGCAGCGCGAAACTGTCGCTGTTCGCCAGTTTCTGAGCGCTGGCATGATCGTCAACGGCGCCCCCCCGGGGCGCCGTTTGTCATTACACGCACGCGACGTCCCGCAAAGCCGGTCGCACCGGGCCCCGGTCTGGCCAACCGACGGCCTTGCTGTGCTCGAGCGAAATCTAAGCAATGTACAAAGGTTCACCGCGCGATGCGGCATAACAGGTGTCCGCATTGTTAAGGTTTTAGAATGAAACCGCGCCGGCGCCGGAAATCGCCTTCGCGGACACCATGCAAGTAGTTGGGGCGATCGTGTTCGCCCGCGCCCTCATCCACACTTGCCCGCGCCGTTGCGACGAACGCAAGTACATCGATCGTTGAATATAACGTGCGCAGGAATCAACAAGGTCGAGAGTTGTAAATATTCATTGTATGAACGCAAAGTTATAAAACTTGCCACAAAGTAGACTTGATCCGGTTCGCGCATCGCGCCTTTCCCCTACCGGAGCAGACCATGACAAGTCGCCGTATCGTTGCGTTTCGATTGCCTATCTTCCTGTTGGCTAGTTCGATTGTCGTCGCGACGCAAGACGTTTCTGCGGCACAGCCTATGCCTGAAGGCATGGTCGGCTGGTGGTATTACACAGGGGTGAACACCCCCGATCAATTCGCCGCGGACCCCATTACTGCGTGCAGGCTTTCAGCCCAGAACCACTTCAGGGCACCTTTGCTTGAGATGCGCGCCATGCCAGAGGCCAGCGCGCCCATCATGGAGTGCAAATACAGCAGCGGTTCCTTTACAGGTGTCCAGTGGTATGCTCCGGCGTCGTTATTTTGCAAGCCAGGATATTCGCCGCGCTGGCCGGGGATGTGCGTCAAGAGTAGAGAAGCGCCAGCGCCGGCCAGCTGTTCGAAAGCATCTCCCGGCTCCGTCGAGGCAAACCCCGTGCAACTGGCAAGCGGATCCAAGGTGCAGACCGAAACCGATCTGGTCGCCGGCCGCTCAAGATTTTTACGCATCGAACGGACATACCGCAGCTTGCGCAGCAGCGGAGGCGGGCAATCGGTCGGGTTCGGCTGGTCGTTCTCGTTCGATCGGGATTTCAATGTCAATCGAGGTCTCTTCAACAGCGACCTGCCGCGCGTTTCGGGCAGTTTCGGCGACGGCAGTGCGTTCGGATTTACTCCGCGCCTCGCCGGCGGGTACGGATCTCGCTTTGACAAACTGTCGACCATAAAGCCACTCAGCGCAGCATATGATGACTGGTTGCTGACCAATGTCGACGGACAGGTCGAGCGCTACAAGAAAATCAACGGCGCTTTTAAAATGGTCAGTTCTCACAACGCAGCAGGAGGATCGGCTACCTATGCGTACAACGCCGAGAACCAGCTCATTCACATTGCAGATTCAGACGGCCGCAACGTGAAAATCAACTGGAGTGGCGGCGTGGTTGCCTCGATCGAAGGACCTGAGGGCGAGGTGCGCTACGAATACCAACAGGCAGCGGTTGCTGGCCAGGCCGATATCGCCGGGATGGCGCGCCTCGAGGCGGTTCACTTTCACGACCGGGATGGCGCGTTGGTGTCGTCGCGGCGCTACCACTACGAGGACGAGTCACAGCGGTACCTGCTGACCGGCGTCAGCGACGAAAATAATATGCGCTTTGCGACCTATCGTTACAACCAAGCCGGTCAGGCAGTGTTGTCCGAGCATGCCGGCGGCGTGGGGCGCTATACGTTCGCCTATCCGACCGACCTTGCACGGCGCATTACCGATCCGCTCGGCACAGAGCGCGTCTTGGGCGTGAGCTACCCGAGCGATACCAGAGGGCGCATTGTCAGTGAAAGCCAGCCTGCAGGCGCGGGGTGCGAAGCCGGCGCCAATGCGTTCGAGTACAGCAGCAGCGGAGATCTGGTGAGCCGGACCGACTTCAACGCCCAGAAAACCTGCTTCACCAATGATGTCGCGCGCGGATTGGAAACGCGCCGCATATCAGGATTGCCGGCGGGCGCGAGTTGCCCCGTCGGCGCCGACGCTGTCGGCGGCAACACGGCCCGCATGATCAGCACGCAGTGGCATCCGGATTGGCCGCTCAAGAGCATGGTCGCAGAACCAAATCGGCTCACAAGTTACGTGTACAACGGCGAGCGCGGGGCCGACGGTCAAATTGCGCATTGCTCCGACGCGACCCTGCCGAACGGTAAGCCGGTGGCCTTGCTTTGCAGCCAAACAGTCCAGGCAAGTAGCGACAACAACGGTACGCTCGGCTTCTCTGCCGCGAAAACGGGCGCAGCGCGCGTGTGGCAGTACACCTATAACAGCGCCGGCAAACTGCTGACCGGCACCGGACCAGCCGACGCGCTCGGCAACCGCGACGCGCTGCGGTTCACCTATTACGCCGACACCACCGGCGACCACACTACTGGCGACCTCGCCACGGCGACCAACGGCGCCGGCGAGGTCACGCAAATTCGCGAATACAGCAAAGACGGCCTGTCGACCAACATCAAGCTGCCAAACGGGCAAATCATCAAGCTCGAATACGGCGCGCGGCAGCGGCTGGCGTCACGAACGGTCGAGGACGGCCGAGGCGTGTCCGAAACCACGCGCTACCAATATGACGACGCCGGCCAGCTCACCCGCGTTACCGCCGCCGATGGCACGTCGATGGGGTACGTCTACGATGCGGCGCACCGCCTTACCGACCTGCGCGACGGCGCCGGCAACACCGTCCACTTCACCCTCGACAACATTGGCAACGTCGTCAAACAGGATGTGCGCGATGCGAGGGGCGAGTTGGTGACAACGTCAAAGCGCACGTACGACGCGCTTAACCGGCTGCAGAAAGAGCAGCGCGACGACCAGGACCCAGGCGTGAGCTACGCCTACGACCGAGGCGGCAACCTGACCAAGGTGACCGATCCGCTCGGCCGCGCCACTACCCAGGTGTTCGATAGCTTTGATCGCGTGTTGACGCAAATTCTTCCTGCGCCAGCAGCGGGCGCCGCACCGCCAACGATCGGCTATGGCTATTCTCATCAGGATGATCTGCTGTCCGTGACTGATCCACGAAAGCTGACGACGCGCTATACCGTGGACGGCCTCGGCCAGCAAACCGGCATCGTCAGCCCCGACACGGGAACGACGACCATCAAGTTTGATGGCGCCGGCAATCCCGACTCCAGGACCGACGCCGCCGCCCGCAAGACCATTTATCGATTCGATGCGGCGCACCGCCTGACTCAACTTGGCAGCAGCACTTTCGAATACGGCAAAGACGGCAGCGGCGCAACCGGGCGGCTGACGAAAATGAGTGACGCATCCGGCCAGACCAGCTTCGCCTACGACGGATTCGGACGTCTGTTGAGCAAAGCGCAGTCGGTCGGGGTCGGTGCTTCAGCGAAGAGGTTCACGACGACATACACCTACGGCGGCACTGGAAGCAGCGTCGGCCATGTAACGTCGCTGACCTACCCCAGCGGGAACCGCATTGACTACACTTACGGCGCAGACGGTCGCGTGCAGAGCCTGGTCTTGACAGCGCCGGGCGCAAGCCCGGTAAAGATTCTCGGCGACATCCGCTATGTCCCGTTCGGTGCAATAAGAGGTTGGACATGGGGCAATAGCAGCACCGCCAGCCCGAACATCTACGAACGAAAATTCGACCTGGACGGCCGGATAGTCAGCTACCCGCTCGGCCATTCCGCTTACGGCGGCACAGTGCGTACATTGAGCTTTGACGTTGCCGGACGCATCAGGGCAAGCAAGCACACTGGCGGAGCGGGGGTGGCTCTGCTCGATCAGCGCTACGATTACGACGGTCTCGATCGGTTGACCGCTTTTGACAGTACGAACACCACCCAGCGTTTCCAGTACGATGCCAACGGCAACCGCACCCGCGCGACGTTCGGCGCCAATACGTACCTCAATACGATCAACCTTGCAAGCAACCGACTCACCAGCACTACGGGGCCAGCGCCAGCAAAGCAGAACTCCTACGATGCGGCCGGCAGTCTGACAAACGACGGTGCCATTCAGTACAAATACGGAAGCGATGGCCGCTTAGAATACGTGGTGCGCGGCGGCGTTACGACGGGCTATCGGTACAATGGTCTGGGCCAGCGGGTTGCCAAGACGAATACAGCCGGAGTCTTGACTCACTACGCGTACGATGATTCCGGCCGGCTCCTCGGAGAGTATGATGGCGGGGGAAAATCGATACAGGAGACTCTATACGTGCGCGACCTACCGGTAGCCGTATTCAGGCCGAGCGCGACCACGATGGGCACCAAAGTCGCTGCAGCGATCGGGATATATTACTTATACTCGGACCACATCAACACGCCACGTGTCCTCACGCGCGCGAGCGACAACAAGATGGTGTGGACATGGAACAGCGGCGATCCCTTCGGGCTCAATCAGCCGGACGAAAACCCAGCTGGTTTAAACGTGTTTACTTACAACCCGCGCTTTCCAGGCCAACTTTTCGACAAAGAAACTAACAACCACTACAACTACTTCAGGGATTATGATCCGCAGACGGGAAGGTATGTCGAAAGCGACCCCATTGGGCTGGAAGGTGGTATGAACACCTATGCCTATGTTGGTGGCAACCCAATCTTACATTCAGACCCGTACGGGTTGGAGATCGTGCCGGTTGGGACCATTGTGGAACGGACTCGGATTCGTCAAGGAATTCGAGACTTGAGCAGGGCGAGTTCGAGCGCCGCAAAAATGATCGCCGAAATTGAGGCAAGTTCTCGTGTCCTCACCATTGAAGTTGGGTGCGAATCGGACCATTATGGTAGCGATAAGAACGGCGACGCAAAAGATGACCACATCACGTGGAACCCTGACAAGAAGCACATGAGAGATGGATCAGAAGATTGGCACCACCGTCCCTCGTTTATTGGTCTCGGGCATGAACTGATCCACGCCTGGGCTGATTTTAGTGGCCTGAAACCCCAAGGGGCAACATTCCGAGAACAAGCTGCATATGATGAGTACGGCACTGTAGGAATACCACGAAAGAGTGGGAAGCCGACAGCGCGGTACCCATACACTGAGAACAAATTCCGATCTGAATGTGGTTGTGCAAATGTGCGGAAGGAGTATTGAATTGGCCGGCCTTAGTGATTCTTTTAGGGGAAAAGCGCTGCTTGTTGTTTTTGTTGCGCTATTCGTCCTCACATCGGCAACTAGCGCTAAAGCAGACGCAAACCTTGACCCAAGTCCGGGTTATCTCAAAACAGAAACAGGAGCGATCTTTAGTGCGGCTGCAAGCGCACATTCCGGCATTTGTGCCGTCGATCACTGCTGGACGCCATCCGTGGACGATATTAACCGCCTGGAACGCGATTTGCTCCCATTTCTCGCATCCTCCACAGCTTATGGATCTACCGAAATCCGAAAGAACATCGTCCAATACAAACGCAAGTATTTTGGCTTCACGCGGAAGGGGACAAAATTTATATTGGTATCAGGGCTTTGCGAAAAGTACTGGCGGCCGGCTAGCAAGAAATTCCTGAGTCCACAGCGACCTATGACTGATATGGGAAGCTGCTTTTTTTCGCTTGATTATGATGTAAAGGAGCGGCGATTTTCCGACCTATATGTCGATGGCGAGGGATAAAAGATCAAAATCTATATTTGCGGCCAATACATTACGACTAGTTAGGTGTCATTACCCGCGACATCGCGATCGCAACCTGATGAGGTCCCGTGTCGACGAGCCGGAGCCGTAGTGACAGTTTATGAAACATTCAGGCTATGGCAGCGTGTAGCCAAAACTAGCTCGACCGGCCTGGCAGCGCACTACGTCTACGGCGAGCTGGGAATGCTTTTGGGCGAGTACGATGCTGCTGGCTTACCACAGGAAGGAAAAGTAATCGTTTCTGTTAACAGGCTGTTGAAAAATCCCGCCGCCCTGTCAACGGGACGGCGGGGCAATCCACCCAACTTAAGGCGTTCAACAATTTTTCTGGGTAATAGATTTATGCGGTTTTCGGCCTTGTTTGCGCGGTTTGGATACATTTTCCCTATGGCGATACGTCCGTCCGGAGATC
>NZ_JAFCWM010000050.1:0-18931 GCF_049897565.1 Massilia sp. TWR1-2-2 | reverse complement strand
GCCGCATCGACCGTGCTTAAGCGGCGGGCCCAATAGTTCAGCTGCCGCTGGGGGTAGCCATGATTCAATGCAAAGGCTCGCTGCGACTGACCGCTATCGCGCCACTGCGCTACGCGCCCCTCCCACAAGGCCGCTCGTTCTGTATCCGCCATCCCAAATCTCCATTTTGAAAACTGGAGTATGGCCACCCCAAATCGGCAATGGAAGGTGGATGGGCTGGACGCTTACGGTGTAGCGCACGTCGAACTCGTTGCTGTTTTTCGCCAGCTTGTAGCCCAGCTTGAGCACGCCCTGGTCGCCCGGTCGCTCGTAGTCGCCGGTGAAGTCGACGATGCGCGAGTCGGCCTGGTTGGCCTGGCGGCTGCGGCTGTCGCGCACGCCGGCCGGACGCACCGTGTAGGCATTCGCGTAGACGGCGTCGCTGCTGCTGCCGGCCGACGACATGCGCAGGTCGAGCTTGAGCAGCTCGCCCGGGATCTCTCCCTTGCGTTCGTAGCGTGCGCCGCCGCTGCGCGTCTCGCCGCTGCCGGTGCGCAAGGTGGTGCGCAGGTAATTGCTGTCGGCGATGTCGTCCTGGCCGAAATTGACATACCGGTCTTCATTGAGCGCGTCGTTGGTGCGGCGCGAGTAAGCGACGTTGGCGCCGAGCGCGTCGGTGGCGCCGAGGTTGTACGTCACCAGCGCGTTGAGACCGGCCGAGTCGTTCAGGCCGGTCGAGCGCGACTCCCGGGCGCTGTGCGAGGCGAGCCTGGTGATGGGGTCGGTGCGGACGCGGTCGGCCGCGGCGATCGAGTTGCGCCCGTCGTGGCGTACGTTGGCGCCGCCCTGCACGCCGAAGCGGCCGGCGTGATAGCTGCCCGACACGGCCGCGTTGTAGCGGCCGGCCGAGCCGCCGTTGGCGCTGACGGCGCCGAAGCCGCCCGGCTTGCGCGTGCGTTTCATGATGATGTTGAGGATCGGTCCGCCGCCAGCCTCGTTGCCGAACTGCGCGCCGGGGTTGTTGATCACTTCGATCGACTCGATGTCCTCGGCCGGCATCGACGCCAGGGTCGCGGCGCGGTTATCGCCTTGCATCATCGCCGACGGCTTGCCGTCGATCAGGATCGTCACGTTGGCGCTGCCGCGCAAGGTCAGCGTGCCGTCCGGGTCGACCGCTACCGACGGCACGTTGTTGAACGCGTCCGCGGCCGAGCCGTTGTTGGCGCCGACGTCGGCCTTGATGTCGTAGAGCTGGCGGTCGATGCGGTTGGTCGGGCGCTCGGCGCTGACGATGACGGTGGCGCTTTCGAGGCCGGCAGGCGGCGGTGGGCCCGGTTCTTCCTTCTTCACCGGCGGCTTCGTGTCGGCCGCCGGCGCCGGCACGGTTTGCGCGGCGACGCCTGCGCAAGTGAGCGAACCGGCAAGCAGCAAGCGGGAAAGGCGGGCGGGGGACGCGGTGCGGCGCAAAGTCATGTGAGCTCGGTGCGATACGAGGTATCACAGGATAAAGAGTTCTGTGCGGCAAGTACAGCGTCACCTTATCTGTCGATACGCCGCAGGCAGGTCGTCAGTGGCAGTTCTCACGTCGTTCCCGCGAAGGCGGGAATCGCTGCCACCGGTACGTAGCGAGATCGTCTTCTTCCGATGATCGCGCTCCTTCGGCAAGCCAGCCGCTTGGCAAATGGGTGATGCGGCGCGCATGCGGTGCCGAGCGGCCTGCGGCGGCAGCCGGCCGCGCGATCAGCGCAGCGTTTCGGTCAGCACGCGGCCTTCAGATGCGGCCGGCGGACGAAGCCGCAGCAGGTGCGCCAGCGTCGGCGCGATGTCGGCTACTTCCGCATACTGGCCGTAGACGCCCGGCTTGAACCAGCGCTTGCCCATGAAGACCAGCGGCACGTTGCTGTCGTAGGTGTACGGCGTGCCGTGCGATGAACCAGTGCTGCCGCCGCCGAAGTACCAGAACGGCTTGGTGATCACCACCAGGTCGCCGGATCGCTGCTCGTCCCACGCGCGCTGCATCAGCATCGACAGCCGCGTGGCGGGCAGGGCGCCCGATGCCATCTGCGTGCGCGTGTAGACGTGGGCGATGCCGTTGGTCGCCTGCAGGAACGTGGCGGCGGCATCCTCGACGTCGGCGCGCTTGAGGCCGCGCTGGTCGATCAGCGCGTAGTCGAGCTGGATGTTCGGCAGCGAAAACGCCACCACCAGCTTGTCGGCGCCGTACCTGTCGGCCAGGTGCTTGTTCAGCGCCGCCACCATCTTCTTGCCGTCGAGCCGGCGCGCATCGAGCTTGCGCGCCGCGGCAAATTCCGGCACGTTGGTAAAGCCATGGTCGGCCGTCAGCACCACCATCACGTTGTCCATGCCGATGCGCTGGTCGAGAAAGCCGAAAAACTTCGCCAGCAGGCGGTCCAGTTGCTGCAGGTGGTCATGCGACATCTTGCTCTCGGGGCCGAACGAGTGGTTGACGTAGTCGTGCGCCGACAGGCTCACGCCGAGGATGTCGGGCACGCCGGCCGGATTGCGGCCCAGGTTCTCGCCTTCGATCGCGGCGCGCGCGAAGTCGAGCGTCAGCTCGTCGACCGCGGGGCCGGTCTTCAGGCGCAGATAGTAGGGCGCATCGGGCTTGCCGCTGTCGCTCGAATACAGCATCGGCAGGCGATTGCGCATGTTTGGCTTGGCCGGATAGAACTCGTCGCCGGCATCCTGGGCGTAGGCGGAATCGGCCAGCAGCGGCGTCCACGACTTGCCGTAGTAACGGTCCTGCGGCCGGCTCGCCTGGTAGCTCTGCACCCATTGCGGGTGCGCGGCCATGTAGTAGGTGCTGCTGGCGAAGTTGCCGGTCTTGTCCATGTAGATGTAGGCGGTGCCGGTTTTACCGGCCAGCAGGATGGCGCTCCTGTCCTTGCCGGCCACGGTGATCACCTTGGCGCGGTCGCCGCTGGCGTAGCGCAGCTGGTCGCCCAGCGTGTCGACGCGCAGGTTGGCCGGCGAGGTGCCGTCGTCCGGCTTGGTCTCTTCGCCGATGTACGTGTGGGCGGTGTCTTCGGTGCAGTACATCTGCTTTTTGGTGGCCGGATCGACCCAGCCGTTGCCGACGATGCCGTGCTGGTAAGGGTAGGCGCCGGTCAGCACCGCGGCGTGGCCGACCGCGGTGACGGTGATGCCGTGCGCCTGGTGCGCATTGTTGAACGACGCGCCTTGCTCGAGCAGCCGACGGAAGCCGCCGGCGCCGAACTGGTGGCGGTAGCGCAGCACCTGTTCGTTCGGCAGGCCGTCGACGACCAGCACCACCACCAGTTTCGGCTGCGCCATTTCTTTGACTTCCGGCGCCGCCGCCAGCGCCTGGCTCGCCGCCAGGCAGGTGATCAGGAGGGGGGCGCTCAGCCAGTGCTTGCTTGTCATAGTCGCTAGTGCTTCAGGTTGGTGGATCGATAGCGAATCATAAACGATGGCAACGTTCGCCCGCACAATAAATCAAGCTGATTCAAGTGCTAGGATTGTAAACACAGCGGCAAGCGTACATTGCAGATTGGCCTTGTTCACCGGAGATCGGCACATGCATCCTGGACCATTCTTGCGGGCCATTGCGCTCGCCGCTGTCGCCGTGGGCGCCACTGTCGGCAGCGCGCCCGTGCTGGCCGACGAAACGTGCAACTCGCCCTACATCACCAACCTGATCAAGGGGCAGGAAGACTTCCTGTACGTGTGGACGCTGGGCGTAGCCGGCATGGGCGACGGCTCCGACAAGCTCGTCACGCTCGACGTCAATCCGGCATCGAAAAAATTCGGCCAGGTGGTAGCGCAAATGTCGGTCGGTGCGCGCGGCGAGGCGCACCACGCGGGCTTTACCGACGACCGCCGCTTCCTGTGGGCCGGCGGCCTCGACGACAGCAAGATCTACGTGTTCGACATCCACAGCGATCCGGGCAAGCCGAAGCTGGTGACGACGATCGGCGACTTCGCCGCACGCTCGGGCCTGGTCGGGCCGCACACTTTCCACGCGCTGCCGGGGCGCATGCTGATCGGCGCGCTGTCGAACGCGAAGGACAAGGGCGGCGCGACCGGCATGGCGCTGTACAGCAACAAGGGCGTGTTCATCAGCAAGGTCGACATGCCGACCAGCAAAGGCGGCGACGGCTACGGCTACGACATCGCCTTCAATCCCGCCCGCAACGTCATGCTGACGTCGAGCTTCACCGGCCACAAGAATTATATGACGGACCTCGGCGCGCTGATGAAGGACGCCGGCGCAATGAAGCAGTTCGGCTCGACCATGGTGCTGTGGAACCTGAAGTCGTTGCAGCCGGAGAAGGTGTTCAGCGTGCCTGGCGCGCCGCTGGAGATCCGCTGGTCGCTGAAGGGGGGCGACGACTGGGCCATTACGGCCAGCGCGCTGACGTCGCAGCTGTGGCTGGTGAAGAAGGATGCGCGCGGCGACTGGCAGGCAAGAGCGGTCGGCGCCATCGGCGACGCGGCCAAGATCCCGCTGCCGGTGGACATGTCGATCACCGCCGACAGCCGCGGCCTGTGGGTCAACACCTTCATGGACGGCACCACGCGCTACTTCGACATCTCCAACCCTGAGGCGCCGAAGCAGACGTACGCCAAGAAAACCGGCGCGCAGGTCAACATGATCTCGCAAAGCTGGGACGGCAAGCGCGTCTACGTCAGCAGTTCGCTGCTGGCCAAATGGGACAAGAAGGGCATCGACGACGAGCAGTTCGTCAAGCTGTTCGCCTGGAACGGCAAGGAATTGACCGAAACCTTCAAGGTCGATTTCTACAAGCTCAAGCTGGGGCGGGCGCATCACATGAAGCTCGGCGCGAAGGCGGCGCAGGGCGGCGCCATTGCCGCGCGGTGACGATGGCCGCCTTGCTGCTGGCGGTGGTGGCAACTGGCTTCGTGCCGCCGCCGCCAGGCAGCTACCAGCTGCAGCACATCCTGCGCGCGCCCGACGGCATGGTGCTCGACAGCGTGCACCGCTTCTCGGAGTTTTCTACCGGGATGGTGACGGTGTTTTCGTTCATCTATACCTACTGCACCGATGCGCGCGGGTGCCCGCTGGCGTATGAAACGCTGCATGGCCTGAAAAAGGTCATCGACCAGGACAGCTCGCTGCGCGGCCGCGTGCGTTTCGTCAGCATGAGCTTCGATCCGCAGTACGATACGCCGCAGGCGATGCGCAGCTATGGCGGCGCCGATGCGCGCGACCGTGGTGGCGTGCGCTGGTATTTCCTGACCACCAGTTCCGCCAAGGCGCTGGCGCCGTTGCTGGACGGCTTCGGCCAGGATGTGTCGGTGGCGGCCGAGCAGCCGCCGAACCAACGCGTGCCGACGCTGACGCACATGCTGAAGGTCTACCTGATCGACGCCGGCGGCAGCGTGCGCGAGATTTACACGCCGGCGTTCCTGCATCAGGGCGTGCTGCTCAACGATATCAAGACGGTGCTGATGGAGCGGAATCCCGGCCGCAAATAAGTCCGGAGGTGGGCTTTTTGTTCGCTAGGCGGCCAGTGCGTACGAATTGTTGCTGGCTGCAATTTGCACCGAGTCCAGCGTAGGGTCAAGATCTAAGCCTGCAAGTTCCTTCGGTCGGGCCCGGATGATCAGCTCACAGCCGAGTGCTTCCAGTGCTTCAGCCAGAGTATCAATTTCAGTGTTGTGGTGCAGCTTAGTAAGCCTGGTGATTTCCTGTGGCTTTACACGGAGCATGCGGGCCAGGTCAGCTGGCCGTACTCGATCCTTGAGCATGCGATTCAACAACAGCACCTTTACAGATTCACTACGCGGCAGGGCGATCAAACGTTCGCCTTCCTGCGCAGCTGATGGAGGTGGTACCGGTCGTCGATCCTCGAAATAGAAGTCCATCGCGGTGCGAAGCGCATCAGCAGCCATTTCCATCGCTTTGACGTCGTCGTCTTTCTGGGTAATCGCTGCTGGAATGTCGCGGAGCGTAACGACAAATCCACCATCCTCGACCGGGGTAAGACTTGCTGGGTATTGCATATGCCCTCCTTGGCGGTCCTGTTCAGTCACTACTGAGTGAAGCTGTGGTGCGGTGATGTATTGCAAGCCCTTTCGGGGGCCTGCCTCACTTAATGTCGAGTTGTTTCTTGATCACTCTGACGAAAAGCAGTCGTCTACGAGGGACCGCGTAACGTCGTCGTCAAGGATGTGCCTGACGCGACAATCGAGAAACCGACCGATGTGCTGGTGAAGATTACGACGACCAACATCTGCGGGTCGGACTTGCATATGTACGAAGGCCGCACCAGCGTCGAGCAGGGAAAGATATTCGGCCACGAGAATATGGGTGTGGTGGTCGAGGTCGGCGATGCCGTCTGGCGGGTGAAGCAGGGAGACCGCGTCTGCCTGCCCTTCAATATTGCGTGCGGTTGTTGCCATAACTGCGAGCGTGGGCTCACCGGATTCTGCCTGCACGCCAACCCCAATCCGGAAATGGCGGGCGCTGCATACGGCTATGCCGAGATGGGGCCTTACGCCGGTGGTCAAGCCGAGCTGTTGCGCGTGCCATGGGCGGATTTCAATTGCCTGATACTCCCGGAAGACGCCGAAGAGAAGGAAAACGACTACGTTATGCTGTCCGACATCTTCCCGACCGGATACCACGCGACCGAACTCGCACGTTTGCGCCCAGGCGACAACGCGGTGATTGACGGCGCCGGCCCGGTGGGCCTGATGGCGGCGCATTCCGCAGTCATCAAGGGCGCGGCCAAGGTGATGGTAGTGGACATGCATAAGGACCGCCTGGCGCTTGCGGAAAAGATGGGCGCAATCCCCATCGACGACTCGGATGGTTCGGCGGTGCAGCAGGTAAAGGACATGACCGAGGACAAAGGCGCTGACTGCGGCTGCGAGTGCGTTGGCTATCAATGCTGCGGCTACCACGGCAAAGAGGAGCCGAACCTGACGATGAACAACCTGGTGCAGTCGGTGAAAGCAACCGGAAGGATCGGCGTGGTCGGCGTGTTCGTGCCACAGGATCCGAACGGAGTCGACCCACTGGAGAAAGAGGGCAAGCTGGCCTTCGATTTCGGTCAGTTCTTCACGAAGGACCTATCCATGGGCACTGGGCAGGCCAACGTGAAGGCGTACAACCGGATGCTCGCCAGGTTAATCCATGAGGGCAAAGCGAACCCCGCCATGATCGTCTCGCACGAGCTGCCGCTGGCCGAGGCGCCCGACGGCTACCAGCATTTCGATGCCCGCGACGAGGGCTGGACAAAAATATTACTGAAGCCGGGCCGCTGACGGCAACGGATCATCAACCAGGCACGCCGGCGCGGTGAGGTACCCTCGCACGGCGTGCGCGCAACAGCAACAGCAGCACGATGACGATATTGAGCGCATTCCATGCCAGCCCGTTAAGAAACGCCACCTGATACGATCCGGTTTTGTCGAAGATGACACCGCCAATCCAGCCGCCGAACGACATGCCGAGCAACGACACCATGATCACGGTGCCGACGCGCGTTGCCGCTTCACTGGCGGGCATCGTCTCGCGAACCACAATGGCGTAGCTCGACACGATTCCTCCCTGGAAAAGCCCGAACAATGCGGACACCACGTATAGCGACGTGAGACCGTTGAAGAACAGGTACATGCCAAGCGCGGCCGCCTGTGCAACCGAACCGATCAGCAATGTCGCGAGGCCGCCGACCTGATCGGCGATATAGCCCGAGCCGATTCGGCTGACCACGCCCAGGGCCAGCATCAGCGACAACATTTCCACTCCGCGCGCAAGGCCGTAGCCGAGATCGCCGCAGTAGGCGACGATGTGGACGTGCGGGATTGCCATCGCCACGCAGCAGGCAAAGCTGGCGACCGACAGGATGGCCGTCAGTGCATTGGGGCTGAGACGCAAATCGACGCTGGGGCGGCTCGCCACGCCCGGCGCGCGCGGCTGCGACTTGCCGACACTCGAGCGGAAGACGAGAACGAGCACCGTCATCGCCGCCGCGCAAAAAACGCCGAGGGCGATGTGCGTCATGCGCCAGCCGTAGTCGGCGATGCCGCGCTCGATCAGCGCCGGCCAGAGGGCGCCGGAAAGGTAGTAGCCGCTGCCGGCGATGCCCACCGCGATGCCGCGCCGGCGCACGAACCAGTGCGACGCTTCGGCCATCAGCGGCGCAAACGTCGCCGATGCGCCCAGCCCGATGAAGAAGTACGCCGCCACGAATTGCCACAGCGCCGCCGACATGCCGGCGCCAAGATAGCCGAGCAGCAGCGACAGGATGCCGGTCCCCATTGCCGGGACGATGCCCAGGCGGTCAGTCAGGCGGCCCGTCAAGACGCCGCCGACGCCAAAGCCGATCATCGCCGCAGTGTAGGCGAGCGATGCGGCGCCGCGCGTGCCGCCGAAGTCGGCCTGCACCTTCGGCAGCATGACGACGATCGACCAGGTGCCGACACAGCCGATCGTGGCGATTGCCACGGCGATCAGCAATCGTCGCCATGCAGCGGGCGAGTCGGGCACAAACGTCGAAACGCTCGGTCCCGGTGTGGAAGATACGGTCAACTGGGTTCTCCTTGGCAGTGCGCTACGTCGTTCTGATTGCATGACTAGCGCGCAAGAGTACCTCACTGACGCCCAACAGCGCTAGCAAGCCAGCGGCTTCAAGACTTGCCTGAAGCGACGATGGCAGCCCGCGCCGCGCGGATGCGCTCGCCATACGGCCTGGCGGCGAGCGCCTCGATCGCCGCCTCGATCGTCGCCGACAGCGCGCACTCGGCTTCCAGGCTGGCCGCGGCGGCAGCGGTCGCCTGCCAGCACTGCTGCAGCTTAGGCAGCAGCGCGCGTCCCTGCGGGCTCAGGCGGATCAGCTTCTGCCTGCCATCCTGGACTCCCGCTTCGGTTGTCACCAGCCCTTCCTTGACCATCAGCGCAATGGTTTGCGTCGCCGCCGGCTGGGTGATCCCGGCCGTCGTGGCGATATGGCCGATGGTGGCCGGTTCGTTTTGCATCAGCGCGCGCATCACCGGCGTATAGCGCGGCCGGTAGGCGAGGCCCGCTTCCTCGTAGGCGGCGCCGACCGCTCCGTCGAGCAGTTCGATCAGGTGGCGCAACTGGGTGCCCAGCGAGCGTTTCATGGCGCCACGCGGCGGCGCGATGCCGGCGCCATGAACCGGCCGCCGCGAGCGGCAATGATCAGCAGCCAGAGCGCGGCAGCGCCGATCACGGCCAGGGTGATGGCCGATCCCTCGATGCCGTAAGCTCCACCGCTGAGCCATTCGGGGCCGGACAGCTGGCCTTGCAGCATGCCTTTGGCCGGATGACCCGATACCGGCAGCGAAAACACGGCTTCCCCCATGAAGTTCCAGATGAAGTGGATGCCGATCGCCAGCCACAGGCGGCGCGTCACCATGTAGGCGGCGCAAAACATGACGCCGGCCAGCGCCGTAATCAAGAAGGTAAGCAGCGTGCTGTTGTCATTTGGCAGGTGGGTCAGGGCGAACACCAGGCCCGACAGCGCCAGCGCGACCGTGCTGCCCAGCCAGTTCTCGATGATCCGGAAGAAAAGAGCACGAAACAGGATTTCCTCGAAAAATGCCACCAGCACCATCTCGGCGAATGGCTTGATCATGACTGTCCAGGGCGCGTGCCCGGTGACGTAGAAAGCGCCGGCGGCGCCAATGGCGCCGACCGCCAGCAGAAAGAGTGCTGAGCCCAGCAGCACGCCGAACCCCAGTTCGCGGCCAGCGCCAACGCGCGACAACTCGGTCGCCGCGCGCCGTTCCACCTTGTGCACATACACGACGTAGGCCGCCACGCACAGGGCGGCGGCGAGCAGTTGCGGCCACAGCTGGCGCAGCGACTTGTCGAGCAACTGCTGGGTCAGCGCCATCGTCAGCGCCACCGGCAGCATGATCGCGATGATGCCGAGCAGCAGGCGCACGGGCGGCATTTCCAGCAGGCGCGCGAGGCGGGACGGGGAGGAGGCGGCCGGCAGATGCATGGTCGACATGGTGATTTCCGGTTGGTGAGAGAGCAGGCAAGCAAATAATATCAGCGCTTATATAATCGGTAAAGTAAATTTTAAAGAACTACAAATGTCCGATTGTCAGACCTGACACCAGCGTGCAAAATGGCATTCCCATCTCCTTGGAGCGACTCATGCCACTTGCGAACACGCCGTCGGCGCCGTACTACGCAGTGATCTTCACGTCCGTGCGCACCGACGTTGAAGAAGGTTACGCCGCCATGAGCGACGCCATGGTGGCCAGCGCCGCCGCGCAGCCGGGCTTTCTCGGCGTCGAGTCGGCGCGCGAAGAGGTCGGCATCACCGTGTCGTACTGGGACAGCCTCGAAGCGATCGCCGCCTGGAAGCGCGATGGCGCCCATCTGGCAGCACAGAAATTGGGACGCGACAACTGGTATGCGGCTTACAAGACACGTATTTGCAAAGTCGAGCACGATTACAGTTTTTTTGCCTGAATGTAATACCACCGTTATATAGTTTCGCCCTGCTTCAGTTTGCAAACTAAGCCGGTGGTCGGCGCGCTGCTGGCAGCAGAAAAAAAGCGGATGATCCTATGCGCTCGAATAAACATTTTGTCGCGATGTCCGCCTGCGCGCTGGCCGTGTCGGGAGCGTTTGCCGCACCGGACTCGAGCGAGCTGTCGGACCTGTCGCTCGAATAACTGAGCAACGTCGTCGTTACCTCGGTGTCGCGCCAGGAAGAAAAGCTGGCGCACGCCGCCGCGTCGATCACCACCATCAGCGCCAGCGACATTCGCCGCAGCGGCGCGCGCACCTTGCCCGAGACGCTGCGCATGGCGCCGAATTTGGCGGCGCCCCGGGACGCAGCGTGTTCGAGCGCAACGTCATGCTGAAACTGTCCCAGCGTTTCTGACGATATGACATTTCGCTCCCCCTTGGGCTGCACGGGAATGCGTTCTGCGCGGCGCCGTCGCGCGGTCGTGCCGGCCGCGCCCTGCGCCTGCCGGGGCTGCTGGCCATGGCGCTCAGCTGTGTGCTGCTGGTGTCCGTCTGCTACTCGGCCGTTGGCGCGCAGTCCGGCGCTGCCGGGTGAACCTCGAACGCAACGTCAAGGCCGCCTTCCTGTACAAGTTCCTCGGCTATGTCGACTATCCGCAAGCGGCGGCGCCGGCCGCCGGCGAGCCGCTCGTGATCGCCGTTCTCTTCGCCGACGAGGTCGCCGAGAAACTGGCCAGGATCTCGGCCGGGCGCAGCATGCATGGCCGCGCCGTGGCGGTGCGCAAGGTGCGCGCCGGCGAGTCGCCCGGCAGGGTGCATATGCTGTTCATCGGCGATGGCGATGCCGGCGAGGTCGAAAAAGCGCTGGCCGCGGTGCGCCAGGCGCCGGTGCTGACGGTGACCGAAACCGCGCGCAACCTGCGCCATGACAGCGTCATCAAATTCCGCGTCGTCGACGAGCGGGTGCGCTTCGAGGTGTCGCTCGATGCGGCCGAAAAGAGCAACCTCAAGCTCAGCTCGCGCTTACTGGCCGTGGCTTACAAGGTGCAGCGCAGCGGCCGCCAGGAAGCAGGAAGCCGCGCGATGGGGTTTTCGGGTAGGCTTGTAACTTAGCCATTTTTCGAGGAGCCGCCATGAGCACACCATACGACCCCATCCAGCCCGAGCGCGACGCCATCGACGCCTTGCCAGGCACCGTCGCGCTGGAATTCGGCACCGACTGGTGCGGCTACTGCAAGGCCGGCTCGCCGCTCATCGCCGCCGCGCTGGCCGACCAGCCGGCGGTGCGCCACATCAAGGTAGAGGACGGCAGCGGACGCAAGCTGGGACGCTCGTTCAAGGTCAAGCTGTGGCCCACCCTGGTGATCCTGAAGAACGGCAAGGAACTGGCGCGGGTGGTGCGGCCTGCCGACCGCGCCGAGGTCAGCACGGCGCTCGACCAGGCCGCCCAACTATGACTGTCGTTGCTTATCTGGCCGGCTAGTAGGATCGATCCTACTTGACAAGGGAAACACATCCTACTCCTCGGCCTGGCTGCTCGGCAGTACAATCCTAAGCGCTGCCTGCAAACTTCAGCAGGCACGCCGTCCCGCGACACCGGGCGTCATTCAAGAGCGTCAGGACCAAGCGTGAACGAGCAGTGCATTAACGTTTTATTTCTGTCTTCCGGAAACTCAACCCGCAGCATCATGGCCGAGGCTATCTTGAAGCGGCTCGGCGGCGATGGTTTTATTGCGCACAGCGCCGGCAGCCATCCGACCGGCCGCGTCAATCCGCTGGCGCTCGAACAGCTGCGCTTGCGCGGCTATCCCACCGATGGGCTGGCTAGCAAATCGTGGACCAGGTTCGTCGGCCCCAGCGCGCCGCCGCTGCAGGTGCTGATAGGCGTGTGCAGCAAAGTCGTCGGCGAGCGCCATCCCGCCTGGCCTGGCAATCCGGTCGAAGCGTTCTGGGATTTGTGTTCGCCCGGCATGGTTGAGGGCAGTGACGCCGACGTGCGCGCCGTGTTCGCCCAGGTATGCGAGCAGCTGGAAGCGGCCGTCAAGGCGCTGGTCGCGGTGCCTTACGACAAGCTCGATGCCGACACCGCCTGTGGCTGCCTGAAGCCGACCGGCACGCCGTAAGCCGCGGCAATCAGGTTGTTGCACCGCGGGAACGGCATTGCCGGTAGAATCGACAGCTGGTGTCGAACGGCCCAGCCCGGCGCCGTCCCAATTCTCGAAAATTTCCACGCATGACCGTCTCCTCGCCTCCGCGCTTTGCCTTGCTGCGCCGCCTGACTCCTGATTTTTTCACTAGCGCGCTGATGCTCGCGATGGTCGCCGCCACCTTCTGGCCGGCCGCCGGCGAGACCGCGCGCGTGCTCGGCCATGTCACCACGGTGGCCATCGGCGCCCTGTTTTTCCTGCACGGCGCCAAGCTCTCCGGTGCGGCCGTCAAGGCCGGCTTCACCCACTGGCGCCTGCACCTGCTGGTGCTGGCGTGCACCTTCGTCATGTTCCCGCTGCTCGGCCTGCTGCTGAAGCCTTTGGCGCTGAGCTTGCTCACGCCGGAACTGTACCTCGGCATCCTGTTCTTGTGCGCGCTGCCGTCGACCTTGCAGTCGTCGATCGCCTTCACCGCGCTGGCGCGCGGCAATGTCGCCGCCGCCGTGTGCGCCGCGTCGGCGTCGAACTTCATCGGCATCTTCCTGACCCCGGTGCTGGTGGGCGCGCTGCTGATGCACGGCGCCGCCGGCCAGGCCTCGTCGCTCGACGCGATCATCTCGTTTGCGCAGTTGCTGCTGCTGCCGTTCGTCGCCGGCCAGTTCGCGCGGCGCTGGATCGGGCCGTGGGTCGACCGCCACAAGAACACGCTCAGGTATGTCGACCAGAGCTCGATCCTGCTGGTGGTGTATGGCGCGTTTTCCGAGGCGGTTGGGCAGGGCCTGTGGCAGAAGCTGACGCCGGGCACGCTGGTCAACCTGGCGCTGTTCAGCTGCGTGCTGCTGGCGCTGGCAATGGGCGCCACCATCCTGGTCAGCCGGCGCCTCGGGTTTTCCAGGGAAGACCAGATCGCGATCGTGTTTTGCGGTTCGAAGAAAAGCATGGCCAGCGGCGTGCCGATGGCAAAAGTGCTGTTTGCCACCTCGTCGCTCGGCGTGCTGATCGTGCCGCTGATGGTGTTCCACCAGATCCAGCTGATGGTGTGCGCGGTGCTGGCGCAGCACTACGGCAAACGCTTCGACTGAACGATCAACGACCCGTACGATTTGCGTTGTCGGCAGTCTTTTTGTGGCATGGCGAATATAATGAGCATGTCAAGAAAATTCGATCATGTATCGCAACATCTTGCTTTGTTACGACGGCACCGAAGAGGGCCGCAATGCGCTCACCGAAGGCGCCGATGTGGCGCTGGCGATGAAGGCGCGCACCCACTTGCTGGCGATCTTGCGCAGTACCGGTGTCGACCTGGCGCTCGAGTCGCCCGGCGCGGCGCTGCTGTTCGACGACCACCAGGGCGCGATGCGGGTGCTGCAGGAAGGCGTCGACTGGCTCAAGTCGCGCCACATCGACGCCGAAGGCCAGCTGGTGTTCGGCGACCCCGCCAGTCATATCGCCACCTGCGCGCGCGCGCTCGGCAGCGACCTGATCGTGGTGGGCCACCACCACCGCAGCCGGCTGGCGCGCTGGTGGGGCGAGGCGGACGACGCCTTGCTGCTCGAAAGTGCGCCGTGCAGTATCCTGGTGGTGATCGCCGGCGCGCCGGCCAAACCCTAGAGGTAGGCGAAGCGGAACACGAACACCGCGGCAATGATCCACACCACCGGCTTGACCTCGCGCGCGCGGCCGGTCGTCAGTTTCAGCACCGCGTGGGTGATGAAGCCGAAGGCGATGCCCTCGGCGATCGAGTAGGTGAACGGGATCACCAGCGCGGTGATCGCCGCCGGCACGCTTTCGGTGGTGTCGCTCCAGTCGATCTCGCCCAGTTCGCGCAACATCAGGCAGGCGACGAACAGCAGCGCCGGCGCGGTGGCATACGCCGGCACCACGCCGGCCAGCGGGGCTATGAAAAGGCACGCCAGGAACAGCACCGCCACCGTCACCGCGGTCAGGCCGGTGCGACCGCCGGCCTGCACCCCGGCCGCGCTTTCGATGTAGGCGGTGGTGCTCGAGGTGCCCAGCGCCGAGCCGGCGACGATCGCCACGCTGTCCGACAGCAGCGCCTTGTTCAGCCGCTTCATCTTGCCCTCGACCAGCAGGCCGGCGCGGTTGGCCACGCCCATTAAGGTGCCGGTGGCGTCGAACAGCTCGACGAGG
Organism: Massilia sp. TWR1-2-2; assembly: GCF_049897565.1. Taxonomy (NCBI): domain Bacteria; kingdom Pseudomonadati; phylum Pseudomonadota; class Betaproteobacteria; order Burkholderiales; family Oxalobacteraceae; genus Massilia; species Massilia sp. TWR1-2-2. The sequence goes on along the minus strand of NZ_JAFCWM010000050.1, from coordinate 4,192 downwards.
AAGAACACCAGCACCACGTTCAGCACGCCCATCGACAGCGCGGCCGGCACGTCCAGCTGCAGCAAGGTCGGCGCGATCGACGGCGGCGCCGACACCAGGCCGTTGAACTTGTTGCCGCCAAAGAAAAAGCTCAGCACCGTGACGGCGATGATGCCGATCAGGATCGCGCCCTTGACCTTCAGCCGGTCCAGCGTGACGATCAGCAGAAAGCCGAAGATGGCCATCAGCGCCGGCGCCTTGTGCAGGTCGCCGGCGGTGACCATCGTCGCCGGGTTGGCCACCACGAGGCCGGCGCTTTTGAGCGCGATCAGCGCCAGCAACATGCCGATGCCGACCGTGATGGCGGTGCGCAACGACGGCGGAATGCCGTTGACGATCATCTCGCGCAAACCCAGCACGCTCACCAGCACGAACAGGCAGCCCGACAGGAACACCGCGCCGAGCGCCGTCTGCCACGGCACGCCCATGCCCAGCACCACGGCGTAGGCGAAATAGGCGTTCAAGCCCATGCCGGGCGCCATGCCGATCGGGTAATTGGCGTACAGGCCCATGATCAAGGTGCCGATCGCGGCGGCCAGGCAGGTGGCGACGAACACCGCGTCCTTCGGCATGCCGGCGTCGCCGAGGATGGTCGGGTTGACGAAGATGATGTACGCCATCGTCAGGAACGTGGTCAGGCCGGCCATCAGTTCCGTGCGCACGTCGCTGCCGCTCTCCTTGAGCTTGAAGAAGGTTTCCAGTGACACTGTGGGGCTCCCGATCAGGTTAGACGCCCGCCAGTATAGCGCCAGCCAGCAATATCCAACGCTGGGGTCAGGTCCGACATCCAGACATTTTGCTGGGGTCAGGTCTGACATTCGGACATTTCGAAGCGCGTGATATGTACAAGATTCCCGCAATGCCAGAAATCGTCGCCTGAGCACGGCTATTTAGCTCAACAAATGTGCAGTGGTAAGAGCTGACCCCGCGAATTTGTCCGATTGTCAGACCTGACCCCATTATTTTGTCGGAATGTCAGACCTGACCCCAGCATTGCGGACGGCCACGCGCCAGATCCACCAGATCAACGCTGCCTGCAACGGCAGCCGCACAACCAGCAACGCGATCTGCCACGCCGGCCGGCTGTCCGCCAGGCCGTTAAGCAGCATCTGCACGTTCGCCGGCAGCACGGCGATCGACAACACGATCAGCCCCCAGCCGGCGGGGCGCCGCACGCGCGACACCAGCACGCCGACGCCGCCGGCGATCTCGCACACCCCGCTGATGGCGACCACTTCGGCGTGCCAGCCAAGCCAGGGCGGCATCACGCGGGCGTAGGCGTCCGGCAGCACGAAGTGCATCACGCCGCCGACGAGGAAAAACGCCGCCAGCAGCACGCGCCCGATTGTCACGACACGATCTTCAGGTCGAGCACCCGTTCGGCCAGCCACACCAGGGCGATCGCCAGGATCAGCACCGAGCCGCCCACCAGCACCGCCTTGCGGTAGAACGCGGTATTGCGCGCCAGGTAGGCGAGCGGCAGGAACACGGCGACAATGGCGATCTGTCCGACTTCGACGCCGACGTTAAAGCCCACCAGCGACAGCAGCAGCGACGAAGACGGAAGGCCCAGGTCGAGCAGCACGCTGGCAAAGCCGAAACCGTGCAGCAGGCCGAACGCGAACGCGGCGCCGGCGCGGTGGCCGCGAAACAGCGGCCAGATGTTGTTGGCCGCCGCCAGCGCCACCGACGCCGCGATCACCGACTCCACCACCCTCGATGGAATCGCCAGCACGCCAAGCGCCGCCAGCGTCAGCGTGATCGAATGCGCCAGCGTGAAGGCGGTGACGATCTTCAGCACGTCGATCGCCGCCGGCCGCAGCGCCGCGCCGCCGTCCCACGTGCTGCCCTTGCGTACCAGTACCGCCGGCAGCAACAGCGCCAGCAGGAACAGGATGTGGTCGAAGCCGATCCAGATGTGCCACACGCCGTGCTTGACGTAGTCGGCGAACTGGCGCCAGCGCGACGGGTCGGCCACCTGCAGCGACTGGCGCGCGTTGGCCGGGGTGAAGATCGCCGTCGACGTGACCGCGCCGTGCTCGAAGCGCAGCAGTCCCTTGTGTTGCGGGTCGATGTCGAACAGTAGCTTGTAGTCGACGTCGAGCGTCGTCACGTCGGCGGCGCAGACAGCCTGCAGGCGCAGCACCGCGTAGGCGCCGTCGCTGTGGTCGTCGAGCAGGTGCGCCGTTACCGTCATGGGGCAGGCGCTGCCGGCGCTGCCGACGGCCAGGCGCGACATCGCGTAGGCGGCGATGTCCGCGTGCTTGGCGCGTACTTCGTCCCACGTCAGCTCGCCGTTGCCGTCGGTATCGAGCCCGATTGCCATGTCGAGGTCGCGCAGCGCGATGTCCCACTGGCCGTCGACTTGCTTGCCGGTGACCTTCAGCGCCAGGTAGCTATCGCTCGGTTTGTGGGCCAGCGCAGGGAGGGCGCACAGCGCCATCGCCAGTGCCAGCAGGGCGGCCAACCAGCGCCGCATCATGCTTTCGCTTTCAGTTTGGCCAATGCCGCGGCAATGGTCCGGTCTTCCAGTTTCGTTTTGGCGATCCAGTCCAGCGCCGTCTGCGCCGCGGCGCGGTCGCCGCTGGCGACGGCCGTCTCGACCAGGATGCGCAGGTCGGCCGGCTCTTTTTGCACGGCCCAATTGAGCTTGGCCAGCCGCACCGCGCTTTGCGCGTCGCCGCGCAGCGCCAGTTCGAAGCGCGCCTGCTCGCGCTGGTGCACGGTGTCGCCGCGCAGCACGGCGGCGTCGAAACGGCTGCGCAGCGCGGCGGCCTGCGCCTGCGCGTCGGCCGCGCCCATCGCCTTGAGCGCGATCGCGTAGCGCAGCAACAGCGCGTCGATGCGGCCTTTGTCCTTGAGCAGCCTGGCCACTTCCGGCGCGCGACCGCGGTCAAGCAGAAAGTCACTGTAGGCGGCCAGCAGGTAGCTGTCCGGTTCGCCGGCGCCCAGCGCCTGGCGGAACAGGGCGTCGGCGGCGGCGGCGTCGCCGAGGCGCGCGTCCATTTCGGCCAGCAGCGTTTGTACCCAGACGCGCGTTTCGGCGTCGGTATCGGGATGGTGCGCCAACGACGTTTTCAGCGCGGCGCTGCTCGCCCTCGCTTCGCCATTGACACTGCCAACGCTCGACAAGCACGTCTGCACCACCAGCGCCGGCGCGCGCGAATGCAGGCGCATGCAACTGCCCTTGGCGCCGGCGTAGTCGCCGGTAACGCTTTGCACGGTGGCGCGCGTGAGCCATGCTTGCGCGTTGCCGCTGTCGCGCTGCAGCGCGGTGTCGAGGTCGGACAGGGCCAGCGCAAACTGGTGGGTGCTCTGGCGCAGCGTGGCGCGCAGCACGAGCACCTGGTCAGGCGCCTGCCTCTGCTGCCACCACGGCGCCAGCGCCGCCTCGGCGTAACCGAGGTAGCGTGGATCGCCTTCGATGCGCGCCTGTTCGATATAGCGGCGGGCGAGCGTGGTGGCGCGCTCGAGGTCCTTTGGATTGCGGGTCAGTTCGGCGCGCAGAGACATCAGCTCGCGCTGGATCGGGCTGGCGCGCGACGGCAGGCGTTCGACCACTTTGCTGCCGTCGCTGGGGATGTAGGGGGCCGCGGCGCAGGCGCCGGCGAACGCGTAGACCAATGCGGTCATGGCGAAAAAAAGGAGGACGTTCATGAAGCCCTTATGAAAAAGGCTGGAACCCCGCTCGCAAAAGCGGGGTTCCAGCCGGATCTGCCGCAGTGACGATTACGAGACTGGCTGCGGCTCAGTGTCTTCCGGTGACGTGGCGACGAGCGATTCTACAGTAGCGCCAGGCTCGGTGTCTTCCGGAGATGACGTGCCGATCAGCGCGCTGACGGCCGCGAAGAAGGCGTCGATTGCCGGCACCGGAGTTGGCGTCGGTGTCGGCGTCGGCGCCGGCACCGGTGCGTCCGGTGCGCGGTAGTCGTCGCCGTCGCCACCGCAGGCGGCCAGGCCGGCAGCTGCCAGCACGGTCACTGCGATGGCTGCGGCCCGCTTGCGGCCGAGGGATGTAAGTAGGGTCATATGTGTCTCCTCGACTTAGTTATTGCCCGGCAGCGGGGTGTTCAGGTACGGGAACACGCCCTTGAAGTCGGCAGCGGTCTTGCGCACGCCATCGGTCAGCGCTGCACCGCCAGCTGGTGCATCG
>NZ_JAFCWM010000049.1:0-19052 GCF_049897565.1 Massilia sp. TWR1-2-2 | reverse complement strand
GCGTGCTGGGTGACGTCGGTCTTGCGCATAGTTTCGAAGGGGAAAGTTGTTCTCATTACACAACGTATACCCCCGCCGTCCCGTTGACAGGGCGGCGGGATTTTTCAACAGCCTGCTAATGGTGGATTGTCGCAGCCCGTGACTAGTTCCAGCACCAGATCAGATCCGCTCGCTTGCAACTGCAATTCGAACGTTTTGCCGCGCGCGCGCACGCCGCCGTCGACCAGCGCGACGTCGATTCCGGGGGCGAAATGCCAGAATTGCTCGATGCGGTGAGGTTTCCTGGCCACCAGTTCGTCGCGCACCAGCAGGGTCGCGCCGGCGGCGTCGAACTGCACGTGGCGGGCGTGGCGCACCGGGTCGCGCAGGCGCCGGTAGCCGTCGTGCGAGCCGCTAAAGTCGAACTGGCCGGGCGATTGCGGCATCTTGTCGATGCGGGCGGCGGCCTTGCGCGTCCACATGAAGCGCCCGCCGCTGACCGACTGGTCGACGCCGTCGACGCGCACCGTGTTGTGGGCGGAGGTGCCGCGGAAGTAATCGCGCCACTTCGGCTCCTGCCAGTACGAGTACGTGCCGGGGTCGACCAGGCACGGCTCGCCACCGACCGACAAGGTCAGCGCCAGCGCGTCGGCGTGGCCGTGGGCGGCGATGCCGAGGTAGCCGAGCGGGCCGCAATCGAGCATGCCGAGAATTTCGCGCGCCTGGCCGAACCGGCTGCCGAACAGCAGGTAGCCGCCGTCCGGGAAGGCCCAGGCCCTGCGCGCGCCGAAGTCGGGCCTGGCGGCGCCGAACGCGTGCAGCAGCCAGCGGGCGCCGGCGCTGTCGGACGCCGGGTCCCCCAGCGCCAGCAGCTGCGCGGCGCGGTCCTCGCCGTCGGCGCCGAGGCGAAACACAATGCCGTCGTCGGCGTCGCCCACCATCGGCACGTGGCCGCCGGCGTCGCGCGCCGAGCGCAGAAAGCACAGCGCGCGTTCGAGCACCTGCCAGTACGCGCCCGAGAACGCCGGCCCGCACAGCGCGGCGACGAACAGGAATTCGGCGCTGAAGACGTGGTAGGCGAACGCCTGCTCGCGGTTGACGCCGTCGGGTGAGAACTGGCGCCGCGCCTCGCTTTCGAGTTCGGCGATGGCCACCTCGCGCCAGCGCTGCGCCGCCGGCCAGCATGGCCAGGTGACAGCGCCCACCAGCAGGCCGGCCAGTTCGCCGATCAGGTGGTTGTTGGCCGACGAATGGCGCGACAGGTGGCGCTCGATGCAGGCGCAATGGGCGTGAATGCTGCGCAGCCAGTCGGCGCGCAGGCGCTGGCCTTCGGCGCCGGCGAACAGCGCGCTGGCGTCGCCGCCCGCCAGGCGCCACACCAGGCTCCAGTTGATCAGGCGGATGCCCAGTTCGAGCGAACTGGTCCAGTGGGGGCCGACCAGCGGCGGACACTGGTCGAGCCAGCCGCGCAGCTGCGCGGCCAGCGTGCGCAGGTAGACCGGATCGTCCGCCAGCAGCGCCGCCTGCGCCAGGCGCACCAGGTGCAGGTGGCGGTTCAGCTCCCACAGGTGCTTGATGTCGCCCACCAGCGCGCGGTCGGCGACGGCGATGTCGCCGCTGAAGATGGCCGGCGCCAGCACGCCGGTGACGGGGTCGCGGTTCCATTCGGGCGCGGCGCCGACGTTATAACTACGGCCGGCGAACAGCACGACGTCGCCGGCGCAGACGCGGTCGGCCGCGCGCAGTATCGATTGCACTTCGCCAGGCGCCAGCGGCGGTGCGCCGCGCCCGGCCAGCCTGGCCGGCGAGGCCGCCAGGTCTTCCCGCCCGGCGCCGAGCAGGCCGCGTTTTTCCAGCATGGCGACGCCGGCCTGGCGCAGGCGATAGCCTAATTCGGCCGGCTGCATGCAGCGCAGGCGGTTGACCATCCATAGCGCGCGGACCGGCGTCATCGATCCAGCTCGCGGTACAGCGCTGCCAACGCCGCCATCGCCGCGTCGGTGCTGAAGCGCTGGGCGATGGTGGCGCGCGCGTTGTCGCCCAACTGCCGGCGCAGCGCGCCGTCTGCCAGCAGCGCTTGCAGCGCCGCGGTCAGTGCCGGCACATCGCCGGGCGCGACCAGCAGGCCGTTGGCGCGGTCGGTAATTGCCTCCGGAATGCCGCCGACCGTCGTTGCCACCACCGCCTTGGCCGCCGCCATCGCTTCGAGCATCGCCATCGGCAGGCCTTCGGCGTGCGACGGCAGGCAGAACACCTGCGCGCACGCCAGTTCATGCGCCCTGGCGGCGGCGTCGAGCCAGCCGGGCAGCGACACGTGCGCTTCGATGCCAAGTTCGATGGCGCGCCGGCGCAGCGCGTCAAGTTCGCCGACGCCGCCGATCACCAGGTGCAGCTGCGGGAAAGCCGGCGCCAGCGCCGCCACCGCCGCCAGCAATTCGTAGACGCCCTTGCCGGCATCGGCGCGCCCGAGGAAGAGGATGCCGCCGGCCTGTTCGCCGGCGCGCCCAAACGTGGCCGGCAGCGGCACCGAGTTCGGCACCACCACCACGCGCGCGGCCGGCGCATAGCCGCGCAGCAAGGCGGCCCAGCTGTCGGACAGCGCGATGACCACCGAGCTGCGCTCGAGCGTGCGGCGGATCCACCAGCGTAGCGCCGGGCCCGATTCGGCGCCGGCGAACAGGTCGAACTCGGCGCCGTGCAGATGGAAGATGGTGCGGCAGCCGGCGGCGCGCGCAATCAGCAGCAGCAGCGACTTGCGCGCAAAGCTGCCGCGCGAGGCGCAGTGCGCGTGCACCACCGCCGGCCGCGCGCGCAGGCACGCCAGGGCGGTATGCCAGAACGCCGCCAGCGCGGCGGCCATCTTGGCGCGCCGCGAGCCGGCGCGGTGCGAGGCCAGGTAGCGCACCGATTCGCGTTCGAACAGGCCGCCGGCGCGCAGCACCTCGATGACCGAGGCGACGCCGCCGCGGCCGTCCGGCGCGGTGCCGATCATCAGTACACGCGGCGCGCGCGGCTTCATGCCAGCACGCGCCGGTAGGTGGCGGCCACCGCGCGGCCGAGGATGTCGTAGCTGCGGTTGGCGGCGACCCAGGCCGGGCCGCGGGCAGCCAGGCGGGCGCGCAGCGCCGGGTCGTCGAGCAACGCCCGCACCGCCGCGCTGAACGGCGCGGCCTGCATCGGCGCCGACAGTGCCGCCCCGCTCTGCTCGATCACCAGCTGCTGGTCGGGGATGTCGTTGGCGACGCACGCAATGCCGAGCGCCAGATACTCGACCAGCTTGGTCGGCGACGAGACGTCGAACAGGGCGCCGCGCGGGATCGGCGACAGGCCCACTTCGGCGCGCACCGCATAGCCGAGCGCGGCGTGTTGCGGCAGCCAGCCGGTCAGCAGCACGTGTTCGCCGAGCGCGCGCGCGGCGACCTGGCGCCGCATCCAGGCCATTTCGTCGGCCGAGGCGGCGTCGCCGGCGATCACCAGGAGCAGGTCGGGCAGGCCGGCGCGCAGCAGCTCGACGACGTCGAGCAGGAAATCGGACTGGCGCGCCTGGCCGATGCGCCCGAGGCAGAAGGTGCCCAGCGTGCCTTCCCAGTGGTTGCCGACCTGCCAGTTCCACTTCGCCTGCAGGTCCTTGCCGTCGTAGTCGAGCTGTTCGAAATGCTGGAACTTGACCTTCGACAGCTTGGCGTGAGCGCTGAGGCGCTGGCGGCTGTAGGTGTGATCGAACAGCAAGCCGGCGTCGGCCTGGTACCACGAGTCGCCGCGCTGGTTGCCGAACGCGGGCGCGCCGTCGGGCACGCGGAGCAGATTGTCGTCATGGCCGTAGCCGACGCCGCCGAAGACGTGCAGCGCGTCACCGGGCGCGCCGGCCGCGGTGGCGCTGTAGAGCGCAGCGATCAGGCACAGGCGGCCGGCGCGGGTGCGGCGCCGGGAGAGCAAACTCGTCTGGGTTGGTTGGTGGCTCAGCATTTTCTGTCATCGTCAACATGAACAAACTGCTGGTCACCGCACCTCTACCAATAGGACCAGCTCCCCGTGTACACCACCCAAACCCCGAGCAAACCGTTGGTCACAGCATGGGCCAGGATGGGCGAGCAGATCGTGCGATGCCGCATAAATAGTGCAATATATGCAAGCCCGGCGACGATCCCCGCCAGCCACAGGTTATGCTCGAAACCGAACAGCACGGACGTGATAATGACGCTTCTCGCGCTCACTTGAGATGGCTCAACAGATTGGAAGTCGGAGGCGTCGATCCAGCGCATCAGAAAGGAGCGCCAGAACAATTCTTCCATGACGGGAACGACCAGCGCGGCGCCGGCGATGCGCGCCGCAACGAGCGGCCAATCGATGCGCCCGCCAGTGGTCGGGTCGAAGCCGGCCGGCGTGCCGATTGTCATCCAGCCGGCGCCGAGGCTGACCCACAGCACCAGGACGATGACGCCGACGACGACGGCCAGCAGCGCGGCGCGCGCCGGCAAGCGCCAGCTGGCCAGTTCGGAATATTCGCGCCAGAAATAGGCCAGCACCAGCACCACGGCGCCGACCTTGGCGGCGTACAGCCAGCGCAGCTCGGCCGCGCTGAAGCCGAGCCGGGCGAGCACATCGGCGATACCGATAAACAGCATGTAGGTGAGAAAAGGCAGGATGCGCGCCCAGGCGGCGCGGCTTAACATCGGGGCGCTGCCGCGCGATGCGGCAAGGCCAGGGGCGTCATGCTCGGACATGGTTCTCCATTTCCAGGCATGCGCCCGGCACTCAGTACTCTATTCGCCCTTCGAACGGGCCTCGATCAATTCCCATTTTTCCAGAGCGACCATCAGCAAGTCATCGATTTCCGCAAAGCGCGCATTGATGCGCTTGGCGTCGGCCGGATTGGTCTTGTAGAAGTCGGGCGCGTTGAGCTGCTGCGTGATGGCCGACTGTTCGTCTTCCAGGCTGGCAATGAGCAGCGGCAGTTCTTCCAGTTCGCGCTGCTCCTTGTAGCTCAGCTTGACCTTCTTGGCCGCTTCCTTCGGCGCGGCCGGCGCCGCGCCCTTGGCCGCGGCGACAGCCGGCCGGGTGGCAGGCGCCTGCGACTTGACGCGCTCCCAGTCGGTATAGCCGCCGACGAATTCGCGCCACATGCCCTCGCCTTCGGCGACGATGACCTGGGTGACGACGTTGTCGAGGAAGGTGCGGTCGTGGCTGACCAGGAACACGGTGCCGGTATAGTCTTCGAGCAATTCTTCGAGCAGTTCGAGCGTGTCGATGTCGAGGTCGTTGGTCGGCTCGTCGAGCACCAGGCAGTTGGCCGGCTTGGCGAACAGGCGCGCCAGCAGCAGGCGGTTGCGTTCGCCGCCGGACAGCGACTTGACGGGCGAGCGCGCCCGTTCCGGCGCGAACAGGAAGTCGTTCAGGTAGCTCATCACGTGCTTCTTGGCGCCGTTGATCTCGACCCAGTCGCTGCCTGGCGCGATGGTTTCCATCAGGCTGTCTTCTTCATTGAGCTGGGCGCGCATCTGGTCGAAGTACGCCACCTGCAGCTTGGTGCCGAGCTTGATCTTGCCGCTGTCGGCGGCCTCTTCGCCGAGGATCATCTTGAGCAAGGTGGTCTTGCCGGCGCCGTTGGCGCCGATCAGGCCGACCTTGTCGCCGCGCAGGATGGTGCCGGTGAAATCGCTGACGATCACCTTGTCGCCGTAGCTCTTCGATACGTTCTCGAGGTCGGCGACGATCTTGCCGGATCGGTCGCCCGAGGTCACGGTCAGGTTGACCTGGCCCTGCTGCTCGCGGCGGGCGGCGCGCTGCACGCGCAGCGCTTCGAGGCGGCGCACGCGGCCTTCGTCGCGCACGCGGCGCGCCTTGACGCCCTTGCGGATCCACACTTCTTCCTGCGCCAGGAACTTGTCGAACTTGGCCGCTTCGACCTCTTCGATTTCAAGCTGCTCGGCCTTGCGGGTCTGGTAGGCGCTGAAGTTGCCCGGATACGACAGCAGCTTGCCCCGGTCGAGTTCGATGATGCGGGTGGCGACGTTGTCGAGAAAGGAGCGATCGTGGGTGATGAACAGCACCGAGCCCTTGAAGTCGCGCAGCAGGCTTTCGAGCCACATGATCGACTTGAAGTCGAGGTGGTTGGTCGGCTCGTCGAGCAGCAGCACGTCGGGCGCCGACACCAGCGCGACGGCCAGCGCGACGCGCTTTTGCATACCGCCCGACAAGGTGCCCATCAAAGACGCGCCGGCCAGGTTCAGGCGGTCGAGCGTCGTGTCGACCTTGTTCTGCATGCTCCAGCCGTCGGTTGCGTCGAGCTTGACCTGCAGGTCGTGCATGCGGTCCATCAGCGCGTCGTCGTCGCCCTGGCCGAACTGGCCGGTCAGTTCCTCGTACTCGGCCAGCAATGCCGCCTGCTCGCCCATGCCGGCGGCCACCGCGTCGAACACCGACATCGACGGATCGAAGGTCGGCTCCTGCTCGACATAGGCGATCTTGATGCCTTGTTGCATGACCAGCAGGCCATCGTCGAGCTTGAACTTGCCCGAAATGGTCTTCAGCAGCGACGACTTGCCGGTGCCGTTGCGGCCGATCAGGCCGACGCGTTCAGTGGGTTCAAGGGAAAATTCCGCGTGATCGAGCAACGCGACGTGGCCGAACGCAAGTTGCGCCGACGATAAAGAAATAACAGCCATATGAGTGCAGAGTGCCCGGCACGAGCGCTTTTCGGGGAGAAAAGCGTGGCCGGAAAAATGAAAGAAGCGTGCATTGTACCGACTGTTGGCCGCCAAGTCGCAAATGATGCCGAAAGGTCGGCTATAATTGCGCTCGATTCACGACACCGGACGGCCCCGCGCCGTCGCGATCGCCGAATTGCAGGCTCGTCCTGCGAATGCCCGCCGGTCAACCGGCGCGGTGAGCGTCCTCTCCGTAGCACAATGGATAGTGCACATGCCTCCTAAGCGTGGGATACTGGTTCGATTCCAGTCGGAGGGACCAGCAGGCGCACATGCCTGGTCAACGATATAGTTCAATGCGATCGGCCCGGGTCGAAAGGCGGCAGCGCCATGCCAATACAGTATTTGTCAGCGTTGACCGCCAAGCCGCGCACCGGCCAGGCCGATCTGCACATCGGCGTCATCTTGACGCTGGTGGCGGGCGCACTCAATGCGGGCGGCTTTCTCGCCATCGGCCAATACACGTCGCACATGACGGGCATGGTGTCGACGTTCGCCGACCAGGTCGTGCTGCGCAACTTCGCACTGGCCGGCGTCGCCGCCACTTCCTGGATCGCGTTTGTCAGCGGCGCCGCTGCAACGGCCTTGATGGTGAATTATCTGCGCCGCGCTGGAATGCCCAATTTGTACGCCGTACCGCTATTGATCGAGGCCGGCCTGATTCTGCTGTTCGGCGCATTCGGCGGCACGCTCAAGAAGCACGAATTGGTCGACGTTTCGCTGGCGGTAATTACGCTGTGCTTTACGATGGGGCTGCAAAACGCCTTGATTACGAAAATATCGCGGGCGGAAATACGCACGACGCACCTGACCGGATTGACGACGGACCTGGGTATCGAAATCGGCAAGCTGATTTACTGGAACCGTTTTCGGCCTGGCGATAAACGGGTGGCGGTCAAGGCGAACCTGGACAAGCTACGGATCCATCTGACGCTGATCGCGTCATTCCTGGTCGGCGGCATCGCCGGCGCGCTCGGTTTTAACTACGCCGGTTATATTTCGACGGTACCGCTGGCGCTGGCGCTGGCGGCCATATCGATTGCACCGGCGCTGCGCCGACGGTAAAGCGCCGATCAGGCGGCGACGCCGGTTGCCGGCGGCTTCGGCACTTTCGAGGCGCCGGGAGTCTTCAGGTTTGCCAAGGCCAGGAACTTCTCCCACTCGATGGCGGCGGCAGGATCGAGAAATTCGAGTCCCACGACATTTCCCATCGCGTCATAGTCGGCGATCACGTTGTCGTCGATCTGGTTCGACGTGGCGACCTTTGCCCGGCTGATCTCGCGATAGCTTTCTTTCTCGGATGAATCGATCGACATCGTCTTGTCCTCTCAATTTAGTGAGCTTGCCGCCGCTAGTGGCCGGGATCGAGCCGGCCGCGTATCCAGGCCGAAACGAGCCGGTTGCCGTCAACGATCACATGCATCGAACTGTTGCCGTTGTCGTAGGTGCGCGAATATTGTCGAGTGCCATTTTCCTGGACAAAGTAATTTCCGCCCGCCACGCACCAGTTGACGTTGGCGACGGTCAGGCCCCGCTGCTCCAGACGCTGGCGCCCGTGGTTGGTGATGAAGAATGGCATGATGCCCGCCTTCCGCTGGCAGCTGAATCAATATAGATCAACGAGAGCGGTCGGTAAAGGCGAAACAAGCAGATCCGCCTGGCGGCCACGCTGTGCTTTTCCATGCGCGTTCCGATTTTCCCGCATGTTCACAGTCAAGGGTGCGCCAAGCGCAGTCGGTGCGCCAGCTATTCGTGCTTAGCATTACGTTTCGTGCCCGCTTGTGGTAATTGCGGTCGGCACGGGTTGCGCCTGCTTGCCTTGCTTCACGCGGGGCTGCAGCGCTACGGCCATGGCGACCAAGGTCAGCGTCACCCCTGCGGCCAAGGAAAATTTCATCGTCAGCGACAGCGTCGACACCTGCGTCAGCAAGATGTTGTTGAGGATGGCGGCGAGCACGAACAGCGCGACCGCCACCGCGGCCCAGTTACCCCCGCGCGTGTCACTAAAGTGCTTGACGTCGGCAAGCACGAACGGCGCCTGCGGATCGCTCTGCGCGACGTCGGCGGGACGCCAGCCGGTGCGGCGCCACCAGATCGCCAGCCGGTCGAACGGACGGCGCGCGCGGCCCGCATCGCGCCACACATCGGCGAACCAGGAAAATTGCGCCCACACGGGATTCCAGCTATGAAACGGCTTGCGCACGCCATACACGCACGGTTCGGTTTCGTCGACCCAGGTGCCGAACAGCCGGTCCCAGACCATGAAGGTCGCGCCATAGTTGCGATCGAGATAAATATCGTTGACGGCATGATGGGCGCGATGCGCGCTGGGGGTGTTGAGGATGCCTTCGATCAGCGGCACCTTGTCGATCATGCGCGTGTGGATCCAGAACTGGTAGAACTTGCTGAACGTAAGCACGGTGATGAACACTTCCACCGGGCAGCCCAGCAGCGCCAGCGGCAGGAAAATCGGCATGTGGACGGTGTCCTGGAAGGCGCCCTGGCGCAGCGCCGTGGTGAGGTTGTATTCCTCGCTCTGGTGGTGCGGCGCGTGCACGCCCCATAAAAAATTGATCTCGTGCGACCAGCGGTGCGCCCAGTAATACAAGAAGTCGAGCAGCACCAAAAACACCACCCACGTCAGCCAGTTGCCGGCGTCGAAGTGCAGCAGCGCGTAGCGTTGTTCGATGAAGGCGAACAGCAGCACGGCCGCCGCTTTGGTGAATACCTCGACTGTGACGGTCCACACGCCGCAGCCGATGCTGGCCAGGCTGTCGGCCAGTGCATAGGCGCGCACGCGGCGGCGCCTCGCCACCCCCACTTCGATGGCGATCAGGGCAAGAAAGACCGGCGTGGCGGCCGCCACCAACGCGTTGTTATCGAGCATGGAATCATTTCCGGAAGCGAACTCATGCAACGATAGCTTGAATTGGCGGAAAGTCAATCAATGATCGCTGTGGCAAGGTCGCCAGCATTGTGCACGCGCATCCCGCTTTTGAAATTCGTCGCTAACCTGTGCTCTGCGTTGCTTGGGCAGCGTCCGTGGCGAGAAAGGAGAACAAGATGGAACCGGCGCGACCCCTCAAACATTCCAGCGGCACGCCGATTGCTGGCGGTGGCGAACCGCCCTATGATGGAGGCATGGAGCACCGCATGACTGCCCTCGAGACGCGTTTCGATACCATCCTGCCGACTTTGGCAACCAAAGCGGATGTGGAAATATTGCGAGCCGAGCTGGCAGATTTTCGGGCGGAAAGCAGAGCCGAGATCGAAGGCGTTCGCTTGGCAAGCAAAAGCGATGTGGAGTTATTGCGGGCCAAGATAGACGGATTCCGGGATGAAGCCAAAGCCGACGCCAAGTTGTTGCGCGTAGAAATGGCTGCATTGCGGTTCGAACTCAAAGCCGATATCGACGCATTGCGCGTATCCATGAACGCAGATTCCGCGGCTATCCGAGCCGAACTCGAGAATACCGCGTTGCGGCTGGAAGTGAAGTTCCATGAACTTCGCGCCGACATGCACGAGATGCATGCCAGTATTAAAACGTGGATGTTGGGGACGGTGATCAGCATGACCGGCATCATGCTTGCAGCGGTTGTCGCGATTAGCCAGGTCCATCGGATCACCACGCCGGTTGCCGCCGCCCAACCGGCGCCCAATGTGGTTCCGGCAAGCCCCAGATAGCGTCATCGGTGGCCGTTCAGCGCGCCTTGCTCAGCGATAGCGACGCCGGCCTCATGGCGGTCGCCTCTTTGCGCGCCTCGCCGGCATTACTTGCTTCCCGCGCCAGCACCAGGTGCTGCGCCGGCGTGCCGCCAGAGACGCCGAGCTCGTCGAACGCCGCCATCGCCTCAAGCAGAATCGCTTGCTGGGCATCCATGAACTTGCCGTACGCCGCGTCGAGCACGAAGAACACCAGTTCAAATTCGAGCGCATCCTGCGTGACTTTCTTCAGGTGGACGCGGTCGCAGCGCACGCCCGGCTGGCGGGCGACAATCTCGCGCAGCACGTCCGGCACCTGGCGCGCCAGCGCCGAGGGTGTGGCCGGACTTGCCATCAGCGAAATCTGCACGCGCCGGTTCGTCATACGCTTGAAATTGCGCACCGTATTCTTCAGCAGCTCGGCATTGCCAATGACGATCTGCTCGCCACTGTCGGCGCGGATGCGGGTCGTTTTCAAGCCGACATGCTCGACCTTGCCCGACATGCCGGCCACGCTGATCGAGTCGCCCACCTCGAACGGCTTGTCGACCGCGATCGACAGCGAAGCGAACAAGTCACCGAGGATGTTCTGCGCGGCCAGCGCCACGGCAATGCCGCCGATCCCCAGGCTGGCCATGAAGGCCGACACGTTGATGCCGAGATTGGACAGCATCGCCAGTCCGAACATGACCCACAGCGCGGTCTTGATCGCCCATACGACAAGCGTGTGGGCGACCGTCGCCGGCGCTTCGGGGTCGTCGGCATGACGGCGGAAATAGCGGCGCGCGGCGACGGTGATGGCGCGGTCGAGGTACAGCGCCAGCTGGGCGCCGAGCGCAATGAACCACAGGTGGCGCAGCCGCTCGTCCCACGGCGGCGCGAGGTCGAGCACGGTCAGGCCGATCAGCAAGGAAGTGATCAGGACGGCGATATTGCTGGTGCGCGCGAGCGTTGCCTTCAGCAGTTCGGCGGCGGGACGGTCGGCCCTGGTGTCGTCGCCGAGCTGGCTCAGGTGGCGGCGGAACAATGCCACGGCGCCGTGGATGGCGATGAAGCTGACGGTGGCAACTGCCAACGCCATCAGCCAGTTGGCGGCATCGATGCCGGTGAATGGGGCGATGATTTTTTGCATGTTCAAATTGAGGCTCCTTTACAAACAGAGCGAAGCGCACGCTGGGGCCGC
Source organism: Massilia sp. TWR1-2-2 (assembly GCF_049897565.1). Classification (NCBI taxonomy): domain Bacteria; kingdom Pseudomonadati; phylum Pseudomonadota; class Betaproteobacteria; order Burkholderiales; family Oxalobacteraceae; genus Massilia; species Massilia sp. TWR1-2-2. The sequence goes on along the minus strand of NZ_JAFCWM010000049.1, from coordinate 7,481 downwards.
TGACGCTCTGGGCGTAGCCTACATGCTCAGCAATATATGTGCAGAACTGTTCCGCGCTGCAACCTGAACAAGGCGTCAACTTCGGCCGCAAATCTCGCAGTTACGTCAAACCAGCGTCAGGCCGGCTGCCGCAAAATAGATGGATTCAACAAAGAGATCGATTGTGACGATGAGCAATGCTGACAGACAACGCGACCGCCAACCGGGCGACACTCGTCGTGCGCCGATTGACCGCGTCGTCGAAACGGTAGACCATCGGGGTATGGAACCGCGTTTGGCTAAACTCGAAACCGCAGTCGAATTCATTCAGCGCGACATCAAGGAGCTGAAGGATGATCTGCGCGTCGTCAAGTCGGACATCACCGCCATCAGGACGACCGATTTTCGACTCTTGTTCGGCGCAATTATTGCGGTCGCTCTCGGCCTGGCCGGACTGATCTCAAAAGGCTTTCATTGGCTTTAGCCGGATCAGTCAGCGCGCTGCGGCGCCATCTTGCGGACACGTTCGTCCTGCTTGCGCACGGCTGCCCGCGTCGCCGTCAGCGCCCGGTCGATCCGCGCCTCATCGAGCAAGCCCAAGCCCAGCGCGTCGAGCCGCACGGCGGCGCCGCCTAATCCGAGCGTGACGCAGCCGGCGTGCAGCCGCTCGATGCGCGCGCGCGCCTCGCCCTGGCCATCGCCGGCCAGCAGCGCCGCCAGCGCTGGGCCGGCCTCGGCCAGTTGGGTGTCGAAGCCGCCCAGGTACACCAGCAGGCGCGCGCCGTCGATGCCGAGCCGCTCCATCGTGACGCGCGGATCCTCGGCCTCCTCGACCAGGCCGGCCGCATGCGGGGCCAGGCCGGCCAGCTGCGCCAGTACCTGGTCGCGCTCGAACGGCTTGATGATGTAGCCGCCGGCGCCAAGGCCGTTCGCCTCGGCCATCGTTGCGTGGTCGCCGGCCGACGACGCCAGCACGAAGCGCATCGCCTCGAGTTCGGGATCGGCCTTGACGCGCGCCAGCAGCTCCATGCCCGACAGGTTGGGCATGCGCAGGTCGCAAAAGCAGATTCCCGGCCGCAGTCCGGCGCGCAGCTGGTTCCAGGCATCCTCGCCGTCCTCCGCCTCGGCCACCTCATACGCGCCGCAGCTGTCGACCAGGTGCATCATCACCATGCGCGATACGACGTCGTCATCCACCACAAGAACCTGCATCGCTCTTCTCCCTTTTATGCGGCCTGGCACTGCCGATTCATTATAACCACTGCCCGCCTCAGGTCGCGCCGCCTTCGAACGCGTCGAACAGCCGGCGCAGGCGCGGCAGCCCGGCGCCGACCACGTCCCATTCGCCCAGGTCCGCCGCCACTTCCAGTTCGCCGCACAACAGGTGCAGCTCGGTGGCGTCGAGGTAGGCGGCGCTGCCTTTTATGCCGTGCAGCAGGCGCGCCGCGGCGTCGTTGTCCGCTTGCGCGATCGCCTCATCGAGGTCGGCGCGCCGCCCCGGCAGGTCGCCGGCGAAGGCCGCGCGCATCTTCGCTTTCAGGTCGGTGGTGCGGCGCCCGGCGTTCTGCGACGCCGCTACCGCCAGCGGCGTCGGCCCGGTCAGCACGCCGAACATCGCATCGAGTTCGGCCGATCCTGGCGCGCGCACCATCGCCACCGGCGCCATCGGTGCGAGCACAATGCCGCGCCGCAGCTGGCGTTCGATGGCGCGGCTAAGGTGCGCGTGCAGCGTCGGCTCGTCGATCGGCTTGGTCAGGAAATCGTCCATGCCGCAGGCCAGGTAGCGCGCGCGGTCTTCCTCGCTGGCGTTGGCGGTCAAAGCGATGATCATCATGTCGCGGTCCTGCACCGGCGCCTCGGGCGGCCCGCCGGCGCGGATGATGCGGGTGGCACCGGCGCCGTCGAGTTCGGGCATGCGCCCGTCCATCAGGATCAGGTCATAGCGCGTGCGCGCGCAGGCGGCGACCGCCAGGCGGCCATTGTCGGCGATGTCGACCTGGTGGCCGAGTTCCTCGAGCATCATGCGGATGATGATCTGGTTGGTCGGGAAGTCCTCGGCGCACAGCACCTTCAGGCTGTGGCTGTGCGGCGCCAGCGGCGCCTGCGTCACCACCACCGGCGCCACGCCGTCGGCCAGCGGCAGGACGAACGAGAAGGTGCTGCCGACGCCCTCTTTGCTGACGACGTTGATGGTGCCGCCCATCAGCTCGACGAGCTGGCGGCAGATCGCCAGTCCGAGACCGGTGCCGCCGTAGCGGCGCGTGGTGGTGCTGTCGGCCTGCTCGAACTTCTGGAAAAGTCGCCCGAGCGCTTCGCTGGCGATGCCGATGCCGGTGTCGTGCACCGAGAAGCGGACCATGTTGATGCGCGGGCGGCGGGGGTCCTTTGCCATCCGTTCGACCTGCAGGCGCACGGCGCCGCGTTGGGTGAACTTGAAGGCGTTGCCGACCAGGTTGACCAGCACCTGGCGCACGCGGGTCGGGTCGCCCACGACGAAGTGCGGCAGGTCTTGGGCGAGGTCGAGATCGAAGCCGACGCTGTGGGCGGCGGCCTGCTCTTCGAACAGGCCGACCACGCTTTCGATCGCGCCGGCCAGCGCGAAGTCGATGTTCTCGATGGTCAGCTTGCCGGCCTCGATCTTGGAAAAATCGAGCAGGTCGTTGATGATCCCCAGCAGCGACTGCGCATTGGCCTGGCCGCGCAGGATCTGTTCGCGGGTGGCGTCGTGCAGGCGGCCGTCGCGCAGCGCGAAGCCGAGCATGCCGATCACGCCGGCCAGCGGGGTGCGCATCTCGTGGCTCATGTTGGCGAGGAATTCGGACTTCTGGCGCGTGGCGTCTTCGGCGCGCCGCTTGGCCAGGCGCAGGCGCTCGTCGTTGTCCTGCAAGGCGCGGTTGGCCAGCGCCAGTTCGGCCGTGTTCAGGCGCACCTGCTTTTCCATCTCTTCGAGCTGGCGGTAGGCGCGCGCATTGTCGAGCGCCACCGCGGCGTGGGCGGCGAGCGTTTGCAGCATGTCGAGGTGCACGCGGCGGTAAGCGTTCTTCTCGACGCTTCGCACGCACAGCACGCCCATCACGCGCTCCTTGACGATCAGCGGCACGTACATCGCCGACGCCGTCACCGAGAAGGCGCTGCCGTCGACGCGCCGCATCAACCCCATCGGGTCGGGCATGCCGGCGCCTACGTAGTTGTCGCACTCGGCCTCGAAGTCGTTGATGAACACTTCGCGCCGGTGCGTCAGGCACCATACGGCCAGCTGGTGCGGCTGGTCCACTGCGCGGCTGTAGCACATCGTGCGCACGCCCTGGTCGACGGCGAACGGGAACTCGATGAGGTCAAGGTCCTCGCGGTAGATGCCGATGCCGAAACTGCGCGCGTCCATCAGCTGGTGCACGTGGCGATAGACCGTCCCCATGATGGTTTCCATGTCGAGCGTGGCGGTCATCTCGCGGCCGATCTCCGACAGGATCGAGATGTTGCGGTGCGCCAGTTCGACGTTCTCCTTCTGCAGCTCGACTTCCTCCTTCTGGCGCTCGGCGTCGAAGCGGCGCTGCTCGGCCTCGGCGCGCTGCGATTCGGCCTCGCCGCGGCGCAGTTCGAGCTCGAGCTTCTGGCGCTCGAGCAGGTGATTCTGCTGGCCGATTTCGGCGGTGCGCGCGCGCACCTGGCGCTCGAGCAGTTCTTTCTGGCGCCGCAGTCCGCTCATGCGGAAGCGGAAGGCGCCGTACGCGCTGCCCAGCGCCATCAGCGCGACCAGGGTGCGGAACCACCAGGTCTTCCAGAACGGCGGCAAGATCGTGATCGCCAGCGTGGCGCCGGCGCCGCTCCAGACGCCATCCTTGTTGGCCGCCTTGACGCGGAAGGTGTACTCGCCGGGATCGAGATTGGTGTACGTCGCAAAGCGCTTGGTGGCGTCGGTGAAGACCCAGTTCTCGTCGAAGCCGACCAGCTGGTAAGAGAAGCGGTTGCGCTGCGGCGCGGCATAATGCAAGGCCGAAAACTCGAGCGAAAAGACCGAGTCGTCGGCGCCGAGGGTGATCCCGGCAGCGTGTTCGATCGGCCCCTTGACCAGCCCGGGGTGGATCTGGGCGACCGGCTTGTTAGATATCTGGAAGCCTGTGATCACCACGCGCGGGGCGATCAGGTTGTCGCTGATGGCGCGCGGATTGAAGCCGGTGATGCCGTTGAAGCCGCCGAAGTAGAGCGTGCCGTCGCGCCCTTTGAGCGCCGAGCCGTCGAAGTAGGCGCCTTCGATGGTGCCGTCGCCGGCGCTGTAGGTGCGCCACTTGCCGGTCGACGGCGTAAAGCGCGACAGGCCGGTGGTCGAGCTGATCCAGATGTTGCCGTCGTCGTCTTCCAGCATCGCCGCCAAGGCGTCGTCGGCCAGGCCGTCGGCCGACGTGTAGCGCTTGAACTTGACGCTGCCGCCGGGACCGACGACCATCTTGTTGAGCCCTCCGGCGGTGCCGACCCACAGGTCGCCGCGGCGGTCCTGCATCAGGTAGTGCACTTCGTCGTGACTGAGGCTGGCCGGGTCGGCCGGGTCGTGGCGGAAATGGCGGAACGTGCCGCTGGCACGGTCGAGCAGGTCGAGCCCATTGAAGGTGCCGACCCAAAGCTGGCCGCTGCGGTCTTCCAGGATCGGGCGCACGATGTTGTCGGCCAGGCTGCCGCTGTCGCCCGGCACATGGCGAAACGTCTTGACCTCGCGGCTGACCAGGTCGACCCGGTGCAGGCCGCCGCGCGAGGCGATCCACAGCATGTCGGCGCTGTCGGCCAGCATGCCGCGCACGTTCTCGCCTTCCGGGCTGACATCGCCGAGCGAGAGGCGGGTGAAGCGCCCGCTGGCCGGGTCGAGGGCGGACAGGCTGCCGGAGCGACCGCCGCTCCACACCATGCCGCGGCGGTCGCGCGCCACCGCGGTGACGGCCGAATCGGCCAGGCTGCCAGGATTGCCCGGCACGTTGCGGTAGACCGCCGAGTGGCCGGTGGCCGGATCGAGATGATTGAGGCCGTCGTTGGTGGCCAGCCACAGCTTGCCGGCGCCGTCGTCGACGATCGAGCGCACCTTGTTGTCCGACAGCGTAGGCACGCCGCCGGCCAGCTTGACGATGCGGGCGAAGCCGCCGCTGCCCAGGTCAACCCGGCTGGCGCCGGCGTACCAGGTGCCGACCCAGAAAGTGCCGACGCGGTCGCGGTACAGCGACGAGACGTAGTTGTCGCCGAGGCTGTGGCTGTCGCCGGCCTGGTGGCGGAAGTTCGCAAAGCGCTGCGTTTGCGGCAGCCAGCGATACAGCCCGTCGTCGCGGCTGCCGGCCCAGATGGTCGCATCGGGATCCTGGAACAGCACCGTGATTTCGCCGTGCCCGACGCCGTCGGCCTTGCCCATCATGCGACGCCCGGCCGGACCGGCCGACAACTTCCAGTGTTCGAGTCCGGCCAGGCTGCCGATCCACAGCACCTGGTTGACGTCGACCATCAGGGAGCGCACGTTATTAAGCTTGGCGTCGCCGCGGGGCAGCGCGTGGTGCTCGAACGTGCTGGCGCCGCGCGCCATGCTGTCGAGGCCCTTGGCGGTGCCGACCCACAGCCGCCCTGCCGCGTCGAGCGCCAGCGCGGTGACCTGGTCGTCGGCCAGGCTGGACCCGATCGCCGCATCGTGGTGCCACACCTTAAAGGCGCCGGTCTTCATGTCGAAGTGCTGCAGGCCGTCGCCGGTGGCGATCCACAAGCCGTCCTTGCCGTCGTCGGTCATCGTCTGGATATGCCTGTTGCCGTTGCCACGCTTGCCCGCGTCGTTGGCGCGGAAGTGGATAAACGTCTGGCTGATCGGATCGAAGCGATCGAGGCCGCCGTCGGTGCCGATCCACAGCCGGCCGGCGCGGTCCAGGTGCAGCACGCGCACCCAGTTGTTGGCCAGGCTGCGCGGATTGCCTACTTCGTTGCGGTAGGTGGTGACGCGGTAGCCGTCGAAGCGCGACAGGCCGCCCTGGCTGCCGAGCCACATGAAGCCGTCGCCGTCCTGCACGATCGACAGGATCGATTCCTGCGCCAGGCCATGCTCGACGTTGAGCTGCTCGAAGCGCAGGCTGCGCGCCGGCGCGGCGACCGCGGCGCAGAAAACGCAGCACAGCACGCAGCCCAGCAGCAGGCAAAATAGTCGCAGGGCGGCCAGGTTCACATCAGTCTCCGAAAAATGCCAGCACGTCGGCCTGGCGGGCATGGGTGTCGCGCGCACCGAGGCGAATCAGCTCGCACGTAAAGCTCGATTCGAACAGCAGGTAGGACGCCAGCGCCGAGCCGCGCGCCTCGGTCGCGCCGATCCCCGACAGCATCGCCCGCACCGGCCGCGGCAAGCTGGCGACGTGGCGCGCGGCGATGTCGTCGATCCGTTCAGACGGCGCGATCACCAGCAGCTCGACCGGTTTTAGGCGCGTCTTTTCGTGGTGCTCTTCGGGCATCGTCGACAAGGTGGCGTTGATGCGGTTCAGGCGCTCGACGTCGACGGCCAGGCTGTCGAGGAAGATCGACGACAGCGCGTGGCCGCCAATCTGCGCCAGGCTCGGATAGCGGGCCGACTGCGGCGCGTGGCGCAGCGGCTCGTTCATGCGGCCGGCGCCGACCACCAGCACCTTGGTGGCGCCCAGGTGGATCGCCGGCGAAATGGGCGCGAGCTGGCGCATCGAGCCGTCGCCGCAGTATTCGAGGCGGCCGGACAGGTACAGCGGCACGGCCGGGAAGATGAACGGGATCGCCGACGACGCCAGCAAGTGCTCGACGCCGATCTGGTCCTGCAGCGCGATGCGGTGCATGCGCACCCACGGCTCGACGTGGGCGGCGCTCTGGTAGAAGGTGATGTGGTGGCCGACCGTGTACGACGAGGCGGTGACGGCCAGCGCGTGCAGCAGGCCATCGGCGAGCGCGGCGTCGAGGCGCGGCAGGTCGAGCATGCGGTGCAGCAGGCCGGCCAGCGGCGTATTGTCGAGCAGCGAACTTGGCGGCGCGGCGCGCCACTTGCGCAGCAGCCAGCCGAACGACAGCAGCGACAGCCAGCGCGCGCCGGAACGCAGCACGCCGATCGAGTCGGCGCGGTAGACCTGGTCGGCCGAGAAGTGCTCCCAGACGTCGAGCAGCTTTTGCACGCCCTCGCCGAAATTGTCGGCGCGGCAGGCCAGCGCGGTGGCGTTGATTGCGCCGGCGGAGGTGCCGCAGATGATGTCAAACGGATTTCTCGCCGGCGGCCAGCCCTGTTCCCACAGAATTTGCGAAATCGCCTGCAGCACGCCGACCTGGTAGGCGGCGCGCGCGCCACCCCCGGTCAGGATCAGCCCGGTTTTCTCTTTTGTTCCCATAGGCCAAGATTAGCAGGGAGCAGGCTGCTACCAGGGCGTTGAAAAAGGCATGAATACCTTCGGGTTTTATCGATGATCAGTCGAAATTTATCGATCCAAACCCGCATGCCTCCTGAGAACCAAGTTCTAGCCGCTTTTCAGGGCGATTTC
>NZ_JAFCWM010000048.1:0-20399 GCF_049897565.1 Massilia sp. TWR1-2-2 | reverse complement strand
GATGTCCCGTTCAATTGGGTAGGGGCGACATCGCCCGCGACATTCCGATTACAGCCAAACAAGTCCAGTGTCGGCAACCCGGAGGCCGCTGTGGCAGTTTGTGAAACATTCAGGCTAGGGGGGCCAGTGCCGACATTCGGACACAAGCTCTGCTGTCGTGTACACAAACGGGGACAGTCCCGACGTCCGGGCTCAATCTCTGCTGGTTTTCAGTTGTTGTGCAGCTGTCGAGTTCGTGTCCGAATGTCGGCACTGACCCCGGTTCTGGCGCGGTCATGGTTGCGTTCAACAGTGCATCGCGACGCGGCAGTTGCGCGTAGAGTCGGCAACGCCAACCCATTTCCCAGCAGAAGACGATGATCAGCACGCCGCACGACCAGAGCGATGTGAAAAAACCGAACAGCGGCGGGCAACAGGGCGTGCCGGACGAGTGATCGCGGCTGATCGAGGAGTCGGTCGAAGGCAAGGGGAACCGGCAGCACGGCGACGGCGGCGACGCGCAGGTGTCCGTCCCGCCGGACCTGCCGAAGGAATAGCTAAAGCAGGGCGGGAATAGCTACAACAGGGCGCCGTTGACGCCCGACTTGACCTGCGACAGCGCCTTCAGGAACAAGGCGCGCTCATCGTCGATGATGCTGTCCACCTCGAGCTCCTCGAGTCCCATCGACTCGAGCACGAAGGCCGACAGCTGCAGGCTCGCCTCCAGCGTTTCCGGCACGACCACGGTGGCGCCGGCCAGTTTCAGCAGGCGCGCCTGCTGCTCGTCGCGGGCGCGGGCGAACAGCGGCACGTCGGGAAACTCGCGCCGAATCCCGCGCACCGCCTGCAGTGCCGATTGCGGATGGTCCATCGTCAGCACGATGGCCGGCGCCTCCTGCGCATGCACGCGGCGCAGCAGCTCGGCGCGCGAGGCGTTGCCGAAGAACACGGGCAGCCCTTGCCGGTGCAGCTCGGAGGCGATGCGCGCGTCGTTTTCGAAGGCGACGAACGGAATCTTCTGCTCGGCCAGCAGCTTGCCGAGCATTTGCCCGACGCGACCGTAACCGGCGATGATGATGTGCCCGCGCGCGGACGCCAGTTCGCTGCTGTCGTGGTCGGCTGCCAGCGCATGCTGGCGCAGCTCCCAGCGGTCGCCGATGGCGCGGCCGAGCTTGGCGAGCATCGGCGTGACGAACAGCGACAGGCCGACGGCGAGCATGACGCGCTGGCCGAGCGCGGCGTCGACCAGCCCGCCGGCCATGGCGTAGCCGATGACGATGAAGGCGAACTCGCCGCCCTGGCCGAGCAGCAGGCCGCCTTCGATCGCGCGCCCCCAGTTCAGGCCACCGGAGCGAAACAGCGCCGCCACGACCGATGCCTTGATGGCGACCAGGCCGAGCACGGCGCCGGCCAGCCACAGCGGTGCGTCGATCACCTGGCGCGCGTCCATGCCCATGCCGACGGTCATGAAAAACAGTCCCATCAGCAGGCCGCGGAAAGGCTCGATCATCAGCTCGACTTCGTGCTTGAATTCGGTTTCGGCCAGCAACAGGCCGGCGATCAGCGCGCCGAGCGCCATCGACAGCCCGGCGGCGGCGGACAGGCCGGCGATGCCGAGCGTCGACAGCAGGATCAGCGCCATGAACACGTCCGGCTGGTGGCGCCGGGCGAAGGTGCGAAACAGCGGGCGGATCACACGCCCGCCGACCAGGTAGATCAGCGCGATGGCGCCGCTGGCCTTGGCCAGCGTGATCAGCACCAGCGAGGCGACGCCGCCGCTGGTGCCTTTGGTCATCACGCCGATCAGGATCAGCAGCGGCACCACGGCGAGGTCTTGCAGCATCAGGATCGAGAAGACGGCCTGGCCCAGGCGAGTGGTGGTGGTGTGCTGCTCGGACATCAGCTGCATCACCACCGCAGTGGACGACAGCGACAGCACCAGGCCGACGATGATGGCCGTTTCGGTGCGCTGGCCGAGCAGCAGCAGGGCGCCGGCGATCAGCGCCGCGCACACGCACACCTGCGCGGTGCCGGCGCCGAACACCCAGCGCCGCAGCGACCACAGGCGCGCCGCCGACAGTTCCAGGCCGATCATGAACATCAGGAACAGCACGCCCAGTTCGGCGAGCACGTTGACGCCTTCGACGCGCGGAAAGGTGAGGTAGGCCAGCCAGGGCGAGCGCTCGGCCATCAGGCCCAGTCCGAACGGACCGAGCAGGGCGCCGACCGCCAGGAAGCCGAGCACCTGGTTGATGCGCAGGCGCTGCAGCAGGGGGATCAGGATGCCGGCGAGGGTGAGAAACAAGAGGATTTCCCGAAGAAAGGGGAAGGAGTGATCTTCTTGCACGGGCGGCCTGTGGGTGGGTTACGGTGTTTGCATTTTATAACGCGGCTGTGGTGGTGGACGCGGCGGCGTGGAAGCGACGCAACCGCGCTGGGCAGAAACCGCACCGACGCTGCCGTTGGCGAATACGCTTGACGTAGGCAGGTATCGGTGGCTGATGCCGGCGTGCTCCGCTGTCTAGATCGTCACCGCGACCTTGGTCGTGTGCGCCTCGCGTGTTTGCAGATACCGCGCCAGCGCGTTGTCCAGCGTCGGCAGCAGCACCGCACGATTGGTGTGCAGGGCGGTGTAAGGCGGCCGCGCTGCAACGTAATTGCATGCGGCGGCCGGCTGCGCACCGAGCAGGCTGCAATCGACCCCGGCGTGCTGCGCCGCCTTGCCGGCCAGCTCCGCCCATGTCAGGGCATGCCCGTTGGTCAGGTGCCACACGCCGCGTTCGCCGTCGATCATCAAGTCCAGGCAGACATTCACCAGGTCCGGCACATACGTCGGCGACACGGTGATGTCGCTGGCCGCCGCGAACGGTGCGCCGCTCTCGAGCGCGCTCAGCGCCTGCGCGACGAAATTGAATTCGTCCCACGGGCCGAAGAAGGAGCTGGTGCGCACCACCAGTGCATCGGGATTGCAGTCGAGCACGGCGCTTTCGCCCTCGGCCTTGCTGCGGCCGTAGGTGTTGATCGGCGCCACGGGATCGGTCTCGACATACGGGTTGGCCTGGCGGCCACTGAACACCAGGTCGCTCGAAAATGTGGTCAGGTGCACGCCGTGGCGCGCGCACGCGGCCGCCAGCACCGCCGGCCCGGTCGCGTTTTCGCGAAAGCAGCGCTCGACGTCGTGCTCGGCGTCGTCGACCCGCACATAGCCGCTGGCGTTGACCACCGCCCATGGCCGCAGCCGGGTCATCGCCTGCTCGACGCTGGCCGGATCGGCGATGTCCATCTCGCCGCGGCTCAGCAGGCGATACGCCAGGTTGCGCTGCTGGCAGATGCGCGCGAAGGCGCGGCCGAGCGTGCCGGTGGCGCCGGCGATCAGGATCGGCGCCGCGTTGGCGATCACGACCCGATGCAGGCTGGCGGGAATCGACGTCGGCGCGTCCGGCGTGGCAACCGGCGGGCACAGGAAGCGGCCGGCGCGGCGCCACCAACCGGGACCGTTGAGCACCGGATGCGACGGCGCTTGGCCGGCCGACAGTTCCTGCATCATGCCCGCCAGCGCGGTCGGGCGCGGCTCGGCAAAGCGCACGTCGAGCGGGCCGGCCTCGTAATAATCGTTCGACTGGGTCACCAGGCTGTTCCAGTCAAACGAGCCGAGCAACGCCCAGACGGTGACGGCGCGCACGTCGGCGCCATTTTTCCGCGCCTGCAGCGCGCCTTGCCAGATTTCGAGCAGCCAGCGCAGCTGGTCTTCGCGGGCGGCGTCGATGTGGGCTTCGGTAATGGCCATCGGCAAGTGGTAGCGGTCCCAGATTTCGTCGAGCAGCGGCGCGATGCCTGGTGTCGGCGCTGCCAGCGCGCGCGAGGTCTCGATGTCGGCGAATCGGGTGAAGTCCGAGACGCCGGCGAAGTGGGGCGGATAGCGGTCGTGGCGGTGATCGAGCCAGCGCTCGCTGGTGACGTAATAGTTGACGCCGATAATGTCGGGTGGGCACGGATTGTCGCGGAACCAGAGCAGCTCGGCGTGGTCGATGCCGGTCGCGGTCAGGTAGGGCCACAGCGGGTGCTCCGTTCCGACCATGCCGCACAGCAGGTCCCACCCCAGCCATCGACGCTCGTTGTAGAAGGTGGCGAACAGGGCCATCTCGGGCGTGCTGTACGTCTTGCCGAAGTCATCGGTTTGCACCAGCTTGGCGTCAGGGTTGATCGCGCGGATTGCCTGCATCGACAACACGACGGCGCGGCACTGGATCAGCAGCGCCTGGATGAAGGTGTTGTCGTCGCTGCCATGCGGATACCACAGGCCGTACAGGCCGCTGAAGCGCGCGGTGGTGAGCGGCTCGTTGACCGGCGTGTAGTAGCTCAGCCACGGATAGCGGGCCGCCACCGCGCCGGCAAACTCGGCCAGGCCGGTGGCAAATGCCGGATCGGTCAGGCTGGTATGTGGCGGGCCGCTGCCGTGATGCACGAGTCCGGCGATCGGCGTGATGCCGGCCTGCTGCAGCGCCACCAGGCGGCGGTCGGTCCACTTCCAGTCGGCATTGGCGATGCCGTCGGGAGCGGTGGTTTCCCACAGAACGGGATAGCGGATGGCGTGGATGCCAAGTGAAGCGAAGCGGTCGATGTCGTCATCGCGGTGGCGGTGCCCATTGCGGTCGAGTTGATCGAAATACTGGTCGCGCACCCGATTGACGGTGCACTCGAGGCCGCCCCACAACTGCAATGGCGGCACTGATATGGAAGCATTTTTCGGATGCATACATTTCACCTGATGCTTGCTCGAAACAAATTAGATACCTACCAAATCCCTAAAGTTCGAATTTCTTATCGCCACTACGGCGCAGCCGAGCCAACGTGTTTCCTCAAAACGGGGTCAGACCCGTTTTTAATTCGGCGGGCCCCGGTTCTGGAACTGTCCGTGGAATGAAATTCGGGGTCAGACCTAGGTCTGACCCCGACGTTTTCACGTGTAACTTGAACGCTGCGCGCTTAGTCCTTCAGGTCGGCCGGCACCTTGCCGCCATTGGCCGCCAGCTTGTTCATCACCTGGCGATGCAGCCAGATGTTCATCGACGCCGAGTCGTTGGTGTCGCCGGTGTAGTGCAGTTCGGCTGCAAGTTCCTTGCGCGACTGCAGGCTGCTGTCGAGACTCAACAGCTTGAGCAAATCGACGATCGACGTGCGCCAGTTCAGCGCCTGCCCGGCGGCGCCCGCCATTCCGTTGAGGATCGCTTCGACATCGACCTCCGCCATCGGCGCCGCCGCAGGTGCAGCTGTCGTGGTCGGCTGCGCAGGCGCGGCGGCGGTGCCGGCTGTCGGCGTCGTTGCCTGGGTCGCGGCGGGATGCGACGACGGGAAGATCTTGCGGAAGATATTGCTCAGAATGCCCATGATGTGTCCTTAAGTGATGTTGTGGTGGTGGTAATTGTGGTGGTGGTAAATTAGCGGCGCTGAATGCCTTGGGCCATGCGACCGAGCACCAGCGCCAGCGCGGCGCCGCCCAGACCCTTGACCAACTGTGGATGCTCGGCATAAAACTCGCCCATGCGATCCATGATGCCGGGATTGTCCTGTTCGGCTTTTTCGGCAATCTGCTGCACTTGCTCCGGCGTCATCCGCGAAGCTTGTTCTGGCGAAATCTGTGGCGCTTGGGCATTGTTGTTATTGCCGCCGCCGAACAGATTGCCCAGATTGCCGAGCGCACCGCCGGCGAGCGACGCCAGCACGCCGGGGCCTAGGCCGCCGAGCAACTGGTTCAGCATGCCAGCCTGTTGGCCGGAATTGCTCTGGCCGAACATCTGGCCCAGCATCTGCGGAAACGGCGGTGTCTGGTCGGAGCGGAATGCTTCGGATACGCCTCGCGCCAGATCGCCGCGCGGTGCGGCTTGTGCGACCTGGTCGAAGTCATTCTCGGCCTGCTGCGGATTGGCCGGGTTCTGGCTGGCATATTGCTGTAACAGATTACCTAAATCGAAACTCATATCGACCTCCACGTTGGTTGGAAACGAAGCACCTGCCTGCGCGAATGCAGGCTCGATGCCGATCCAGCAATATTAGCGGTCATGCCAACGATGATCTGTTCGCCACTGCACGCAGCGAACAAGCAACCCGGTAGACAGCCGCAATGTCAGCAAGTAAGCTAGTTTTCCGCTCCTCATTATTTGCCCCCCCTATGCGCTATGCCCCGATTCTCCTGTTTGCCGCGATGTACGCGTACGCCACGTTCGCCTGGAGCATGCCATTGTGGATCGGCGCGCTGTATCTGGTTGCCAGCGCGGCCTGCTTTTGCGCTTACGCGCTCGATAAGGCGGCCGCCCGCACCGGGCGCCGCCGCACGCCGGAGAGTACATTGCTGATGATGGGCCTGGCGTGCGGCTGGCCTGGCGCCGTGCTGGCCCAGCAATGGCTGCGCCACAAGTCGGCCAAGCAGTCGTTCCGCCTGCCGTTTTATGGCACCGTGGCGCTCAATATGGTCGCGTTCGGCTGGCTGGCGTCGCCGCCTGCGATGCTCCCATAGCGATAGGCATATCAGTTATCTGGGGGCAGCTCACGCCGAATCCGGGCTGCCGTTGCCGAACGGTGGAGCGCGATAGTATTCGATGCCGAACTGGATCAGCGGCGCAGTCGCTTTGCCAGCGAGCAGGCCCGGCTCGAAACCGGCCAGCGTAGCGTGGCGCAGGTGACCGAGCAGGTGGGCTACCTCGACGTCGCCACTTTCAGCAGGCGGTTCAAGCGGCTGGCAGGGCAGTCGCCGGCGCAGTACCGGCGCAGCTTCCATACCGGCGGTCCGCAAGCGGTGGTATCGTCCTGATCATGTGGCCATATAAAAAGGTGCTGGCGCACCGCGGCGGCGGCAAGCTCGCTCCCGAAAACACCATCGCGGCGCTCAGGTGCGGCCTGGCGCACGGGTATCGCGCCGTCGAATTCGACGTCATGCTGGCGCGCGACGGCGTTCCGGTGGTGCTGCACGACCCTTATCTCGGCCGTACGGTAGCCGGCTCAGGTAATGTGTTCGACTACGACGCGGCGGAACTGGCGGCCATGGACGCCGGCGGCTGGTTCGGCAAGAAGTTCGCCGGCGAGCCGGTGCCGCTGTTCGCCGACTTCGTCGCGTTCTGCAAAGCCAACGGCATCTGGATGAATATCGAAATCAAGCCGGCGCCGGGATTCGAGGCCGAAACCGGCGCCGCGGTGGCGTCGGCGACGCGCGTCATGTTTGCAGCCGAAATCGCCGCCGGCGAAGTGGCGCTCGTGCCGCTGCTGTCGTCGTTCAGCGAGGCCGCGCTGGCCGCCGCCCAGGAGGCTGCGCCGGACCTCGCGCGCGCCGTTCTGTTCGACGCGGTGCCGCGCAACTGGGAGCCACGCGCGCGCGCGCTGGGCGCGGTGGCGATCCACACCAACCACAAGCACCTGACGGCCAGCCTGGCGCGCGAGATCAGGCTGGCCGGCTTTGGCCTTTTTTGCTACACCGTCAACAACCGAATTCGCGCCCGCGAGCTGCTGCTCTGGGGCGTGGACGGCTTCTGCACCGACCGCATCGACCTGATTGGCCCGGATTTTGCCGAGCGACTAAAGTAGGTAGGCGGTGAGCTATAATTGTTTTTTCTAGCATGCTGCTTCTCGACGCCCATACAATCCATGAAATCATCTGAAATTCGCGACAAATTCCTCAAATTCTTCGAATCGAAGGGACACACGATTGTCCGGTCGAGCCCGCTTGTGCCGGGCAACGATCCGACCATGCTGCTGACCAATAGCGGCATGGTGCAATTCAAGGACGTCTTCATCGGCACCGACAGCCGGCCCTACTCGCGCGCCACCTCGGTGCAGCGCTGCGTGCGCGCCGGCGGCAAGCATAACGACCTGGAAAACGTCGGCTACACCGCGCGCCACCATACCTTCTTCGAAATGCTTGGCAATTTCAGCTTCGGCGACTACTTCAAGCGCGACGCCATCAACTACGCGTGGGAGCTGCTGACCAAGGTCTACGGCCTGCCGGCCGACAAGCTGACCGTCACCGTCTACTTCGAGGACGACGAGGCGTACGACATCTGGGCCAATGAAATCGGCGTGCCGACAGAGCGCATCATCCGCATCGGCGACAACAAGGGCTTGCGCTACGCGTCCGATAACTTCTGGCAGATGGCCGATACCGGCCCGTGCGGCCCGTGCACCGAGATCTTCTATGACCACGGCGCCGACATTCCGGGCGGCCCGCCAGGCTCGCCCGACGAAGACGGCGACCGCTTCATCGAAATCTGGAACCTGGTGTTCATGCAGTTCAACCGCGACGAAGCGGGCAACATGAACAAGCTGCCAAAGCCGTGCGTCGACACCGGCATGGGCATGGAGCGCCTGGCCGCGGTGCTGCAGCACGTGCACAGCAACTACGAGATCGACCTGTTCCAGAATCTGATCAAGGCAGCCGCGCGCGAGACCGGCGCCACTGACCTCGAGAGCAAATCGCTGCGCGTCATCGCGGACCACATCCGCGCCGCCTCGTTCCTGATCGTCGACGGCATCATCCCGGGCCCGGAAGGCCACGGCTACGTCCTGCGCCGCATCATTCGCCGCGCGCTGCGCCACGGCCACAAGCTCGGTCAGAGCAAGCCATTCTTCTACAAGCTGGTGGCCGACCTGAACGCCGAGATGGGCGTCGCCTACCCGGAACTGGCCGACGCCAAAGACCGTGTCGCCCAGGTCCTCAAGCAGGAAGAAGAGCGCTTCGGCGAGACGCTGGAAAACGGCATGAAGATCCTCGAGGCGCAGCTGGCCAAGGACAGCAAGAACCTCGACGGCGCCACCGCCTTCACGCTGTACGACACCTACGGCTTCCCGCTCGACCTGACCGCCGACATCTGCCGCGAACGCGGCATCACGCTCGATGAAGCAGGCTTCAGCGCGGCGATGGAGCAGCAGAAGAAGACCGCGCGCGCGGCCGGTAAATTCAAGATGGCCGCCGGCGTCGAGTACTCCGGCGCCAAGACCGAGTTCGTCGGCTACGAGAACCTGGTGCACAACGCCACCGTCATCGCGCTGTACGCCGAAGGCGCACAGGTGCAAGAACTGAAGGCCGGCCAGTCCGGCATCGTGGTGCTCGACACCACGCCGTTCTACGCCGAGTCGGGCGGCCAGGTCGGCGATCAGGGCGTCCTCAAGGGCGCCGCCGGCGCCTTCGAAGTGGAAGACACGCTGAAGGTGCAGGCCGACGTGTTCGGCCACCACGGCGAACTGGTGGTCGGCGTACTGAAAGTGGGCGACAAGGTCGACGCCATCGTCGACGAGGACAAGCGCGGCCGCACCATCCGCAATCACTCGGCGACCCACCTGATGCACAAGGCGCTGCGCGAGGTACTGGGCGGCCATGTGGCGCAAAAAGGCTCGCTGGTCGATCCGGACAAGACCCGTTTCGACTTCAGCCACAACGCGCCGCTGACGGCCGAGCAGATCGCCAGGGTCGAGACGATCGTCAACCGCGAGATCTTGCAGAACCACGCCACCAAGGCGCAGCACATGTCGTTCGACGACGCCGTCAAGCACGGCGCGATGGCGCTGTTCGGTGAAAAATACGGCGACGAAGTGCGGGTGCTCGACATCGGCTCGTCGAAAGAGCTGTGCGGCGGCGTGCACGTCGAGCGCACCGGCGACATCGGCTTCTTCAAGATCATCAACGAAGGCGGCGTCGCCGCCGGCATCCGCCGCCTCGAAGCGGTCACCGGCGAAGGCGCGCTGACCCTGGTCCAAATGCTCAATCGCCGCCTGCAGGAAGCGGCAGGCGCGCTCAAGACCAATCCGGACGAACTGACCACCCGCATCGCCCAGGTGCAGGACCAGGTCAAGTCGCTGGAGAAGGAACTGGCGCAGCTCAAATCGAAGATGGCGTCGGGGCAGGGCGATGAACTGGCCACCCAGGCGGTCGACGTCAACGGCATCAAGGTGCTGGCGGCAACGCTGGAAGGCGCCGACGTCGCCACCTTGCGCGAGACGATGGACAAGCTGAAGGACAAGCTGAAGACGGCCGCCATCGTGCTGGCGGCAGTGGCCGACGGCAAGGTCACCTTGATCGCCGGCGTCACGGCGGACGCGACGTCGAAGGTCAAGGCGGGCGAGCTGGTGAACTTTGTCGCGCAGCAGGTTGGCGGCAAGGGCGGCGGGCGTCCCGACATGGCGCAGGCCGGCGGCACCGATCCTGCCGGCTTGCCGGCGGCACTGGCAGGCGTGGCGGCATGGGTTGGACAGCGCGCATCATAATGTTTGCTAGCTGGACACGGTCGTTGTGGTTTTGCAACGACCGAAGTTTATTTTGGTGCGGTGCGTCATAATGCGCCAATTGGAGTATATTGACTCCCATGAACACCGTAACCAACCCAGTGAACCATTCGATGAGCGACCTCTCCATTGTTAGCGACATCATGGAATACCAGAAAGAACTCGATGCGCGCGGCCTGAACTGTCCGTTGCCGATTCTGAAGGCCAAGAAAGCGCTTGCAGAGATGGAAACCGGACAGGTGCTGCGCATTGTCGCAACCGATTCCGGCTCCGTCCGCGACTTCCAGGCCTTTGCCAAGCAAACCGGCAACGCCTTGTTGTCGCACACGCAAAACGGCCTCGAGTTCACGTTTTTGATGCGCCGCAAGTAAGTAAATTCCTATATAGGCAGACCGGGTCTCGGGTCCGGGGTCTGACCCAATGGGGTCAGACCCCGGTTGCGCTGCGTGCAGTTTCAAATAAAAATCGCACGATCGTGCTTTAATTTCGCCATCATGCTGTTTTTCTCATATAATCTAGGCCACTAGTCAGTCACCAATTTCAATTCTTTGCAAAGGCACCCCATGAAAGTTCTGGTTCCCGTCAAACGTGTGGTCGACTACAACGTCAAGGTCCGCGTCAAGTCCGACGGCAGCGGCGTCGATATCGCCAATGTCAAAATGTCGATGAATCCGTTCGACGAGATCGCGCTGGAAGAAGCGATGCGCCTGAAGGAAGCCGGCAAGGTCACCGAGGTGATCGCCGTGTCGTGCGGCGTCACCCAGGCGCAGGAAACGCTGCGCACCGGTATGGCCATCGGCGCCGACCGCGCGATTTTGGTCGAGACCGGCGCCGATCTCGAGCCGCTGGCCGTGGCCAAGCTGCTCAAGGCGGTCGCCGACAAGGAACAGCCGCAGCTGATCATCCTCGGCAAGCAGGCGATCGATGACGACTCGAACCAGACCGGCCAGATGCTGGCAGCCTTGCTCGGCTGGCCGCAGGCGACGTTCGCCTCGAAAGTGGTGGTCGATGGCGACAAGGTCACCGTCACGCGCGAAGTCGACGGCGGCCTCGAGACGCTGGCGCTTACGCTGCCGGCCATTATCACCACCGACCTGCGCCTGAACGAGCCGCGCTATGTGACGCTGCCGAACATCATGAAAGCGAAGAAGAAGCCGCTCGAAGTGATCAAGCCGGAAGACCTGGGCGTGGACGTGGCGCCGCGCCTGAAGACGCTGAAGGTCGTCGAGCCGGCCAAGCGCTCGGCCGGCATCAAGGTGCCTGACGCGGCGACCCTGGTGGCCAAGCTGCGCACCGAAGCCAAAGTAATCTGAGCGGGTCCGCCCCTTTTAAAAGAATAGGAATCATCATGGTCGCATTAGTCATCGCCGAACACGACAACGCATCCCTGAAGGGAAGCACGCACCACACCGTCACCGCGGCCGCACAATGCGGCGGCGAAGTGCACCTGCTGGTGGCTGGCAGTAACTGCGGCGCCGCCGCCGCGCAGGGCGCCGCCATTTCCGGCGTCACCAAAGTGCTGGTCGCCGACGCGCCGCATTTCGCCGACGGCCTGGCCGAAAACGTCGCCGAGCAGGTGCTCGCCATAGCTGCCGCCTACTCGCACATCCTGGCGCCGGCAACGGCCTACGGCAAGAACATCCTGCCGCGCGTGGCCGCCAAGCTGGACGTCGCGCAGATCTCCGAAATCACCAAGGTCGATTCGCCCGATACCTTCGAGCGCCCAATCTACGCCGGCAACGCGATCGCCACGGTGCAGTCGGGCGACAAGGTCAAGGTCATCACCGTGCGCGGCACCGGCTTCGATTCGGCGCCGGCCACCGGCGGCACGGCTGCCATCGAGAACGTCGCCGCCGTTGGCGATTCGGGCAAGTCGAGCTTTGTCGGCCGCGAGCTGGCCAAGTCGGATCGTCCGGAACTGACGGCCGCCAAGGTCATCGTCTCCGGCGGGCGCGGCATGGGCTCGGGCGACAACTTCAAGATTCTCGAGCCGCTGGCCGACAAGCTGGGCGCGGCAATGGGCGCCTCGCGCGCCGCGGTCGACGCCGGCTTCGTGCCGAACGACTGGCAGGTTGGCCAGACCGGCAAGATCGTTGCGCCGGCGCTGTACATCGCCGTCGGCATCTCCGGCGCGATCCAGCACCTGGCCGGCATGAAGGACTCGAAGACCATCGTCGCCATCAACAAGGATCCGGAAGCGCCGATCTTCTCGGTGGCCGATTACGGCATCGTCGGCGACCTGTTCGAAGTGGTGCCTGACCTGGTCAAGCAGCTGGGCTGATCGAAGTTCGTCGCATGACCACAAACGCATCGCGTCTGGGGTCTGACCCCTTGGGGTCAGACCCCGGTTTGGTTAACGGTACGCGAAATATAAATACTAGGAGATCCACGTGAGCTACAAAGCACCGCTGAAAGACATGCTGTTCGTGATGAACGAACTGGCCGGACTGTCCGCCATCAACCAGCTGCCCGGTTGCGAAGACGCCACCGCCGACACGGCCCTTGCGGTGCTCGAAGAGAACGCGAAATTCTGCGGCAACGTGGTCGCGCCGCTGAACCACGCCAGCGACAAGGAGCCGAGCTTCTGGCACGACGGCCAGGTCACCACCGCCAAAGGCTTCAAGGAAGCCTTCAAGGGCTTCGCCGAAGCCGGCTGGCAGGGAGTGCAGCATCCGGCCGAATTCGGCGGACAGGGCTTGCCCAAGCTGGTCGCTACGCCCTGCATCGAGATGCTCAACGCGTCGTCGATCTCGTTCGCACTGGTCGCGCTGCTCACCGACGGCGCGATCGAGGCGCTGCTCACCGCCGGCACCGACGAACAGAAGTCGACCTACCTCGAGCCGCTCATCTGCGGCAAGTGGACCGGCACCATGAACCTGACCGAGCCGCAGGCCGGCTCCGACCTGGCCGCCGTGCGCACCCGCGCGGTGCCGCAGGGCGACGGCACCTACAAAGTGTTCGGCACCAAGATCTTCATCACCTACGGCGAACATGACATGGCCGAGAACATCGTCCACCTGGTGCTGGCGCGTACGCCCGATGCGCCACCGGGCGTGAAGGGGATCTCGCTGTTCATCGTGCCGAAATATCTGGTCAATGCCGACGGTTCGCTGGGCGAGCGCAACGACGCGCACTGCGTCTCGATCGAGCACAAGCTGGGCATCAAGGCCAGTCCGACCGCGGTGCTGCAGTTCGGCGACCACGGCGGCGCGATCGGCACGCTGGTCGGCGAAGAGAACCGCGGCCTCGAATACATGTTCATCATGATGAACGCGGCCCGCTTCGGCGTCGGCATGCAGGGTATTGGCCTGGCCGACCGCTCGTACCAGCAGGCGGTCGCCTTCGCCAAGGACCGCGTGCAGTCGCGCGACCTGGCCGGTTCGCCCGGTCCGGTGTCGATCATCCACCACCCGGACGTGCGCCGCATGCTCATGTCGATGCGCTCGCAGGTGGAGGCGGCGCGCGCGCTGGCCTACGTTGGCGCCGGCATCAGCGACCTGGCGCATCACCACCCGAACGCCGATACGCGTACGGCCAACCAGGCGGTGTACGAGTACCTTGTGCCGATCATCAAGGGCTGGTCGACCGAGATGTCGCAGGACGTCACGCGCGACGGCGTGCAGGTCCACGGCGGCATGGGCTTCATCGAGGAAACCGGCGCCGCGCAGCACTACCGCGATGCCAAGATCCTCACCATCTACGAAGGCACCACCGCGATCCAGGCCAATGACCTGGTCGGACGCAAGACGGTGCGTGACGGTGGCGCGGTCGCCAAGGGCATCATCGCCCAGGTACGCGCCACCGAGGCGCAGCTGGCCGCGGCCGGCGGCGCCGACTTCGGCGCCATCGCCTGCCACCTGACCGGCGGCAGCGCGGCGCTCGAAGCCGTGGTCGAGTACATGGTGATGAACATGAAGTCCGACATCAAGGGCGTGTTCGCCGGCAGCGTGCCGTACCTGCGGCTGGCCGGCATCGTGCTGGGCGGCTGGCAGATGGCGCGCGCGGCGCTGGTGGCGCAGCAGAAGCTCGATGCCGGCCAGGGCGACGCGTCGTTCTACAAGGCCAAGATCGCCACCGCGCGCTTCTTCGCCGACCACATCCTGTCGCAGGCGCCTGGCCTGCGCGCGTCGATCGTCGACGGCAGCGCCGGCGTGCTGGCGCTGGCGGAAGACCAGTTCTGATCGCGTAACCGGGGCTGTAGACAACGTCGTCCTCGCGCCACGGGGACGACGTCAAGTAGTTGATTGGTCTATTTCATTTTTGCAAGTTCCCGCAGTCCTGCCCGCCTCGTCGCTGCTTTGAGTCAAAAGTTGCCAATAAATTTTTTGTTTCCAATTCTTTCTGGTTAATTAGCGCGCGGGATTTGCTGTATCTTTCCTGTCTTGGGAACATTGGCGCCGCGGCAATTGACGGCTGGCTGATCTTGCGAAACCAGGACAGGGATCTATCTTGAAATTTACCGTGTTGTCGTACCGTTTGTCGTCGATGGTGTTGTTGGGTACGCTGCTGGCCGCTTGCGGCGGCGGTGGCTCATCCGGTGGCGCACCCGCGCCGGTGCCGGCGCCCGTGCCGACCCCAACTCCGACGCCGACGCCGACCCCGACTCCGGTGCCCGATCCGTCGCCGATTCCGCCGCCGCCGGCCGGCTGTGTCGTGCATGTCGTTGCCGATGCGACTGTGCAGGCCGGCAAGACGGCCGGCGCCAGCGCGCTCGCCTGTAGCGGCATCGTTGCCGATGTGACCTGGACGGTGGTCAGCGGACCGGCCGTCACCTTGCTGGCCGCGCGCAGCACCACCGTTGCCTTCGAACCGGCCACCAGCGGCACCGTGCGGCTGCGCGCCGACGTCACCCTCGGCGACGGCCGCACCGCCAGCGGCACCGCCGACGTCCAGGTGACGGCGGCGCCGGCCGGCAGCTTCGTCACGCTGCGCTCCGACCATGCCGTACGGCCGAACTTCAATACCTCGGTGCGTGCCTGGCCGACACTGGTTGGCGGTGAAACGGTGAGCAGCATCGCCTGGACGCAGGTGGCCGGCCCGACCGTGACGATGAATACGACGAATAACCGGCTGTTGACGTTCAAGTCGCCGAAAGTGACAGCCGATACGGTGCTGAAGTTCCGCGCGGTAATGACGACCAGCAGCGGCCGCCAGGACAGCGACGACATCCTCGTCGGCGTCGAACCCGAGCCTGCGCTGCCGGATGGCTACCTGTTCGACGCAACGGCGCGCGTGCATCCTTACCGCCCGGTTGGCGTGTACGCGGCCGCGCTGACCGGCTGCGCCTACAACAACGGGCTGTACTTCCAGGACTCGGGGCGCAACAACCTGTGCAGCAGCGCGACCTTGCCGCTGCTGCAGACCGAAGCCGGTCCCGGCGCGGTGCCCAGCGTGGCGCAGATCATGGGGCGCGTGCTGACGTCGCACGACTTCCTCGGCGCCAATTTCGAGCAGTTCCTGCTGACCCAGGATCCGCACGGCGACTTCCGCCGGCTGCTGGGCGGCGTGACCGCGATCGTGCTCGGCTCGCACGTGCGGCCGAGTTTTTACTGGTCGGTCAGCGGCGCCATCTACCTCGACGCCAACAACCTGTGGCTCACGCCGGAGCAGCGCGACGTCGTCACCGAGGTGCCGGACTACCGCAGCACCTTCGACGATGAGCTCAATTTCACCAGCTTTGGCCGCCAGGTGCGCAACAATGCCTACGCGCGCCGC
The DNA here is from genome assembly GCF_049897565.1 of Massilia sp. TWR1-2-2. Taxonomy (NCBI): domain Bacteria; kingdom Pseudomonadati; phylum Pseudomonadota; class Betaproteobacteria; order Burkholderiales; family Oxalobacteraceae; genus Massilia; species Massilia sp. TWR1-2-2. The sequence goes on along the minus strand of NZ_JAFCWM010000048.1, from coordinate 4,439 downwards.
AGCTTCCCGGCAACGGCGCGCGTCACCCGCACCAACGAAGAACTGGTGCTCGAGATAGGGCGCCTGCTGTATCACGAGCTGGGCCACGCCAGCGACTTCTTCGCGCCGGGCGAGCGCAACCTCAACCCGGCGCAGTCGATCTGGGCCAACGTGGCGGGCAGGGTGGGGGCGCGCACGCTGGTGTCGGACGTGCTGGCCGCGCAATATCCGCTGATGTCGGCGGAAATGAAGGGGCTTGGCCAGGTCATGTACCAGGGCGTCACCGCAACGGCGGAGCAGAAATCGTATGGTCCGGCCGACGTCGGCCGTTTCTTCGCCGCCGATCGCGCCTCGGACGACTACGCCTACTCGATCTTCCAGGACAGCAATTCGCGCGAAGACCTGTCGATGCTGTTCGAGGAATTCATGATGAGCTACCGGCACGGCGTGCGCTACGACATCGCCTTCACCACGCCGTTCACCGATGGCATGACGGCTGGACAAGTGCTGGTCGGCTGGGGCCAGCGCGGCCGGATTGGCGAGGCCGCCATCAAGCCGCGCCTCAAGCTGGTGCTGCAGCGCATCGCGCCGTGGATCGACCTGGCCGCGGTGGACGCGTTGCCGGCGCCAATCCTGATGCGTGTGGGCGCCAGCTGGGACGACAACCTGGTGCTGACGCCGGGCGCCACCGCGGCGCAGCCGTCCAGCCTGCGGGCGGGCTCGGCGGCGGCGTCGCCACGCGACCTGCGCGAAGACTTGAAGGGCAGGCGCGCGGCCCACTAGGGTTGCAGCCGGCGCGATGTTGTCACGGCCAAGCGCCCACGCACTTAGCCGTAGGCGCCGCCGGTGTAGATCAGGTCGAACAGGCGCGAGATCGTGGCGATCAGCGTGGTGGTGCCCACCAGCATCGTGACCACCAGAAGAATCGCCAGCGGCCAGCGCGAATCGGTACGGCCGCCCGAGCCGGCGTTGAAGCTGGCGTCAAATTTTTCATCCGGCATCAGCCCGATGACCAGCGCTTCGAGGAAACCGGCCAGGTACGACACCGTCAGTGGCAACACCTGGAAAAAGATATCCGCAGTTGGCGCCAGCGCCATCACCAGCGCCGTGGCCGGCACGCTTGCCAGGTGCAGCAGGCCCCACTTGTCACCCATGCCGCGCAGGAAGAAACGATGGGCGCCGGTGCCGCCGAGCAGCAGCGCGAGCAGGGTGGCGAAGGTCTTGTTCTTGTGGCGAGGGCGGGCGGATGACATGAAAGCGGGCAACCTTTAAGAAGGAAAGCACGCAGTATCGGTCAAAACCGGCCGGCTCACAGCAGTTTTCCCTTAAATTCGCTTTGCCGCCGGGGGCCGAAATCGGCGATAATGCTCGACTTCGGCCCGAATTGCGCGCCCTGTGATCATTACTGCTTGCTGCTGCGCGGCATTGCGCGCTATAATTGTCGGCTTTTTCCGCCCAGCATAACTTTTTGGATTTAATTATGGTCGTTATTCGTTTAGCTCGTGGAGGCGCCAAGAAGCGCCCGTTCTTCAACATCGTTGCAACGGACTCGCGCAATCGCCGCGACGGCCGCTTCATCGAGCGCATCGGTTTTTACAACCCGATGGCAGCTGGTGGCGAAGTCGGCCTGCGCATTACCGCAGACCGTCTGGCTTACTGGCAAGGCGTTGGCGCACAATTGTCGCCAACCGTTGCACGCCTGGTCGCTTCGCAGCCAGCAGTAGCAGCGTAATTTCGCTGGGCCAGGTTTGACCGATCTTGCGGCAACTCCCCCGGACGACCTGACGCAAGTCGGGTATGTGTCCGGCGCCTTCGGTATCACCGGTTCGATACGGGTCACCCCGTTTTCAGCCGACGCCGATGCGCTGCAAAGCGCGAAGACCTGGTGGCTTGACAAGCCGGTGCTGCATGCTGTCAAGGTGCGCACGGCAAAATTACACGGCGGCGACGTCGTGGCCCAGCTGGTTGATGTAGTGGGGCGGGATGCCGCAGAGGCGCTGAAAGGCGCCGCAGTGACGATTCCCCGCAGCGAATTCCCATCATTGCCGGCCGACGAGTTTTACTGGTCCGACCTGATCGGATTGGACGTCGTCAATCTGCAAGGTGAAGCCCTTGGGCAAGTCACCGACATGATGGACAACGGTGTGCAGTCGATCTTCCGGATCACGCCGGTGGCTGATGCCACTACCGAAGCGAAAGCTGAGGAACGGCTGATTCCCTACGTTGACCAATACGTCAAGACGATCGACCTTGCAGCCAAAAAAATTACTGTGGACTGGGGCCTGGATTATTAAGGCGTCGTCCACGAAGCGAAAACGCGATGCAATTTGACGTCGTGAGCTTGTTTCCCGAAATGTTTGCCGCGTTGACGCAGTCTGGGGTAACCCGCCGCGCCCACGAGCAGCAGCGTTGGGGCCTGTCGTTGTGGAATCCGCGCGATTTCACCACCGACAATCACCGCACCGTCGACGACCGCCCGTATGGCGGCGGACCCGGCATGGTGATGATGGCCAAGCCGCTCGAAGCGGCGATCGGGGCTGCCAAACAGCGCCAGGTCGAGCTCGGATTGGCGCCGCCGCGGGTGGTCTTCATGTCGCCCCAGGGGCGCGCGCTGACTCACCAACGCGTGATGCAGTTGAAAGACGAGCCGGGCCTGGTACTGCTGTGCGGACGCTACGAAGCGGTCGACCAGCGTTTGCTGGACCGGGTGGTCGATGAAGAAATCAGCCTGGGCGACTTCGTGCTGTCGGGCGGCGAGTTGCCGGCGATGGCGCTGATGGATGCGGTGGTGCGGCAGTTGCCGGGCGTGCTGGGCGACGATGCTTCGGCAATCGAAGACAGTTTCGTCAACGGCCTGCTCGATTCGCCCCATTACACGCGGCCCGAGACGTACGAAGGGGTGAGCGTGCCGCCGGTACTGATGGGAGGCAACCACGCCGAGATCGTCAAGTGGCGGCGCCAGCGGATGCTCGAAGCGACGGCGCGCAAGCGGCCCGACCTGCTGGTCAAGGCGCGCGAAGCGGGCGTGCTGACCAAGCTGGATGAAAAATTTTTGGCAGGTTTATAAAAACCTGTTGTTGTACCTGGCGGGCATGTTGCCCGTCCGTTTTAACCCCATCCTCTACTGGGCGAATGCAGCGCCAGCACGATGGTAAATGGAGTCATAAAAATGAACCTGATTCAAATTCTTGAGCAAGAAGAAATTGCCCGTCTGGGCAAGACTATTCCTGACTTCGCACCAGGCGATACCGTCATCGTCAATGTCAACGTCGTCGAAGGCACCCGCAAGCGCGCCCAGGCATACGAAGGCGTTGTGATCTCCCGTCGTAACCGTGGCCTGAACTCGAACTTCATCGTTCGCAAGATCTCGTCCGGCGAAGGCGTCGAGCGTACGTTCCAGCTGTATTCCCCGCTGATCGCATCGATCGAAGTCAAGCGTCGTGGTGATGTCCGCCGCGCCAAGCTCTACTATCTGCGTGAGCGTTCGGGTAAATCCGCGCGTATCAAGGAAAAGCTGCCACAACGTCGCGTTGCAACTCCGGCCGCTGCCAAGTAATAATAGCGACTGCGTTGCGAACGAAGGCATCCTTGATGCCTGGAAAAAGGCATCCACTGGGTGCCTTTTTTGTTTTTTGCTGGAGGAAACGCGTTTGGCCAAGCTCCCTTTCGATCCCGAGCAGTTACCGATAGACTCCGTCGGCGGCGAAGCGCCGGTCGACGCCAGCCGCCTGACGGCCGACTGGCTGCGCAGCCACTTTGCCGCGCCGCCCGACTGGCACCCGGAAGCGCTCGACGAGTCGTTGGTGCAGCGCGAGGTGATGATTGCGGCGGCGGTGCTCATTCCCCTGGTGGCGCGTCCCGGCGGGCTGACCATGCTGCTGACCCAGCGCACCGATCACCTGTCCAGCCATGCCGGCCAGATCAGCTTCCCGGGCGGACGCGCCGAGACCTGCGACGCCTCGCCGGTGGCGACCGCCTTGCGCGAGGCGCAGGAAGAAATCGGCCTCGACGCTGCGCACGTCGAGATCATCGGCCAGTTGCCGCTGTACCTGACCGGCACCGGCTACCGCGTCACGCCGGTGGTGGCGCTGTTGACGCCGCCGTTCGAGCTGGTGCCCGATCCGCAGGAAGTGGCCGAGATTTTCGAAGTGCCGCTGGCGCACCTGATGAACGGCGCGCACCACCAGCGCCTGTCGGTCGACTTGCCGGCCGGGCGGCGCAGCTTTTACGCGATGCCGTACGAGCGCCACTTCATCTGGGGCGCCACGGCCGGCATGCTGCGCAACCTGTTCCATTTCCTGCGCGCCTGAACGCGCCATCGCCACCATCGGGGTCAGACCTTAATGCCGCTAAGTTAAGCTTTTTTTTCCTCAGTCGTCTTTTTCGTCAATCGTTTTTCGGGATAGCGCTGCGCTACTGCTTTAACGACCCGGGCGAACTTTCGTCCGGGTCGTTGGGCT
>NZ_JAFCWM010000047.1:0-20985 GCF_049897565.1 Massilia sp. TWR1-2-2 | reverse complement strand
AATTGCCGAGCCGCGCCGACGGCGACGATATCCGCGATCTGCTGCCGTTTAACTACGCCACCGTCACCACGTGATAGCAGGCGTAGGCGCTGGCAAGGTGCAGCGAAATTAGCGCTTACAAACAATCCATTCGCTAACAAGTTTTTGCCACTCGTGAGAGACTTCGGCCTCGATCACCACAACGAACCGCGACGGCCCTACCGCTATCGTAGGACGATCCGATTCGGGCACAAGGTGGATGTAGGTTGTTGGGTTGGACACTGGATACACCTGAGTTAATGGATGACCGCTTTTGGCCGAACTCGGCCGTCGGGCTCAGCATAGCATCTTGCCAAGCTAGAAAAATCGCAAACGGTCACGACCGGCCGAAATCGACCCAAAGCGGACGGTCGCTACGCTAGTCAGAATGATCGCTACGCCTGAGCCGGTCTGCAGCCGAATGCTTGCGCCCAATCGCCGCTTCCAAACTGCTGGCGCGGCCTAGGCCAAAGGAAGGCATGTTGACATATACGCTTTCGTAGGCCCCGGCCGCTATGGCGAAAGTTTCGTGCCAGATGCCGACTGAGCCATCGGTGCCAACCGAGTGATTGAACGCCTTCCATGCCGGTAGATGAGCTGCCTGTTTGCTGGTGGCGTAGGCCATCAGCTGGTCCATCGAACGCCAATACTGTACCAGAATAATCGTTCTGGAAAACCACATCTCCGCATGAAGGAAGCCCAGTTCTGGCTGGCGACGCAGTTCGCTGATCATGCGTGGCATTGCGGCGGCGACTGGCCACCATTTGTGCACCTTCCAAGGCTGATTAAGCCGCATGCCGATTAGGAACACGACAAAGTCGCCATCGATTGTTGCAGTCAGACGTTCACGGTGAATCATGCTGTTCCTTGGAAGAAGGGTACATAAGTCCGCTATTGGCCGATAACGGCCCGTCGGACAGCTCAGTTTAAGGCGCTTGTTACTGTAACGGCAAGTACCGTTTTCTTAGGCGCCTCTACGGCGCCTCGCGCTGCGGCGCGGCAACATCGACGCCCAGCGCGGCCTGCGCCGCCAGCGTGCCGAGGCGGCCGTACAGCGGCAAGATGTTGCTCTTGTCGTCGGGATAAACGCGGTTCGACAGCAACACGAAGAAGGTGCCGGAATGCGGATCGATCCACAGGACGCAGCCGGTAAAGCCCGTGTGACCGTAACTGCCGATCCGGAACAGTTCCCCGCGCGGGCGTGCGAACGGCGAATCGATGTCCATGCCCATGGCGCGCAACTGCGGCAGCGCCGGCGGCGACTGCACCGTCGTCATCAGGCGCACGCTGTCGGCGCCGAGGATACGCGTGCCGTCGAGTTCGCCGCCGGCGAGCAGCATGCGCGCAAAGCGGGCGACGTCGCCGGCGCTGGTGAACACGCCGGCCGAGCCGGCCACGCCGCGCATGCGCCGCGCGGTCGGGTCGTGCACCACGCCTTGCAACACGCCGGCGGCGCCGCGCTGGGTCGGCGCGATGGCCGCGGCGTCGATCCGCGCCAGCGGCAGGTAGCCGGTGTGGCGCATGCGCAGCGGTGTAAAGATATGGCGCTGCGCAAATTGGTCGAGCGGCATGCCGGACACACGCTGCACCAGCTGGCCGAGCAAGATGTAGTTGATGTCCGAATAGCGAAACGCGGCGCCGGGCGCGTCGGTTACCGGCCGCCCGCATGCCAGCGCGTGGGCGGCGGCATCGCCTTCCCAGGCCGGCAGCGCCGGCAGCCCGGCCGGCAAGCCGGAGCTGTGGGTCAGCAGGTGCCGCACGGTGATGCCGTCCTTGCCGTCGCCGCCGCATTCGGGAAAGTAGCGCACGATCGGCGCTTCGAGGTCGAGCTTGCCGGCTTCGGCCAGCAGCAGCACCGACGGCGCCGTCGCCAGCACCTTGGTCAGCGAGGCGGCGTCGAACACGGTCGCGGGCGCGACGGCGGCGGCGCCGTCGTCATAGCTGAGGCGGCCGTAGGCGCGCTGGTACTGTTCGCCGTTGCGTTCGAGGTGAAATACCGCGCCGGGCATGCCGCGTGTGGCAAGCACCGCGCCGATCGCGCGGTCGATGTCGGCAAAGCGGGCACGGTCGAGCTGGGTGGCGGGCGCCGGCGCCAGCGGCACGCAGCCGGCCGCCAACAAGGCAAGCGACGCGCCGGCGCTCAGCAAGGCGCGTCGGGTCGATAGTATGCGTGAAGTCATCACGGCGCCACGTTCACTCGCCGCTGGCGGCCAGGTCGCGCGCGATGGCGGCCAGGCGCCGCACTTCGGCCGTCGCCGCCGCCAGCGACTCGTTGCGCGCCGCCAGCTCCTCGGCCGGCATCGACGTGATCGCGGCGAACATCGCATCGCGCTGCCCGGCGAACGTGCCGAGCACGTGCATCAGCGCAGTGAACGCTATGCGGTCGCCCTCGGCCGCCGGCAGCGCGGCGAAATTGGCCTGCGCCTGGCGCACGTTGGCCGCCAGCTCGGCGTGGTCGGCGCCGCCCTGCCCCATCGTCTCGAGCAGGTCGGCCAGCGCCGCTTCCAGGCGCGCGGTGCCGTAGATGAAGCGGCCGATCTCGTTGTAATCGGGAGCGGCGTCGGCCGGCTCGTCCAGTGCGTCGGTAGTCATGGTGATTGCGCTAAGTAGAAAGCCGCACAGCATACACCGGTTCGCTGCCATGCCAGCCATAGATCAATTGCAACTTGAGCAAGCGCTGTGTTAAATTTCATGCCTTCCTTCTTCGTCCAACTCCATGACCCGATCCCTGATTTTCTGTGCCTGCCTGCTGTTGTCGGCCTGCGCCAGCCAGAGCGCGCTGACCGCCCGCACCGTCAACTCCGGCGCCGAGCGCGCCCCCGAGCAGCTCGCCGTCGTGTTCGAGAAAGCCGACCTGGCGCTGCGCATCGATCCGGCCACCCGCACCATCCGCGGCGACGCCACGCTGACGCTCCAGGCGCTGTCGGCGCTGGGGCGCATCGTGCTCGACCTCGACAACCACCTGCCGATCGACTCGGTGGCGGTCGACGGCCAGCTGCTGCTGCCGGGCGCCTACAGCAATCCCGACGGCCGGCTGGCGATCACGCTGCCGCGCCAGGTTGCCGCCGGCGCCCGCGTCGCGGTGCGGGTGCGCTACCACGGCGCGCCGCACGTGGCCAAACAGGCGCCGTGGGACGGCGGCTTCGTCTGGTCCAGCACGCCCGACGGCCAGCCGTGGGTGGCCAGCGCGGTGCAAGGCGAAGGCTGCGACCTGTTCTGGCCGTGCATCGACCATCCGATGGGCAAGGCGAAACTGATCGACCAGCACATCACCGTGCCGGCGCCGCTGGTGGCCGCGGGCGCCGGCATCGCGCTCGGCATGGACGAGGCCGACGGCTGGCGCACCTGGCACTGGCGCGCGAAGAACCCGAGCACCTACGGCATCTCGGTCAACGTCGGGCCGTACAAGCTGCTGTCCGACGAGTACCGCAGCCGCTTCGGCAACACCATCGCGCTGCGTTTCTGGCATTTGCCGCACAGCGAAGCACAGGCGCGCGAGCTGATGAAGGAGTTCGCGCTGATGCTCGATTTCTTCGAAAGCACGCTCGGCCCTTACCCGTTCGGCGACGAGAAAATGGGCGTGGTCGAAACGCCGCACAAGGGCATGGAGCACCAGACCATCAATGCTTACGGCAACGCGTACGCCAAGACCGTGTACGGTTACGACGACTTGCTGCAGCACGAGTTCGCCCACGAATGGTTCGGCAACCAGGTCACCAACATGGACTGGGACGACATGTGGCTGCACGAGGGACTTGGCAGCTACATGCAGCCGCTCTACCTGCAATACCTGCGCGGCGACCAGGAGTATTTCGCCAGCCTGATGAAGCTGCGCTCGACCATCGTCAACAAGGCCGCCATGGTGTCGGGCAAGCCGCACGTGATCGAGGAGGTCTACGACGTCAAACGAGGCGGGCCTGGCCAGGACATTTACGTCAAGGGCGCGCTGGTGATGCATTCGCTGCGCGCGCTGGTAGGCGACGAGGTGTTTTTCCGCGCCGTGCGCAAGCTGGTTTACGGCACCGAGCAGCCGGCGCCCGGCGCCATGACGCCGCGCTACGCGACCACGCGCGAATTCATCGGCTTCGTCAACCAGGCCAGCGGGCGCGACCTGGGCTGGTTCTTCGACGTCTACCTGTACCAGGCCGAGCTGCCCGAACTGCTGGCCGAAACGGCCGACGGCAAGTTGAATTTGCGCTGGAAAACGAAGGACGACAAGCCGTTTCCGATGCCGGTCGACGTGCGCATCGGCGCCGCCGTGCAGACGGTGGCGATGACCGCCGGCAGCGGCAACATCGCGCTGCCGGCCGGCGCCACGTGGACGCTCGACCCGCAGTCGAAGCTGCTGCGCCGGGCCAAGCATATCGAGGAGTTCCAGGAATACGAAAAGGCGCAGAAGAAAAAGAAGGCCGGGTGAACGTTCGGTACGGCTAGCTACGCACTTTTGGTTCGCACTTCGCCAAGCTGCATGGACACCGCGCCTGGCGCCGGCGAGGGCGCCGCCGGTGCTGCGCACAAAGAACGCTGAATCGCCCGGGCCGCATCGGCGCTGAGGCTGGCGGCCAGCAGCCTGACCGGCGCGGCCAGCGCCACGGTGCTGCGCAGCGCCAGCAGCAGCGTGCGTTCGGCCCATTCGTCGTCCAGGGTGATGAGTTTCAGGCCCATCGAGCGCACATGCGGTTCGGCCGCCAGGTACGGCAAAAGGCCAATGCCCAGGCCCACCATCACCATCCGGCAGACGGCGTCGAAGCTGCGCACCTGGATGCTCAGCTTCAGCGGCTTTTCCAGGCGGCGGCATTCCGCATGCAAGCGCTCGGCAAGCGAGGTCGCTTCCGACAGGCTCACAAATTCATAGTCCAGCGCCTCGGCAAGCGGCAGGCTGTCATGGATCGCCAGTGGGTGGTCCTTGGCAACGATCAGCACCAGCTGGTCCTGGCGATACTTGAACACTTCGATGTCGCCCACCGCGGTGCGGTCGGCGAAGATGCCGACATCGGCACGGTTTTCACGCACCGCCGCCACCACGTCGCCGCTGTTGCGCTCTTCCAGGCTGATGCGGATACCCGGATGGTCGCGCCGGAACCGGCTCAGGTCGTCGGGAAGGAACTGGGTGATGGCGGATGTGTTTGCCCAGATCCGCACGTGTCCCCTGCTGCCGGCCGCGTAGTCGGACAGCGCTCCCGACATTTTGTCGACGTTCTGCAAAATGCCCAGCGCATGCTGGAAGCAGGCGTGGCCGGCGTCGGTCAGGGTGACGCCATTGGCATGGCGGTAAAGCAACCTGGTTCCCAGATGGGCTTCCAGGTCTGAGATGCGCTTGCTGGCCGAAGCGACGGCAAGGTTCGACTGCTGGGCGCCGCGGGTGATACTGCCGCTGCGCGCAATTTCAATGAACAGGTTGAGGGTGACCAGATCAAACCGGGCGTAGTTCACCGCCTATCTCCTTTACGCACCGTTTCCTCGGCAAGAGTTCCATTCTGCCATATGCGCAAGGGGCGGCCGCCCTCATGCCACTACGCCCTTCGCTCTCAAGGCGGCGATCTGCGCTGCCGACAGGCCGGCATTGCTTAGTACCTGCTCCGTGTGTTCGCCCAGGACCGGCGCGCGCTGGCGGATGGCGCCGGGATTGCCCGACAATTTCGGCATCACGCCCGGCACGTCGACTTCCAGCCCGTCCGCGCTGCGCACTTTTTCGATGACGCCGCGCGCCCGGTAATGCGGATCGTCGGCGATATCCTTGGCGGAATAGATACGCCCCGAAGGCACGTCGGCTGCCATCAGTCCTGCCAGCGCCGCCTCGATCGACACCGACCTGGTCCACGCTTCGATCGCGGCATCGAGTTCATCGGCGCGGCCGGCGCGGCCGTCGTTTCTTGCCAGCCCGGGGTCGTCCGCCAGGTCGGCCCGGCCGATCAATACCATCAGGCGCTTGAAGATCGAATCGCCGTTGCCGGCGACCAGGACGTAATCACCCCCCTTGCAGCGGTAGGCGTTCGATGGCGCAATGCCGGGCAAGGCGCCGCCGGCTGGCTCGCGGATCGCGCCGAACGCCGAATACTCAGGCAACAGGCTTTCCGTCATGTTGAACACCGACTCGTACAGGGCGACATCGATCATCTGGCCGGCGCCCCCCTTGGCGTCGCGCTGATACAGCGCCAGCATGATGCCGAGGGCGCCATGCAAGCCTGCCAGCGTATCGCCCAGCGACACACCGGCGCGCACCGGCGCCCGCCCCGGCTCGCCAGTGATATACCGCAAGCCACCCATTGCTTCGGCGATCGCGGCAAAGCCTGGCTCGTCGCGCTTCGGCCCATCCTGGCCATAACCGGAAACCCGCAACATGATCAGCCGAGGATTAGCGCGATGCAATTCGTCCCAGCCCATTCCCCACTTTTCCATCGTGCCAGGCCGGAAATTCTCGATCAGCACGTCGGCCGACAACGCCAGCGTGCGCGCCAGTTGCCGCCCTTCCTCGGTGCGCAAGTCGATGCAGACCGACTGCTTGTTGCGCGACTGCGCCTGCCACCAGACCGATGTGCCGTTGTGCAGCATGCGCCACTTGCGCAAGGGGTCGCCGTCGCCTGGCGTTTCCACCTTGATCACTTCCGCGCCGAAGTCGGCCAGCGTTTTAGCGGCGAATGGCCCGGCGATCAGCTGGCCCAATTCAAGGATCCGTATGCCCGAGAGAATTTGATTAGTCATAAGTAGAAGGTGGTATCGAGATCGAAAGGTTCCCCGGGCCAGTGTGACGGCAAGCGGCCAGCGAGCGGACTATTTTATTTGACGCTGCATGCTTCGTGAACCGCGATGCCTTCGTCGATTGCGAAGGCAAGGGACCCGATAATACGAAGGCCGGCTCGCCATTAAACCGGTAGATTTGCTCAGTTCACATGCTTCGCCCTTGAGCCCGCCGGAGTGCGGGCCGCCTTCAAATAATCAAAGGAGACTCACGATGTTCCGCAAACTTGCCTGCAGCATGCTGCTGCTCACTTCAGCGGCGGCATTTGCCCAAGCGCTGCCATCCCGGCCGATCACCTTGATCGTGCCGAACCCGCCTGGCGGCGTGGTGGACACCGCGGCGCGGGTGGTCGGCCAGTCGCTTGGGCAGGTGCTCAAGCATACCGTGGTCGTCGACAACCGCCCTGGCGGCAGCGGCAATATCGCCTACCAGATGGTCGCCCGTTCAGCGCCGGACGGCGCCACCCTGCTGGTGTCGTACTCGGCGTATCACACTGCCAATCCCGCACTGTTTCCGCAACTGCCATGGGACCCGATCAAGGACTTCACGCCGGTGGCGCTGCTCGTCGCTGCCACCAACGTCGTCGCCGTGCATCCTTCGCTGCCCGTCAGTACGCTGGCCGAACTGATCGCCTACCTGAAAAAGAACCCCGGCAAGGTCAACTATGCTTCGCAGGGCAATGGCTCGCTGTCGCATATCGGCACCGAATTGTTCAAGCAGCAGACCGGCACCGACATGGTGCACGTGCCTTACAAGGGCTCGGGCCAGGCGATCGCCGACGTGCTGGCAGGTCAAGTGCAAGTGTTCATCACCACGCCGCCATCGGTGATGCAGCACGTACAGTCGGGCAAGCTGAAGGCGCTGGCAATTGCCGGCAAGAGCCGACATCCGATGATGCCGACGATCCCCACCACGGCCGAAGCGGGCCTGCCTGACTTCATGCTCGAGGCCTGGGTCGCGCTGTTCGCCCCCGCCGGCACGCCGCCGGCATTGGTGGAGCAACTGAGCAATGGCGTAAAGCTTGCGCTCGAGACGCCGGAGGCGAAGAAGCAGGCCGCTGCGCAGGGCGTCGAAGTGCGTTACCTCAATCCTGCCGCCTTGGGCGGCTTGGTGAACAAGGAGCTCGGCTACTGGCGCACCGTGATCAAGAAGGCCAACATCACGCTCGACTGATCGCAGGCGCGCGATCCGCGGCAGACGAAAAAAAGCCCCACCGGCATTACGCCGGCGGGGCATTTTAGATTGCGATGACCGGCTTACTGCACCGGATTGCCATCCACATCGATCTTGCGCACTTCACCGAGCTGCATGTCGCGAATGCCGGATTCGACCTTGCTCATGTCGCCCACCACCACCCACACCAGCTTGCCGGGCATGATGGTGCGCGCTGCCAGCGCGTTTGCCTGCGCCGGCGTCATCGCCGTCACCGTGCCGGTGTACTTGTTGTAGTAGTCGGCAGGCAGCCGGTACTGCAGGATGGTCGAATACGCGCCGCTGAGCTGGCTGGCCGTTTCGAACGAGCCCGGCAGCGCCAGCGTCTCGTTGGCCTGGGCGTCGCTCAACTCCGCCGCCGTGATCGGCCGTGCGCCGGCCACGTCCGCATACTCGCGCACCAGTTCCTTCAGCGACTCTTTCGTCTTGTCGGTCTGCACCGGCGACTGGCTGACGTACAGGCGCTGGCCAACCGCGGCCGGCATGAACGAACGCACGCCGTACGACCAGTGCTTGTCTTCGCGCAGGTTCATGTTGATGCGCGAGCTGAAGCTGCCGCCGAAGATGTTGTTGACGACGCCGAGCTGCACTTCGTCAGGCGAATTGCGCGGCGGCGCCAGTTGCACGCCGTAGATCACGCTTTGCTGCGAGCCAGGGCGGTCCATCAGGTACACCACCGTCTTCGCCGGCTGCTGCACTTCGACGACGTTCTTCTTCGGCACGTCGCCCGTTTTCCAGCCGCCGAAGTTCTTCTCCAGCAGCGGCGTGATTTCGGCCAGCGTCGTGTCGCCCACCACCAGCAAGGTCGCGTTGTTCGGCTTGAACCAGGTGCGGTGGTAGTTGACCAGGTCGTTGCGGGCGATGCGGGCAACTGCCGCCTCGGTACCGCTGCCGCTCATCGGCAGCGCGTACGCGTGGCCCTTGCCATAGATCAGCGACGGAATCACGCGGGTCGCCATCGCGTTCGGATTGGTCTTCTCGCGCTGGATTGCCGCCAGCTGGTCCATGCGCAAGCGGTCCAGTTCGTTCTGCGCGAACGCCGGATGCAGCACGATGTCCGAATACACTTCCAGCGCTTTCGGCATCGTCGCCTTCAGCGCATCCATCTGGACAAACGCGCCGTCGAGGTTGGTGCGGGCCGAGAAATTCGCGCCCAGCGCCTCGAACTCTTCGCCGATCTTGAGCGAACTGCGCGTTGGCGTGCCTTCCTGCAGCATGCGCAGCGACAGGCTCGCCAGGCCAGGCATGTCGGCCGGGTCGGATGCGTAGCCGCTGTCGACCATCATCGAAAAGTTGACCACCGGCGCGTCGTGCCGCTCGGCCAGTACGACTTTCAGGCCGTTCGACAACGTTGCGCTCTGCATCGGCGGCAGCTTCAGCGATTCGGCCTTGCCCAGCGCCGGCGCATTGGTGCGGTCGAACTTGGCCGTCGTCGTCAGCGTGGTCGGGAACGGCTGCACCTCGAGGTTGTAGTCGCCGTCGGACAGCCACTCGTTCATCGCCTGCTTGATCTGCGCCGGTGTGGCCGCCTTGATCGCCTTCAGGTAGTCCTTGTAGCAATGCGGGTTGCCGGTGTAGGTCGTGCACGAGGCCAGCAGGTCGCTCTTGCCGCCGAAGCCGCCCACGCGCTCGACGATGCGGGTAAAGCGCGCCAGGATCGCGGTGCGCGCCAGTTCCACTTCAGCGGCGGTCGGGCCGGACTTCATCAGCGCGCGCATTTCCTCGGCGGCCGCCGTTTCCAGCTTGCTCATCTCCACGCCCGGACGCGCGGTCAGGGTCACGTCGAACTGGCCGGCGATTTCATTCGAATCGTTCGACGCTGTCGCGCTGGTGGCCAGCTGGTCCTTGTAGACCAGCCGCTTGTAAAAGCGCGACGTCTTGCCGCCGCCCAGCACGTAGGCGCCCAGGTCGAGCAGCGGTTCGGTGGCGGTATGCGCGCCAGGCACGTTCCAGACGCGGTACAGGCGCGACTGCGGAACGCGGTCCTGCACGGTGGTGCGATGGGTGCCGCTGCGCTTGGCAATCCACGCGGCATGCTTGGCCAGCGGCGGCCCGGCAGGAATTTCGCCGAAGTATTTTTCGACTTTTTCGCGCGCTTGCTCGGGCGTGATGTCGCCGGCCAGCACCAACGTTGTGTTGTTCGGGCCGTAGTTGGTCTTGAACCACTCCTGCACGTCGGCCATCGACGCCGCGTCGAGGTCCTTCATCGAACCGATCACGGTCCACGAATACGGGTGGCCGACCGGATAGGTGTTTTCAGTCAAGATCTGGTAGGCAACGCCGTACGGCTGGTTCTCGCCCTGGCGCTTCTCGTTTTGCACCACGCCGCGCTGCAGGTCCAGTTTCTTCTGGTCGACCACGCCGAGCAGGTGGCCCATGCGGTCGCTTTCGGCGAACAGTGCGTAGTCGAGCATCGAGGTCGGCACGTTCTGGAAATAGTTGGTGCGGTCGTTATTCGTCGTGCCGTTCAGGCTGGTTGCGCCGATGCGCTCGAGCGCGTTGATGTAGGTAGCCTGCTTGAAGTTTTCGCTGCCGCCGAACATCAGGTGCTCGAACAGGTGGGCGAAGCCGGTCTTGCCGACTTTTTCATTCTTCGAGCCGACGTGATACCAGGTATTGACCGCCACCACCGGCGTCTTGTGGTCTTCGTGCACCAGCAAGGTCAGGCCGTTCTTCAGGACGAACTTGGTGTACGGAATGTCCGGGATTGCGATGTCGACCTTGGTGGATGGCTTGGCCGCAGGGGCTGCCTGGGCCAGGCCGCCGGCGCCCATCAGTGCGATCGACGCCGCCAGTACGCTGGTGCGAAATAACATGGTCATGCTGAATCTCCTTGGGATCGGCTCGAACGGCCGAATGAAACGACGAAAAAGAACGCTAACGCGCCATTTTATTGCTTTTCCGTCGAGGAAATATAGCTTTATTTGCCATGCATATATGTGTTTCCTACACTCTGCCGTCGCGCACCGCGGCCGTGATCTCGTAGCAATGCAGGCGTGCCTGGTGGTCGAAGATCTGCGACGTGACCATCAGTTCGTCGGCGCCGGTGCGGGCGATGAAGGCGTCGAGGCTGTGCTTGACGGTGGCTGGCGAGCCGATCGCCGAACATGACAGCACCTGCTCGAGCATCGCCGCCTCCTGCGGACCGAGGCTTTCCAGGTAGCCTGGCTTGGGCGGCTGCAATTTGCCGGGGCGACCGGTGCGCAGGTTGACGAACGCCTGCTGCATCGACGTTGCCAGCAATCGGGCCTGGTCGTCGGTATCGGCGGCGAATACATTAAAGCCGAGCATCACGTACGGTTTATCGAGCTGGGCCGACGGCTTGAACGTCGCGCGGTACAGCGCCACTGCCTGCATCATTTGCTGCGGCGCAAAGTGCGACGCGAACGCGTACGGCAGGCCGAGCGCGGCGGCCAGCTGGGCGCCGAACAGGCTCGAGCCGAGTATCCACAGCGGCACCTTCAGGCCGGTGCCGGGCACCGCGCGCACCTGCTGGCGCGGCTGGTCGGAAAAATAATCCTGCAGCTCGACGACGTCCTGCGGGAACTCGTCGGCATCCGAACCCAGATTGCGGCGCAGCGCGCGCGCGGTGAGCTGGTCCGATCCCGGCGCGCGCCCGAGGCCGAGGTCTATCCGGCCCGGAAACAGCGACGCGAGTGTGCCGAACTGCTCGGCGATGACAAGCGGCGAGTGGTTCGGCAGCATGATGCCGCCGGCGCCGACGCGGATGCGGCTGGTGCCGGCGGCGACGTGGCCGATCAGCACGGCGGTGGCGGCGCTGGCGATGCCCGGCATGCCGTGGTGTTCGGCCAGCCAGAAGCGTTGGTAGTCCCAGCGCTCGGCGTGCTGCGCCAGCTCGAGCGAGTTGCGGAACGAGTCGCTGGCATCGCTGCCTTCGGCGATGGGCGCCAAGTCAAGCACGGACAAAGGAATCATGGTTTCGCAATCGTGTTGGTGGGATCATCAATTCTAATGCGGATGGCTTTTCCCCGTCGGCCACGCCCAAAACCGGACATGAACAAACGAGTCTGACGCTGTTTTCGAGGCAAGTAATCGGGGTCAGACTTAGGTCTGACCCCCGATGTTTCCGCGTTAAACGCAACGTTGCTGCGCGCCATGATGAGCGGCATCGGCTGAACCGCTGTATCATGAGGCAAGTGAAATTGCTTCAGGAGGTACCATGAACCAACGCCGATCATTCTTGAAAAGCTCCGCTCTGCTGGCCACGGCCCTGAGCGTGCCAGCCATCGGACGGGCCGCCGCAACCATGTCGCACGAGCGTACTTTGCGCCTGTACAACACGCACACCGGCGAAACGCTGCGCACCGTCTTCTGGGCGGAAGGACAGTTCGTGCCCGATGCGATGAATGACATCAACAAGCTGTTGCGCGATCACCGCAGCAACACCATCGCCAGCATGGATCCGAAACTGCTGGTGCTGCTCGACGAGGTCAGCAGCCAGGTCGGCAACGGCAAGGTGCTGCACGTAATTTCCGGCTACCGTTCGCCGGAAACGAACCGCCGTCTGGCGGAACGTTCGGGCGGCGTCGCCAAGCACAGCATGCACCTCGAAGGCAAGGCGATCGACGTGCGCCTGCCCGGCTACGACCTGGCCAAGCTGCACAAGGCGGCGATGCAGGCCGGCGGCGGCGGCGTCGGCTACTATCCGAACGACCAGTTCGTCCACATGGATACCGGTCGCCTGCGCCACTGGTAACCGAACTGTTCAGTGGTGCGTCACGCCAACGGCAATCGACGTACCATTCGAACATGATTTCTCCCCCACTTCGCTTTTTATGCACGCTCGCCATTGCCGCCAGTTGTTCCGGCCAGGCGCTGGCGCAAGCCGCTCCTCCCATGCAGAGCGTCACCGTGTCCACCACCCGCGACCCGGTCGACAAGTCGTACCGTAAAATGATCAAGGGCATGGACCGTTTCGAGCGCGAGCATGCACTGGCGCCGGCCGCCAGCTTGCGTTTTCGCCTGCTGCCGCGCCTGTCCACCGCCAAGATGACCGGCATCAGCTTGCGCGTGGCCGGCGATAACCTGACCTTGCCGGTCCCGGTTGCCGAAGACAACAGTTTCGTGCTGCCGCGCAGCGAGCAGGCACTGCGCGAGGACGCCGCCGTGCTGGCCAACCGCAAGACCAACAGCATGACCTGGCGCGCCTCGGTGCATACGCCGGGCCTGCCGGACGGCGTGCGCCGGCTCGGCGACTTGCGCCTCGAATGCAAGGTCGGCATGGACGCCGGCCTCATCTCCAACAGCGCGCCGATCTTCGGCTGGCTGTCGAACATGTTGACCGATACCGACAAGGTGTGCTCCAGTCCCGACGGCAACTACCTGTTCTTCGCCGAGCGGCCGATCTATGGCGTGACCTTGCGCCACGGCGCCCGCACTACCCCGCTGCCGTTCAAGATGCTGTACGCCGCCGGCGACCAGACCGCCGAGACGCTGCCGTTCTGCGATTGCCAGGTGCTGCTCGACCATAGCTACTATGCACCGATCTGGGATCCGGCCTGGCCGGACGACACCCTGGTCGAGTTCGACTACATCGGGAGCACGCCATGAAGCGCCTCGCGAACCTTTCCTGCATGCTGGCCCTGGCCGGCTGCGCCGCCTCGCCGCCGGCGCCACCTGGCACCGTCGTGCCCGCCGAGCGGCTGGCGCAAGCGCTGCAGCCCGGCGTGACGACCAAAGCCATGCTGCTGGCCCAGTTCGGCGCGACCAGTTCGTTTCGTTTCGACAGCGGTGTCGAGGTATGGCGCTACCTGACGCCGGGCCCGGCCGGACCGGTGGGCGAGTTCGTCGTCGTCATCGACCCGCAAGGCGTGGTCAGCAAGACGCGCAGCGCACCGGTGCCCTACCAGGGGCCGCCGAAAAAATAGTTGAACCCGCAGCGCCCCGGCGGTGTCGAACTGCCATCGGATAGGCGGGATCGACATGGGTGCGCATTCGGTACAGTTTTATGAGGAAGACGCTTTCCTGATCAAGGGCCTGTCCGACTACGTCGGTGCCGCCCTCGCCGGCGGCGACAGCGCCATTGCCGTTGCCACCGGCGACCATCTGGCCCGTCTTGAAAAATCGCTGGCACACAGGGGCCTGCTCGACGAACACGGCATTGCGGCGCGCGGCAACTACATCGGCCTCGACGTCGACCTGCAGCTGCCGCTGTTCATGGAAGACGGCCGGCCCGACGAGGTGCGATTTCGCAACGCCATTCTCGGCGCCGCCGAAGCCCACGAGGGCCACCTGTACGTGTGCGGCGAAATGGGGGCGCTGTTGTTCGCTTCCCCGCGCTGCCCGCTGAGCCCGCCGATCAATCATGCCGCCGCCCTCCATGTCGAGCGCTACTTCAACAGCCTGCTGACGCAATTTCCGTTCACCTTGCTGTGCGCCTACCCGCTGTCGGCGTTCCCGTCGTCCGACGACACGCCTACCTTCCACCAGGTATGCACCTTGCACACCGATGTGATGCCGGCGGAAAGCTATGACCCCAGCAAGCAGCGCGACGCGCTGCAGCGCACTGTCGCCTGTCTGCAGCAGCAAGCCTACGCGCGCAGCCGCGAAGTCTACGACCGCAAGCTCGTCGAGCAGGCGCTGCGTGAAGTCAACGTCGACCGCCTGACCGGCCTGCCGAATCGCAACGTGTTCCAGGACCGGCTCGACATCGACATCAGGAAGTCGGCGCGCAGCGGCTTGCCGCTGGCCTGGCTGTTCATCGACCTCGACCACTTCAAGGAAATTAACGATACCCGCGGTCGCGAAGCTGGCGACCAGCTGCTCAAGCAGGTGGCCGGCCGCCTGCGCGGCCACGTGCGCGAGACCGATACGGTGGCCCGCCTCGGCGGCGACGAGTTCACCATCACGCTGTCGGACCTGCACGACGTCATCCTGGTGACCGATATCGCGCAAAAGATCTGCGAGGACCTCGCCCGCCCGTTCATGGTCGGCGAGGAGATGGCCTACATTTCGGCCAGCATCGGCATCACCGTCTATCCGCGCGATGCCGCCACCGCCGGCGACCTGCTGCGCAACGCCGACCAGGCGATGTACCGCTCCAAACAGCGCGGGCGCAACCGCTTCACCTATTTCAAGAGCAGCATGCAAGACGCCGCGCAAAGCCGCATGATGCTGTCGAACGAGCTGCGCCGCGCGGTCGAGCAGCAGCAGCTGGAGGTCTACTACCAGCCGATCGTCGACCTGGCCACCGGCAAGATCCGCAAGGCCGACGCGCTGGTGTGCTGGCGCCATCCCGAGCGCGGCGACATCAGCCCGGTCGAGTTCATCCCGATCGCCGAGCACACGGGCCTCATTTCGCCGATCGGCAACTGGGTCTACGATCAGGCGCTGGCGCACGCACGCGCATGGCGCGCCCGCGATCCGCAATTGACGATCAACGTCGACGTGTCGCCGGTGCAGTTCTACGAAGGCGACGGCCAGCATTGCCGCAAGTGGCTCAGGAACGCCGAGCATGGCGGCCCGGCGACGGTGCCGGAGATGGGGCTGGAAATCACCGAGGGCTTGCTGCTGGCGTCCGATCCGGAGGTGCTCAAGCAGTTGCTGGCGTTCCAGCAGGCCGGCATCAAGATCTCGCTCGACGATTTCGGCACGGGCTATTCGTCGTTGTCGTACCTGCGCAAGTTCGCGCTCGACTTCCTCAAGATCGACAAGTCGTTCGTCGACAACCTCGAGTGCGACGCGGCCAACGTGGCGCTGTGCGAGGCGATCATCGTGATGGCGCACAAGCTCGGGCTGCAGGTGGTGGCCGAAGGCGTCGAGACGCGCCAGCAGGCCGAGCTGCTGCAGCGCGCCGGCTGCGACTTCGCCCAGGGCTACCTGTTTGGCCACGCAATGCCGTCGCATGCATTCGAGAGCATGCTGAAGGCCTGAGTCGCTTCCGCCGCTCGCTCAAGCGCTTCGTTCAGCACGCGCCGCCCATCTACCGCAAGCTAAAAATTCCTCACAGCAAGCATCATCGCTAGCCTGGCGCTACAATTGCCGGGCGCATTCCCGCGCCTGCCCGCCACAGACGCGCCATGCATAGCCGTGCCAGCAACATCAAGATCATTGCCCTCCTCGCCGTGCCCCAGGTGATCGCATGGGGCACGCTCTACTACGCCTTCGCGGTCCTCGCCGCCGACATCGGCCGCGAGCTCGGCTGGCGCGCCGAAACCGTGTTCGGCGCCTTCTCCTGGTCGCTGCTGGTCGGCGGCCTGGTCGCCGCGCCCGCCGGCATGCTGCTCGACCGCCTCGGCGGACGCGTCGTCATGGCCGCCGGATCGCTGCTGTGCGGCATCGGCTTCATCATGCTCAGCCGCGCACACACCTTGCTGGCCTATTACCTGGCCTGGACCGTGCTCGGCGCGGCGATGGCAGCGACCTTGTACGAAGCCGCCTTCGCCACCCTCAACCACCACTTCGGCGTCGCCGCGCGCCAGGCCATCTCCACCCTGACCCTGTTCGCCGGCTTTGCCAGCACCATCTTCTGGCCGCTGACACTGCACGTCAACACCGCCATCGGCTGGCGCGACACCTACCTGCTGTACGCCGCGCTGCAACTGGGCCTGTGCCTGCCGCTGCACGTGCTGCTCGGCCCCACCGCGCCGGCCGCAGCCAGGCCGCAGTCGAACCAGGGCGCCCCGGATTTCACGCTGCGCCAGGCGTTGCGCCACTCCACGTTCTGGTCGCTGGCGTTCGCCTTCTCCGCCAACAGCTTCATTTTCTCGGCGCTGTCGGTGCACCTGATCCCGATCCTGCAACGCCTCGGCCACCCGCTCGGCACCGTCGTCTTCATGGCCGCGCTGATCGGCCCGATGCAGGTGGCGGCGCGCATCGTCGAGCGCGCGTTCGCCGCCCGCTCGCGCCCGCAGACGGTCGGCAAGGTGGCTTTCGGCGCGCTGCCCGCCGGCCTGCTGGCACTGCTGTTTTTCGGCACCCACCAGACCGCGCTGGCGCTGTTTTGCGTGTGCTACGGCGCCAGCAACGGCATTCTCACCATCGCCCGCGGCACCGTGCCGCAAGTGCTGTTCGGCCCGCGCAACTACGGCGCCATCTCCGGCGCCATGTCGGCCCCGGCGATGCTGTCGAAAGCGGCCGGCCCGCTGGCGGTGGCCGCCGTCATCGAATGGAACAGCTCGCCCGCCGTACTGTTCGGCCTGCTGTTTGCTTTCGCCATCGCCTCGCTGCTGTTCTACCTGATGGCCGTGCGCAGCGACGTCCCCGCCACCGCTACCCAACTATCCTGACCATGACCACTGCCGAAGCCGTTGTCCAGCGCCAGCTCGACGCCTACAACGCCAGCGACCTCGACGCCCTGCTCGCCACCTACGCGGCCGATGCGCGCCAGTACGAGCATCCCGCAACGCTGCTGGCCGCCGGCAGCGCCGAGCTGCGCGCCCGCATGGCGCCACGCCTGACCGAACCGAACCTGCACGCGCGCCTGTTGCAGCGCGTGGTGATGGGCAACATCGTCATCGACCACGAGGAGGTGACCCGCACTTTCCCCGAAGGCACCGGCCGGGTCGACATGGTTGCCATCTACGAAGTCGTCGACGGCAAGATCCGCTCGGTGTCGGCACAGGTCAGCAATAAACGGCTGGACCCAGGTCAATCCGGCGTATAGTTTCTTTTCTTAAACTACTCACAAGGCAACCCCATGCGCATGCAACGTTCCGGCGGCATTCTCCTGTTGGCAGTGGCGGCTTCGCTTAACGCGGCGGCGGCACCGCTGACGGCCACCGAGCAGCGCATCGTCGCCGAGGTCAAGGCGCAGTCTGCCGGTGCGCTGGCGCTGCTGGAAACGAGCGTCAACCTCAACAGCGGCACGATGAATCCGGCCGGCGTGCGCGAAGTGGGCGTGCTGTATCGCAAGGAGTTCGACCAGCTCGGCTTCACCACCCGCTGGATCGACATGCCGCCGGCGATGCAGCGCGCCGGCCATCTGCTGGCTACCCGGGAAGGCAAGCAAGGCAAGCGCCTGCTACTGCTCGGCCACCTCGACACCGTATTCGAGGCCGACAGCCCGGTGCAGAAATGGGTGCGCAATGGCGACCGGGTGCGCGGCCAGGGCGTCAGCGACATGAAGGGCGGCAACATGGTGATCGTGCAGGCATTGCGCGCGCTGCAGCGCGCCGGCGTGCTCGACAACACCAACATCACGGTCCTGTTTACCGGCGACGAGGAAAATGCCGGCGATCCGAAATCGGTCTCGCGCGGCGACATGGTCGATCTGGCCAAGCGCAGCGACGCCGTGCTCAGCTTCGAAGCCCAGATCCTCGCCGCCGACGGCCGCGCCACCGGCACCGTCGGGCGCCGCGC
Source organism: Massilia sp. TWR1-2-2 (assembly GCF_049897565.1). Classification (NCBI taxonomy): domain Bacteria; kingdom Pseudomonadati; phylum Pseudomonadota; class Betaproteobacteria; order Burkholderiales; family Oxalobacteraceae; genus Massilia; species Massilia sp. TWR1-2-2. Next base: position 2,696 of record NZ_JAFCWM010000047.1, on the reverse strand, counting down.
CTCGTCCTCGTTCGCGCTCGACATCAAGGGCAAGCAGGGCCATTCGTCGGGCATCTTCAGCCAGGGCAGCGGCTACGGCGCCGTGTACGAAGCGGCGCGCGTGCTCGACGGCTTTCGCCAGCACGTGATCGAGCCGGGCCTGACCTTCAATCCTGGCGTGATCCTCGGCGGCACCGACGTCAATTACGACCCGTCGCTGTCGCGCGGCAACGCCTTCGGCAAGACCAATGTCATTGCCAACGCCGTCACCATCAAGGGCGACCTGCGCTACCTCGATTACCCGCAGCGCGACCGCGCCCACGCCAAGATGCGCGACATTGCCGCCGCCAGCCTGCCGGGCACCAGCGCGACGGTCACTTTCGGCGAATCGTATCCGCCGATGGCCGTCACGCCTGGCAACCTGAAGCTGCTGGCGCTGTACTCGCAGGCCAGCGACGACGCCGGCCTCGGCACCGTCGATGCGGTGCCGGCCGAAGCGCGCGGCGCCGGCGACATCCAGTTCGCCGCGCCGTTCGTCGACAGCCTCGACGGCCTCGGCGTGAGCGGCAACGGCTCCCACTCGCCGTCCGAGGACCTGGAAGTGGCTACGCTCGAGCGCGCCGCCATCCGCGCCGCGCTGATGCTGTACCGCCTGACCCGCTAGCCGCGGCGCGGTGCGCTGGCGCACAGAAGACGGCGCGCCGGCGCGCTAAGGTGGCGCCAACGGTACCCTGTTGGGAGGCTGTCATGCTGGTCGATCGCGCGCGCAATTTGTTATTGGCGGCCGTGGCGGCGCTGCTGCTGTCGTGCGGCGGCGGCGGCAGTCCCGGCGTCACCGGCCCTGACGCGCCGCCGCTGCCGGCGCCGCCGCCGTTCACCTTGGCGTTGCGCCAGGTCGCTAGCGGCCTCGACAATCCCACCTTCGTCGCCGCGCCGCGTGGCGATCCGCGCCTGTTTATTGTCGAGCGCGCGGGGCGTATCCGCATGGTGCAGGACGGCCTGCTGCGCGCCATCGCCTTCCTCGACATCAGCGCGCGCGTGTCGACCGTCGGCGAAGGCGGCCTGCTGTCGATCGCCTTACATCCACACTACGCGGTCAACGGCCAGTACTTCCTCTATTTCACCGATGCCGCCGGCGACATCGTCGTCGAACGGCGCAGCGTGTCGGCCAATGCCAACCTGTCCGATCCTACCTCGGCGCTGGAGATCATCCGCATTCCCCATCCGAATTTCCGCAACCACTACGGCGGGCTGGTCGCGTTCGGTGCGGACGGCTTCCTGTATCTGGCCACGGGCGACGGCGGCGGCGGCGACCCGGCGCGCAACGCCCAGGACCTGGCCAACCTGCTTGGCAAGATGCTGCGCCTCGACATCCGCGCCGCCACCGCCGGCGCGCCGTACGCGCTGCCGCCGTCGAATCGGTTCATCGGCCAGGCCGGGCGGCGCGGCGAGATCTGGGCCTGCGGCCTGCGCAATCCGTGGCGCTACGGCTTCGACGGCGGCCAGCTCTACATTGCCGACGTCGGCCAGGACCACCGCGAGGAAGTCAACATCGTGGCCGCCAACCAGGGCGGACAGAACTACGGCTGGAATGTGTTCGAAGGCACGCTGTGCTACAACGCGGTCACCTGCGGCGGCACGGGCCTGACCGCGCCGTTCTTCGAATACGACCATGGCCCGGCCGACGCCAACGGCTGCTCGATCGCCGGCGGCGAGGTCTACCGCGGCGCCGCGCTGCCGAGCTGGCCGGGCGCTATCTGTATTCCGACTACTGCGCCGGCTTCCTGAAAAGTTTCATGGTGGCCGGCAGCGGTGTCATCGAGCAGGCCGACTGGCGCATTCCCGACATTGGCCGAGTGGTCTCGTTCGGGCGCAACGGCGATGGCGAGCTATATCTCATTAGCGCCGGCGGTGTTGTCCACAAAATCATCCGGGGTACGCCGCCAACCAGTTAAAATTACGCGATGGCCAGATTACATCTCGACTTCCCTGAAGACCAGTACTACTATTCGACGCCGCTGACGGTGCGCGTGACCGACGTCAACGGCGCCAACCACCTTGGCAACGACTCGATGATCTCGATGATTTCCGAGGCGCGGGCGCGCTTCCTGTTCGAGTTCGGCGTCCCCGAAACCGAGCGCGATGGCACCGGCATCATCGTCACCGACCTGGCCACGACCTACCGTGCCGAAGCGCACGCGCGCGACTCGCTGCTATTCGAAGTTGGCGTCATGGACTTCAACAAATACGGCGGCGACATCACCTTCCGCATTACCCGCCCGCGCGACAAGACGCTGGTGGCGATGGCCAAGTCCGGCTTCGTCTTCTACAACTACAAGGTCGGCCAGGTCGTCGCCATGGCCGACGACTTCCGCGCCAAATTCCCCCGCGCCAACTGGACCGACTGACCCTTCCGCAGCAACGCTGGGGTCACGGCAACCCTGGGGTCAGGTCTGACATTCGGACATTTAGCTGGGGTCATGTCTGACATTCGGACATTTTTCGCCAACAAATCAGCTTTTCGTTGCGATTTGGCATGTCGCTGAGGCTTGAGCTCGTCAGCCAGCGGGCAGAAATGTCCAAATGCGGTGGCTGTCCAGCTAGTTGTCGCGTGAGCCGCCTTTGAGCCGCCTTTTTGAACTCCGACGCATTTTGCGCCGGGGCTCGCGTTTCCTTGATGGTCTGGTCTGGATTGAGATGCACCTCGTTGACCGGCG
>NZ_JAFCWM010000046.1:0-22743 GCF_049897565.1 Massilia sp. TWR1-2-2 | reverse complement strand
AACCCCTTCTGAAATTGAATTCCATTGATTGCCATCATCGCTCCTTTTCGTAACTCAACCATCGTGAAAGGTTTGACTCAGCACGGTCGCCTTAGTTCTGACGAGTGAACATAATCAGGACCCTTCGAGTAGCGGGTTCTAATCAAATTCCTGAAGACATACTGCAAGCTATCCGGCAGCAATCCAAGACAGGTATTCCTCCTGAGGTTATCGCGCAGACCGAACACGCGTTAAAGTCAGCCAAGGCTCACGTCATTGGCGCATTCCAGACCCACTTTGCGACTGGCAGTGTCGGTCGGTTTGGACTTGATGACCATATCAACATGATGCGGAAAGAAAACTTTGGACTATATCGTAAGTATGTCTTTATCGATGCAACGTTAGCCGAATGGTACCGTGAAGACGTGGAAGAACAAGATAACCATAGATATGTAATCACAGCGCTATTTGCAGAAATGATTCACTCTCGGGATGCAGTGATACTGTATCCAAGTGTTCGGCACTTTAGTGGATGGAACTTGGCGGCATTAGGAGAACAGTTCCATGCGAAGTTTGAGGTACTCGAAACTTATGTGGTATCCGTCGAAAAAAGTTATTGCTTTGGACTCCGCGACCTTCGTTATATCTCCACCGGGCGTTCATTTAATGATGATGGAACAATCGTATGGGATGAGAAATCAGATCTTAAATCGTTCCATGCGCTTGCCCTCGATATTCGAGCAGAACGTACTGGGTGGCGTAGAAAAACTTGACTGTCTGTTAGGGAAACGCTGAACAATTGATGATTTTGGCGCAGATTGTGCAATCAGCAGCGCCGTGTTTTTCAGTAGCCGGAATTCTAAATTTCAAATAGTTTGACAGGCGATTTTTGCCACTTTTGATGCGTTTTCCCCGCTCTTTCGTCCTCAGGACGGAGCTCGGGTTTCAGAGACCCTAAATTGCCGGCCGGCCAGCACCAGATTCGCGAAGCCGAACAGGGTAAACAGTTGCGCGGTGTTCTTCGCCAGTCCGCGATAGCGTCCTTTGCGATGACGGAAGAGGTTCTTCACCACATGGGACGGATGCTCGACTTTCGCCCGAACGCTGGCCTTCAGGTGCTCCAGCTTTTCCGTCATCCGGCCGAGCTTGTTACTGGGCAGCGCCTTGCGTTTGGTGCGCTTCATCGCGACGTGCCAGGTCACGTTCTTTCCAAGATTTTCTTCTCGTTTTTCGACGCCCTGGTAACCGGCGTCACCCATTGCCGCAACTTCATCACCGTGCAACAGCGCATGGGCTTGCGTCACGTCCGACACGTTGCCGGCCGTGCCGATCACGGTGTGCACGAGGCCCGACGCCGCGTCCACACCGATGTGCGCTTTGCGCCCGAAGTGCCAGTCGTTGCCCTTCTTGGACTGGTGCATTTCCGGGTCGCGTTTGCCATCTTTGTTCTTGGTCGACGGCGGCGCCGCGATTAGCGTGGCATCGACGATGGTCCCCTCTCGCATCATCAAACCCTGCGCTGCGAGATGTCCATTAATGGTGTCGAAGATCTTGCGTGTCAGTTCGTGCGTCTCGAGCAGCCGGCGTCCTCAATGCCTTCGTCAGACAGCCCAAAGCACTGCTGGGCAACGTACATGCGTAGCATGCGCGCCAGCCCGATCGGTGGCCGACCAGCGCCTTCGACCTTTGGATAAAACGGTGCGATCTGGTCATGCAATTGCGACCAGGGCGTGACGCTGTCGATCTTCGCGAGAAAGCGGTCGCGCCGTGTCAGCTTCTTTTTGGCGGCGTATTCGAAGTCGGAAAAACTCTTCTGCATGGTCAACTGGACAGTAGTGTGCGTGCCGTTATTGTCTCAGGTCTTGTAGGCAGACGGAACCGGTGCCGGAAGAATAAATCAGTGCTTTCTTAGGGGTCGGGGTCGTTTTAGGCTTAGGGTGGGAGGACTACCGCAGCAGATAAAACGCCGATCTAAGCCTCAGCCATCGCAGTTTCCGGAAAGAAAATTTTCCTAGAAATGCAAAGCGTCTATAGCCCGAAAACGCGGATTTAGTGCGGAAACCGTCCTGCATGACTGCAGGCTTCGTCAAGCGAATTTAAATTCCCGTACTTTTTCCGTACATCCAATAAAAAAGGGCTACCCGGCGATGGGAAACCCTTGATTTTATTTGGTATTTTGGTGGGAAGTGCAAGTTTCGAACTTGCGACCCCTGCAGTGTGAATGCAGTGCTCTACCCCTGAGCTAACCTCCCGAAGCGGGACGTATTATCGCATGGCGCTGCGAAAACGTCACGAAATCTTATGCGTCCGCGTAACTTCTCCAGATGCAAGCGCCTTTGACGGCCTTGTCCAGTCCGCCCAGCACGCTGAGATGCTCGGCCTCTTCGTCGGCGCTCGCTGCCAGCACGATGATCGCCGCCAGCGGCACCGCCACCAGCAGTTCGCCGCCCGCGCTCGACTCTTCTTCAGTCTCCATCCACATCGAATTCTGCCCGCGCGTCATCGACAGGTAAACGTCAGCGAGCAACTCGGCGTCCAGCAGTGCGCCGTGCAGCTTGCGGTGGGCATTCGAGACGCCGTAGCGGTCGCACAGCGCGTCTAGCGAGTTGCGCTTACCCGGATGCATCTCCTTGGCGTTGACCAGCGTGTCGATCACGCCTGAGCAATGCTCGGTAAACGTCGGCAGCCCGAGCAGCTTGAATTCAGCATTCAGGAAGCCGAGGTCGAACGGCGCGTTGTGAATGATGACTTCGGCGCCCTGAATATACTCGCGCAGCTCCTGGGCAATCTCGGCAAACTTCGGCTTGTCGCGCAGGAACTCGGTCGTCAGGCCGTGCACCGCCAGCGCGCCCTCTTCCGAATCGCGCTCGGGATTGATGTAACGGTGGAAGTTGTTACCCGTCAACATGCGGTTGTACAGCTCGACGCAGCCGACTTCGATGACGCGGTCGCCGGTGCGCGGGTTCAGGCCGGTAGTTTCAGTATCGAGGACGATTTGACGCATAGACTCAGTGGTACAGGCAAGTAAAAGATAAGGGATCGCGGCACGCAGTATAGCAGTGCCGCGTCCGCTATTTGGAATGGGGAATTACTTGCGCACCGTCTCGACGCCGCGGTTGGCCAGCACGTCGGCGCGTTCATTGCCCGGGTGGCCATTGTGGCCGCGCACCCAGCGCCAGTCCACCGCATGCGTCGCCTGGATGGCGTCGAGCGCGCGCCACAGGTCTTCGTTCTTGACCGGTTCCTTGGCCGCAGTCTTCCAGCCGCGCTTTTTCCAGCCGTGGATCCACTCCGAAATGCCCTTCTGCACATACTGGCTGTCGGTGTGCAGCACCACTTCGCACGGGCGCGTCAGGGTGGTGAGCGCTTCGATCACGGCGCGCAGCTCCATGCGGTTGTTGGTGGTGTTCAATTCGCCGCCGAAGATTTCCTTTTCGTGACCATCGGCCACCAGCAACGCGCCCCAGCCGCCGGCGCCAGGGTTGCCCTTGCACGCGCCGTCAGTGAAAATTTCTACTTTACTCATCCGTCTGCTTTTACTCTCTGTTAGTGGCAGGCACCGCTTTGGGCGCCGTTGCTGATTTTTTCCATGCAGGACCGATGATGGTCATGCCCTTGACGCGCTTGATCGCGTGCACCATGTAGACGGCGCCAAGATACGGCCACCAGCGCTGGCCGGACTGCTCCATGAACGCGAAACGGTCGAGCCATTTGGAAGTGCGGCATGGCGGCGCATAGCAGCCGAAATGACTGCGGGTAACGCCAAGGTTCAGCAATTTTAACCAGTCTTTCATGCGGGGCATAGAAATGAATTCCCCGGCCACCGGCAGGTACGGGCTGCGAGCGATGCGTCCCATGCCCTGGCGCAGGCCCCACAGGCTGGCCGGATTGAAGCCGCAGATGATCACCTGGCCTTCGGGAATGAGCACGCGTTCGACTTCGCGCAACACCTGGTGCGGCTCGGCGGCGAACTCGAGCACGTGCGGCAGCACCACCAGGTCCAGGCTTTGCGACGCGAACGGCAATTCGGCAAAGTCGAGCGCCACCGCGATCTGCTTGCCGGCCGCGCTCAGGGCCAGTTGGTCGAGCGACGAGGTGCGCGTGGCCGCCTGCCATTTGTTGGCCATGCGGTTGGCCGCCAGCGCGTCGATCTGCGGCAGGCCGATCTGCACGGCGTTGTAGCCGAAAATGTCGGCCGTCAGTTCGTCCAGGCAGCCTTGCTCCCACGCACGCACGTAGACGCCGGCTGGAGTTTGCAGCCAGCCGTCGAGCGCTATAATGGATTTTTGTGATGCCGCGCTGTCCATGCCTGCCTTTTCGTCGAAACCAACACTATGATCAATTTACCCCGTAGCGCCTTGCGCGTGCTGACCGTGCCCGCATTCAAGGACAACTACTTGTGGCTGGTGCATGACGGCGTCAACGCGGCCGTGGTCGACCCCGGCGACAGCGAACCCATCCTGGCAGCACTCGCCGCGCACAAGCTGACACTTACTGCCATTTTACTCACGCATCACCATGCTGACCATGTCGGCGGCGTACCCAAATTGCTTGCCCATTCGCCGGTACCGGTGTTTGGCCCGCGCAACGATAACATTTCCGCGCTCACTGAGCCACTCGGCGAAGGCGATCGGGTCGAAGTTCCGGGCCTCGACTTGACGCTGCGCGTGCTTGACGTGCCTGGTCACACGATCGGACACATCGCGTATGTGCGGGAGACTGCCGGCGCGCACTGGCTGTTTTGCGGCGACACGCTGTTCGCCGGCGGCTGCGGCCGCATCTTCGAAGGCACGCCTGCGCAGATGGCCGATTCGCTCGGCAAACTGGCCGCGCTGCCCGACGACACGGCCGTCTACTGCGCGCACGAATACACGCTGTCCAACCTGCGCTTTGCCAGCGCGGTCGAGCCGGGCAACGAAGCGTTGCGCCGGCGCGTCGAGGTCGAGGGCGCCAAACGCGCCGCCGGCAAGCCAACTGTGCCGTCTAGCATCGGCCGCGAGAAAGCCACCAATCCCTTCCTGCGCTACCGCGAGGCGGAAATTGTTTCCAGCCTGGTCGCCGCGGACAAGCTGGCGACCGGCGCCGCCCCGCTCGCAGCCTTCGCGGCGCTGCGTGAATGGAAAAACACGTTCTAGGCGCCAATGGACTCCACGCAGATCGTCACGTTCTACTTCGACCCGGTCAGCCCGTACGCGTGGCTGGCGGCCAATGCACTGCCGCGCATTGAAGCGGCCGGTGCGCAGATCGTGTTCCAGCCGGTCTTGTTCGCGGCCTTGCTCAACGCGCACGGCAACATCGGGCCGGCGGAGATCCCGGCCAAGCGCGCGTATATTTTCCGCGACGTGATGCGCGAAGCGGCCGGCTCCGGCCTCGGCTTCAAGGGGCCGCCGGGCCATCCGTTCAATCCGCTGCAGGCAATGCGCATGTGCCTGTCGCTGACGCGCCAGGACGAACGGCCGCGCTTCGCCATGGCGGTGATGAACGCGTGCTGGGAACGTGGAGAGGATGTGTCGGACACGGCGGTGCTGCTGAAACTGGCGACCGAGTGCGGCCTGAGCGCGGCGGTGATGCAAACGGCGGCGCAGCAGCCGGCCATCAAGATGCAGCTGGCGGCGGACACCGAAAAGGCGATCGCCGACGGCCTGTTCGGTGTGCCGACCTTCAGGGTCGGCAGCGAACTGTTCTGGGGAAACGACCGGATCGATGCACTGATCCTGCACCTGCAGGGACAGCGGATCGACGAGCAGGCGCTCGCCGATTTCCTGGCGAAGGCGCCCCTTGCGGAGCGCAAGCGCTAGCCCTTAGATTTCCTCGTACAGTGGCAAGGTCAGGAACTCGGCGAACGATTCCGATGTCGCCATCTCTTCGAAAATCTTGGCGGCGCGGTCGTAGGTCGGGTTGTCGCCGTTCGGCGCGTCGGCCTTGACCTTGGCCAGCTCCTCCGGGATCATCGCGCGCACCATCTCGGCGGTGACCTTGCGGCCATCGTCGAGCACGCCCTTGTCCGAACGGATCCACTGCCACACCTGCGAACGGCTGATTTCGGCGGTGGCCGCATCTTCCATCAGGTTGTGGATCGGCACGCAGCCATTGCCGGCCAGCCAGGCGCCGAGGTAGTGCACGCCGACGTTGATGTTGTAGCGCAGTCCCGCTTCGGTGATCGGCGCTTCCGGCTTGAAGTCGAGCAGTTGCGCGGCGGTGACGTCGACATCCGGACGCAGCTTGTTGAGCTGGTTTGGGCGATCGCCCAGCACCTTGGTAAATTCAGTCATCGCCAATTCGACCAGGCCCGGGTGGGCGACCCAGCCGCCGTCGTAGCCGTCGGTGGCGTCGCGGCCCTTGTCGTTGCGAACGCCGGCCATCGCGGTCTCGTTCTTTTCCGCATCGTTCTTGATCGGGATGAGCGCCGCCATGCCGCCCATTGCGTGCGCGCCGCGCGCGTGGCAAGTCTTCAGCAGCAGCAACGCGTAAGCGCGCATGAACGGCGCCGTCATCGTCACTTTGGCGCGGTCGGCGAGGCAGAAATTCTTGTCGAGCTTGAACTTCTTGATGCACGAGAAGATGTAATCCCAGCGGCCGGCGTTCAGGCCGGCGCTGTGTTCGCGCAGCTCGTACAGGATCTCGTCCATTTCGAAGGCGGCGAGGATCGTCTCGATCAGCACGGTCGCCTTGATGGTGCCTTGCGGCAGGCCGAGTTCTTCCTGCGTCATGACGAAAATGTCGTTCCACAGGCGCGCTTCGAGGTGCGACTCGATCTTCGGCAGGTAGAAATACGGGCCGGCGCCGCGCGCCAGCAGTTCGCGCGCGTTGTGCACCATGTACAGGGCGAAGTCGAAGATGCCGCCGGAAACGCGTTTGCCGTCGACCAGCACGTGCTTTTCGTCCAGGTGCCAGCCGCGCGGGCGCACGATCAGCGTGGCGACTTTGTCGTTGAGCTTGTAGGTCTTGCCCTTTTGCTCGAGCGAGATGGTGCCGCGGATCGCTTCCATCAGGTTGATCTGGCCGGTGACCTGGTTGTCCCAGTTCGGCGTCTGCGAGTCTTCGAAGTCGGTCATGTACGCATCGGCGCCGGAGTTGAGCGCGTTGATGACCATCTTGCGCTCGGTCGGGCCGGTGATTTCTACGCGGCGGCGCTCGAGCGCTTTCGGGATCGGCGCGATTTGCCAGTCGCTGGCGCGGATGTGCGCGGTGTCGGCGCGGAAGTCAGGGCGTTCGCCGGCGTCGAGACGCCTGGCCTGCTCGACGCGCGCGGCCAGCAGCTCCTGGCGGCGCGGCTCGAAGGCGCGCGACAGTTTGGCGACCAGTGCCAGCGCTTCAGCGGTAAGAACCTGGTCGAATCCTGGCTGAATGGCGCCGGTAATTTCCATACCGTCCGGGGTGGCGATGCTCATGCGTGACTCCTGTTGTAGTTGAATGATCGGATCTGCCGCGCCGCAGCAAACCGAACCGCTGCGAGCGCGCGCCATACCCTCAGTATAGGGCGTTTGGCGTTTGATATGATTTCAAGTATATTCACTAAACGGTAGCTAAACGAGACAATAAATACATTCATCTGTGCGTTTTTGTCACAGATAACAGGAGCGCGCCGCATGGGCCAGTTTCGCCAGATTTCCACCTTTGTCGAGGTCGCCGCACGCGGCAGCCTGTCGGCGGCGGCGCGCGCGGAAGGGATCGCGCCGGCGATGATCGGACGGCGTCTCGATGCGCTCGAAACCCGGCTCGGCGTCAAGCTGCTGCAGCGCACCACGCGCAAGCTGGCGCTGACCAACGAGGGCGCCGCTTTCCTCGAAGACTGCCAGCGCATCCTTGGCGAACTGGAGGAAGCCGAGAGCGCAGTGGCCGAGCGCAGCGCGCGCGCCAGCGGGCACCTGCTGGTATCGGCGCCGGCCGGCTTCGGGCGCCAGCACGTGGCGCCGCTGCTGCCCTCCTTCCTTGCCGAGCATCGCGACGTCACCATCAACCTCAACTTGAACGACCGGCTCGTCGACCTGGTCGGCGAAGGCATCGACGTCGCCATCCGGATTGCCAGCCTGTCCGATTCGAATCTGGTCGGCGTCAAGCTGGCCGACAACCAGCGCGTGCTGGTCGGCTCGCCCGCCTACTTGAAGCGGCACGGCACGCCGCAGGTGCTGGCCGACCTGGCGCGCCACAACTGCCTGGCGATCAGCAGCGAAGGCAGCCAGCGCGGCTGGACCTTCCTCGACCATGGCAAGCCGGTGACCTTGAAGGTGGCCGGCAACATGGTCTGCAACGACGGCGAGGTGCTGCACGACTGGGCGCTCGCCGGCAAGGGACTGGCGTGGCGCTCGATGTGGGAGGTGGGGCCGGAGATCCGCGCGGGGCGGCTGGTGACGGTGCTGGACGAGTATGCCGCGCCCGGCAACGATATTCATGCGGTGTTCGCGCAGCGGCGGCACTTGCCGCTGAGGATACGCGCGTTCGTCGACTTTCTGCGGCACACCTACAACCAGCCGGAGTACTGGCGCGCTGCGTGAGGCGCGAGACCACATCCCCCGACGGGCTATCACAAATGTTCAGGCGAAAAAAATCCCCGGAAACCGAGGATTTTTTATTTCGTTGACTCAGCGATTAGATAGGCTGAATGTTCGAAGCTTGCTTGCCTTTAGGGCCAGCCGTTACTTCGAAAGAGACGCGCTGGTTCTCTTGCAAAGATTTGAAGCCGTTCGACTGGATAGCCGAGAAGTGAGCGAACAGATCTTCGCCGCCTTCGTCAGGGGTAATAAAGCCGAAGCCCTTCGAATCATTGAACCATTTTACGATGCCAGTTGCCATTACAATTTCCTATTTCAGTTAAGTTGGGCTTGCGCCCGTTTTAGATCGTTTAAAGAAGCAAGAAAGAAATGACAGACAGACTGCACTTACTACCTCGAATCCAACGATCCCGTATTATACCGAATAAAACCAAAAAAACACGTACTTCGCAAAATAAAAATGCGCCGCACCTTAATAATTCCGAACATCAACTTTTGCAAGCTCACGTTCTCGGCTGCGGCAGGTCAAATATAGGCCATTGAGAAGGGCCAAGTTTGCGGTAGGTCAAACGTCGCCCGCCACGCTTGAGACTACTGTTGCCCGCTTTCATCAGGATACTCATCGGTGCGCGGATCGATCGCGGCCCACGCGCGGTACGCGTCGAGCCCGTCGAGCCAGTGCTGCCAGTCGCGCGCGGCGATCACGTCGAACGCCATCAGCACGCGCAGCCGCTGCTCGAGCGCGCGCGCCTGCTGGCCCATGGTGCGAAAGCCGAAGGTCGCCGCCGACCCGGCGATCGTGTGCAGGATCTGGTGCAGCTCGGTGACGATGTGCGGGTCGGGCGCTTGCGGGTCGAACGCGGCCCGCAAAGCGCCGAGCTGCGTCAAGGTCGCCGGCACGCCGCTGGCGAATTTGTCGTTGAGCACGCGCAGGCGGGCGAAGAAGTCCTGGTCGATCAAAGTTCCCATCGTCCTGTCATTTCGTGCCGAAGATGCGGTCGCCGGCGTCGCCCAGGCCCGGCACGATGTAGGCGTGATCGTTCAGGTGCGAATCGAGCGAGGCGACGTACAGCTTGACGTTCGGCTGCGCGGCCTGGAACACGGTCACGCCTTCCGGCGCCGCCACCAGCGCCAGGAAGATGATCTGCTCATCTTTGACGCCGCGCTTTTTCAGTACGTCGATCGCGTACACCGCCGAGTTGCCGGTGGCGACCATCGGATCGCACAAGATGAAGATGCGATCGGCGGTATCGGGCAGGCGCACCAGGTATTCCACCGGCTTGTGGGTGGCCGGGTCGCGGAACACGCCGATGTGGCCGACGCGCGCCGACGGCACCAGTTCGAGCAGGCCGTCGCTCATGCCGATGCCGGCGCGCAAAATCGGCACGATCGCCAGTTTTTTCCCGGCGATGACCGGTGCGTCGATCGTCACCAGCGGCGTCGTGATCGAGCGCGTCGTCATCGGCAGGTCGCGTGTGATCTCGTAGCCCATCAGCAGCGTGATTTCCTTCAGCAGCTCGCGGAAGGTGCGGGTCGACGTGTCGTGCTCGCGCATGTGCGACAGCTTGTGTTGAATCAGCGGGTGATCCAGGATGAACAGATTGGGGAAGCGTGGATCTTGTTTCATGAGCGGCATTCAGTGGTTATGGTGACTTGTGGCGGCATTATCCCAGCCATTGCGCCCCTTGTCCGCAGTTTGGCAAATAAATATCAGAAATATCAGCTTTTTTCTTTCTCTACCAGCGCGCGCGCCAGGATGGCCGCGCAATCGACGCCGGCCGGCAGCCGGCCGTAGGCGCCGCCCACACCGAGCGTTACGCGCGAGCGCACGAACGCCGACGATACATATGCCGGTGCATGGCGCAGCAGCAAGCCGGCCTGCACCGCGATGACGATCCGCTCGGCCAGCCGGCGCGCGCCGTACTCGTCGCCCTGCTGCCCTGCCAGATTGGCCAGCAGGGCGCCGGCATACGCTTTGAAGTCGGTATCGGCGGCGCCGGCCAGCGCCAGTTCCCCCGCCAGCGCGTCGCGCGCGGCCGGCGTCTTGCCGAAGGCGCGCAGCAGGTCAAGGCACATGACGTTGCCCGAGCCTTCCCAGATCGAGTTGACCGGCGCCTCGCGGTACAGGCGTGCCAGCGGGCCGTCTTCGACGTAGCCGTTGCCACCGACGACTTCCATCGCCTCGAAGCAGAAGCCGGGGGCGCGCTTGCACATCCAGTATTTGCCGGCCGGTGTCAGGATGCGCGCCAGCAGCGCCTGCGCCGGGTCGGCGAGTTCGTCGAAGCAGCGCGCCAGGCGCAGCCCGAACGCGGTGGCCGCCTCCGATTCGAGCGCCAGGTCGGCCAGCACGTTCTGCATCAGCGGCTGGTCGGCCAGCTTGCGGCCGAACGCGGCGCGCTCTCTGGCGTGATGCAGCGCGTGGGTCAGCGCGGCGCGCATGATGGCGGCGCTGCCCAGCACGCAATCGAGCCGCGTGTAGCCACCCATTTCGAGGATGGTCGGGATGCCGCGTCCGGCCGGCCCCACCAGCCAGCCGAAGGCGCCGCAGAATTCGACTTCGGACGACGCATTCGAGCGGTTGCCCAGCTTGTCCTTCAGGCGCTGCACGCGAATGTCGTTGCGGCTGCCGTCGGGCAGGAAGCGCGGCACGAAGAAGCACGACAGGCCGGCGCTTCCTTCAAGCTCCGTTTGCGCCAGGATCAGGTGGGCGTCCGACTGCGGCGCCGAAAAGAACCACTTGTGGCCGACGATGCGGTAGGCACCTGCACCGTCCTCGCCAAACCGGCGCCCGGCCTCGGCCGGGTCGAACAATTCGGCGCGGGTGGTGTTGGCGCGCACGTCGGTGCCGCCCTGCTTTTCCGTCATGCCCATGCCGATCAGGGCGCCGCGCTTCTGACCGATCGGCAGCGAGCGCGGATCGTACTCGCGCGACAGGATCTTCGGCAGCCAATGGGCGGCGATGGCGCCGGTGTGGCGCAGCGCCGGCACCGAGGCGTACGTCATCGTCACCGGGCACTGGGCGCCATTCTCGACCTGCCCGAACAGCACGAACCTGGCCGCGCGCGCAACCTGGGCGCCGCGCTGGCCGCTGTCCCACGGCGTGGCGTGCACGCCGGCGCCGATCATCAGCGCCATCAACTGGTGCCACGACGGGTGGAACTCGACCTCGTCGATGCGGCGCCCGCTGCGGTCGAAATTGACCAAGGCCGGCGGATTGGCGTTGGCCTGGCGGCCGAGGTCGAGCGTGGCGGCCTGGCCCAAGGTGGCGCCGAGCGCGCGCAACGCGGCCGCATCCCAACCGCCGCCCTCGCGCTCGAGCGCTTCGTGCAGCGCCGGGTCGCAATCGAACAGGTTGATGTCGTCAAACGCCGAGGCCTGGTTGAACACCTCGTGCGTGTCGAATTCGTTCATGCTGCGTCTCCTGAAATAATTTTGCTTTACTAATACCACAAGCGCGATGCCGTGGCGGCGCTCTTGCTGCCCCTGCGCTGCGTCAATGAATCGCCGCTTCGCGCGCCGCGTTGCTATTTATAATGCGTTTAGGCATGTTTCGATGATACATTCCATACTACTTTGAAATAATTGCGTTACGGAATCAAATTGCCGCACGTTCGCCGCGGCGTTTTGACGGCCCACTGCTGACAGCTCAATATTCTAACGATGCGCGCTAGTTCACCATTTCTACCCATGCCGGACAACGAGCAAGGCCTTGACCAGCTGCTGGACGCTGCTGGCGATATCGTGTTCCGGCTCGACCTCGACGGGCGCATTGTCGGCGCCAGCGAGCGCGCCGTCGGCCTGCTCGGCCAGGCGCGCCCGCTGCGCGGCATGCTGCTCGCCACCCTCGCCGCCGAGGCCGACCAGCCGGCACTGACCGGCGCCATCGCCGGCTTCAACCACGGCCATCCCGTACACGTTGCGCTGCGCCTGAAAACGCCCGACGCCGAAGTCTGGTTCGACCTGCGCATCGCCAGCCTGGCCGGCGCCGGCATCGTCCCTGGCCTGCTGGCGGTCGGGCGCGACATGACGGCGCAGCACGCGACCGAAGAGCGGCTGCGCCACATGGCCACCCACGACGCCCTGACCGGGCTGCCGAACCGGCTGCTGCTGTCGGACCGGATCCGCATGGTGATCGCCAACGCGCGCCGTTCGGGCCAGGCCTTTTCCGTCGCCACCGTCGGCCTGGACGGCTTCAAGAAGGTCAACGACGGCCTTGGCCACCCGATCGGCGACGCCGTGCTGCGCCAGGCCGCCGCGCGCCTGCGCAAGACCTTGCGCGACTCGGACACGCTGGCCCGCGTCGGCGGCGACGAATTTGTCGCCGTTCTGCCGGGCACCTTCGCCGACGCCCAGGTCAAGCTGGTGACCGGCCGCCTGCTGGCGACCTTCCAGACCCCGTTCGAAGTCGACGGCCACACCATCTACGTCGGCGCCTCGGTCGGCGTGTCGATCTACCCGCAGCACGCCGAAGACGAAGTGCGGCTGGTGGCGCTGGCCGATGCCGCCATGTCGCGCGCCAAGGAAACCGGCAAGGCGCGCTGCGTTGTCTACAGCCCGCTGCGCAGCGGTCCGCCCGAATACGACATCTCGCTCGAGGCGGCGATGTTCCAGGCAGTGCGCGAAGGCGAATTTCACCTGTACTATCAGCCGATCGTCGACACCCGCACGCGCGGGATCCAGGGCTTCGAGACGCTGATGCGCTGGAAGCATCCGACGCTGGGCATGGTGCCGCCGATCCGCTTCATCCCGATCGCCGAGACCAATGGCCTCATCAACCTGCTCGGCGCATGGGCGCTGAAGGCCGCCTGCGTCCAGCTCAAGCGCTTCGAAGAAGCGGCCAGGCGATCGCTGTACATCTCGGTCAATATCAGCCCGCGCCAGTTCCGCAACGACAAATTCCTCGATGTGCTCGACGACGCCCTCGCCTATTCCGGACTGCGCGGCGAACAGCTGGTGCTCGAGATCACCGAAGGCACCCTGATGATCGACCCGGCGCACGCCGAGACCATCCTCGCTCGCATGGCCGAACGCAAGGCGCGCATCGCGATCGACGATTTCGGCACCGGCTACTCGTCGCTGGCCTACCTGAAACGCTTCCCGATCTCGGTGCTGAAAATCGACCGCGCCTTCATCAAGGACCTGCCCGAGTCGCAGAAGGACGGCGCCATCTGCAACGCCGTGCTCGACCTGGCCCGCCACCTCGATCTGTCGGTGGTGGCCGAAGGGGTCGAGACCGAGCCGCAGCTGGCCTTTCTCGAGCAGCGCGGCTGCGACTACATCCAGGGCTACCTGACCGGCAAGCCGATGACTGCGCACGTCGCCATGGCCGCGCTCAGGGAAGACAAGTACGCAACGCTCCTGCCAACCGATAGAAGGGCGGATACTCCATGACCAAGCTCGCCACGCCGGCGGCCGCGATCAGCGCCGACGCCACCCTCGCCTTGCTGTGGGAGCGGATCCGCGAAAAGGGCGACATGCCCGGTTTTGCGCGCGCCATCGGCGCCATCCTCGGCGCCATGCGCGGCGAGGACGAGCACGAGTTCGACTTGGCGCAGACGGTGCTGACCGACCCGGTGCTGACGCAGAAGGTGCTGCGCCTTGCCAACAGCTGCATGTATTCGGCCTTCGGCCAGCGCGTCAATACGGTGACCAAGGCGATGCTGGTGCTGGGCACCGACGCGATCGGCCACCTGGCGCTGGGCCTGAAGCTGATCGAGGAGCTGGCGGCGGCGTCGAACGATTCGTCGTCCGCCCACGCCGAGATGGAAAAGGCGGTGCTGGCCGGGATGGTGGCGCAGCAGCTGGCCATCGGCGCCAGAGCGCGCGACCCTGAGGAAGCGGTGGTGTGCTCGATGCTGCACACCCTGGGCCGCATGATGGTGTCGTTCTACATGCCCGACGCCTGGACGCGCCTGCAAGAGCACGCTGGCGCCGGCGGCGACGCCGCCGCGCTCGAAGTCCTCGGCCTCACGCTCGAAGCGCTCGGCCGCGCCGCCGCCGAACGCTGGGGCCTGCCGCGCAACCTGGTCGACGGCATGCGCCGCGTCGCGCCGGGTGAGCGCGGCGCCAGGTTCAGCCACGCCGACTGGCTGGCGGCAGTCGGATCGATGTCGTCGGCCTGCGCCGACGCGCTGTGGAACGACGATGCCGGCAGCGCGGCGCGCGTGCACGAACTGGCCGCGAGCTTTTCGGCCATGCTCGGCGTCGCCCCGGAAGCGATCATCGCCGCGATCGACGTCGCCAAAAACGAAGCGGCGGCCCAGCTGACCATCGCGCCGCTGTCGAAGCCGGCCGAACGGCGCGCCAAGGCGCTCGCATCGACCCGCAAGCGCGCCGAAGGCAACCGCATCCTGATCAGCGGCGTGGCCGACATACGCGACCTGGTCGCCACCGGAACGGCCGGCCAGATGATGTCGATGGCGCTCGAAACGGTCTACCAGGGGCTGACGTTTTCGCGCGCGGTCGCCTTCCTGCGCCATCGGCGCGACGGCAAGTATTCGGCAAAGGTGGGTTTCGGCGACGGCGTGCGCGAGCGGCTGGCGTCGATGACGTTCAGCGATGTCTACGAGCCGAACGTGTTCCACGCCGCTCTTAATAGCGACCGCGTGATCTTCATCGACAACGCGCGCGATCCGAAGTTTGCCGCCAAGCTGCCGCAATGGTGGAAGTCGACCTTGTCGGATGCGCGCAGCTTCGTCATCCTGCCGCTGTGCGCCAATGGGCAGCCGGCCGGCTTCATTTATGGCGACTGGGACGACAGCTTCCCGCCGATCGCCCTCAGCCAGACCGAGTTCGCCCTGCTCAACGACGTGCGCTCGCTGGTGGTGCGCAGCGTCGAACAGCGCAAGCCGGTCGAACTGCTGACGCCGGGGCGTGTCGCGTCCGGGGTCTGACCCAGCGGGGTCAGACCCCGGTGTCGCTGCTGGCGCCGCGCTGGAATCCTGCCGGTATCAAGAAGTGTGTGCCCTGGCGATATCCGGCGTCGCGACCCGCACGTCGCCGCACTGCGCGCGCCGCATCAGCGCATGATCCATCAGCACCAGTGCCAGCATCGCTTCGGCGATCGGCGTGGCGCGGATGCCGACGCATGGATCGTGGCGGCCGAACGTCTCCACCATCACCGGATTGCCTTGCTTGTCGATCGAACGGCGCGGCGTGCGGATCGATGACGTCGGCTTGATCGCGATCGACACCGTGATGTCCTGGCCGGTCGAAATCCCGCCCAGCATGCCGCCGGCGTTGTTGCCGACGAAGCCCTGCGGCGTCAGTTCGTCGCCATGTTCCGAACCCTTTTGCGTCACCGAGCGAAAGCCGGCGCCGATTTCGATGCCCTTGACGGCGTTAATGCCCATCATGGCGTAGGCGATGTCGGCGTCGAGCTTGTCGTAGATCGGCTGACCCAGGCCGACCGGCACGTTGTGCGCGACGACGTCGATGCGCGCGCCGATCGAGTCGCCGGCGCGGCGCAGCTCGTCCATCGCCGCTTCCATCCGCGCGATCAGCTCAGCGTCGCCGCTGGCGGCGAAAAACGGATTGTCGCGCACGTGTTCCCAGCCCTGGAACGGCACCTCGATGTCGCCCAGCTGGCGCATGCAGCCCATGAAGACGGTACCGTACTGCTGCAGCAGCCACTTCTTGGCGACGGCGGCGGCGCCCACCACCGGCGCGGTCAGCCTGGCCGACGAGCGGCCGCCGCCGCGCGGATCGCGCACGCCGTATTTATGCCAGTACGTGTAGTCGGCGTGACCGGGCCGGAAGCTTTCGGCGATATTGCCGTAATCCTTGCTGCGCTGGTCCTCGTTCGGGATCAGCAGCGCGATCGGGGTGCCGGTGGTGACGCCCTGGTAGACGCCGGACAGGATCTGCACCGTGTCCGATTCCTGGCGCTGGGTCACGTGGCGCGAAGTGCCCGGCTTGCGCCGGTCGAGTTCGGGCTGGATGTCCGCTTCCGACAATGCCATGCCAGGCGGGCAGCCGTCGATGACGCAGCCGATCGCCGGACCGTGCGATTCGCCAAAGGTAGTGACTGTAAATAGCTTGCCAAAAGTGTTGCCGGACATGGGATAAGTGGGAGTGGCGGAAACACCAATTCTACCAGCCTGCGCACGCAAGCATCGCGGCGACCCGGAGCCGGCTGGTAAAATAGCATCACTGCCCGGTCGGTCGTGTCGCGTAAAAGTTGCTCTCAGTCAAAAATATTTTAATTTGGCAACATTCAAACTCGCTTGCGCCCGGCAAACCGCTATATACTTGAGATCAGAATATTGAGTGAAGCCAGGAGAAGCCCCTACATGCATCCAGCGACAACACCTTTAGTGGATGTCAAGGACGATCACGACGACCTGGTATTCCTGGAAGAGCAAGCGCTGAACGTTGCCAGCAGCGGTGCCGAGGCTGTGTGGCGCGTGTTGATCGTCGACGACGACGAAGACGTCCACTCCACCACCACGTTCGCCCTCGGCAACCTCGACATGCAGCACCGCCCGCTGCAATTCCTGCACGCCTATTCGGCCGCCGAGGCGCGCGAACTGCTCGCCGTCGAAGACGACATCGCCGTCATCCTGCTCGACGTCGTGATGGAACAGGACGACGCCGGCCTGCACCTGGTGCGCCATATCCGCGAAACGCTCAAGCTGGCCGACGTGCGCATCATCCTGCGCACCGGGCAGCCCGGCTATGCCCCCGAAATCGACGCCATCCGCGATTTCGACATCAACGACTACAAGACGAAGTCCGAACTGACTCGCATCAAGCTGTACACCACGGTCACCGCGGCGATCCGCTCGTATGAGCAGATCCGCGCGATCAACAGCAGCCGGCGCGGCCTCGACCAGATCGTTCGCGCCAGCACCGAACTGATGTCGCTGCACGGCGTGAAGAACTTCACCTCCGGCGTACTGACGCAGATCGCCGACATCCTCGGCGCCGACGCGGACGGCGTGCTGTGCGTGCACGAGCCGGGCGCGGTGCGCGCCCAGCGCCTGCAGGTGATGGCCTGTGCCGGCACCTTTTGCCGCCTCAATGGCGGCGTGCTCGATGCAAACGAGGACCCCCTCGTCGCCGACGCCATCGGCCGCACGCTGGCGCGCCGCGCCAGCACGTTCGAGATGGATCACGCCACGCTGTACTTCAGCGGCAAATCGAGCCGCGACTTCGCCGCCTACGTACGCCTGGCGCGCCCGCTTGGCGACATCGAAAAGCGCCTGCTCGAAGTCTTCTGCAGCAACGTCTCGGTCGGCCTGGAAAACGTCGAACTGGTCTCGCACCTGCACAACGCTGCGTTCTACGACCAGCTCTCGAAGCTGCCGAACCGCACCCGCCTGGTCGAAATCCTCGACGCCACGCTGGTCGGTCCGCTGCGCGACGACGCCACCCTGTCGCTGGTCGACCTTGACCATTTCGCCGAAACCAACGACGCCCTCGGCCACCAGTTCGGCGACCTGCTGCTGGTGGCGGTCGCCACGCGCCTGCAGGCGCGCCTCGGCCGCCACCTGACCATCGCGCGCATCGGCGGCGACATCTTCAGTGTGCTGGGCGACTCCGCCTCGGTCAACCCGGAAAATATTTTTGGCCTGTTCCGGACGCCGTTCTCGATCGACGGCCAGGACGTGCAGCTGTCGGTCACGCTGGGCCTGGTGCGCCTGTCGGAACATGACGGCAGCGGCGCCGACGCGCTGAAGGACGCCGACATCGCCCTCAAGCGAGCCAAGATGCAGCAGCGCACCGGCCACTTCTACTTTACGCGCTGCATGGGCGTCGAAATCCGCGAGCGCGTGCGCATGATGCACGCGCTGCGCACCGGTTTCGCCAAGGGCGAGCTGTCGGTGGTGTACCAGCCGCAGATCGACCTGGCCTCGCGCCGTCCGGTCGGTGCCGAAGCGCTGCTGCGCTGGCGCCCTGCCGACGGCGAATTCGTCTCGCCGGCGCGCTTCATTCCGATCGCCGAATATTCCGGCCTGATCGTCGAGATCGGCGAGTACGTGCTGCGCGCCGCCTGCGCGGAGCTGGTGCGCCTGCGCGCGGCCGGCCACCGCGACTTCACGATGTCGGTCAACGTCTCGCAGGTGCAGTTCCGCCATCCGGTATTTCTCGAGATGCTGCGCGCGGCGCTCGACGACAGCGGCGCGCCGCCCGAATACATCGAGCTCGAGATCACCGAATCGATGGCGATGGAAGAACCGGACCTGCTGATCCAGATGCTGGCCGACGTCAAGCGCACCGGCGTATCGATCGCGATCGACGACTTCGGCACCGGCTTTTCGTCGCTGTCTTACCTGCAGCGGCTGCAGATCGACCGCCTCAAGATCGACCGCGCGTTCGTCACCGAGATCACCGGTTCGGCGCGCGGCAGCAGCATCGCCGAGATGGTGATCCAGCTGGGCCGCAACCTCGGCTTGTCGGTAGTGGCGGAAGGCGTCGAGGACGAGCGACAGGCGCAGATCCTGCAGGCGCTCGGCTGCCCGATGGCGCAGGGTTTCCTGTTCGCCCGGCCGATGCCGCCCGAAGTGCTGTACGAATGGCTAAGCGCCAACGCCGGCCTCTGATCGTCAGGCACAGCGAAACAATACCGCGAACCTGAACAACGTCGTCCTCGCGGTCAGTCTTCTTGCTCGGCCTCGGCCGGCCAGTCGCGGATGTAGGCCTTCAGCATGCGGTTCTCGAAGCTTTGCGCTTCCAGCACGGCGCGCGCCACGTCGTAAAACGAGATGACCCCCAGCAGCGTCTTGGCGTTCATTACCGGCAGGTAGCGCGCGTGCTTCTCGAGCATCATGCGGCGCACTTCGTTGACCTCGGTGTCGGGCGTGACCGTGATCGGATGGTCGTCCATGTGCTTGCGCACGGTGCCGGCGCCGACCGAGCCGCCGTTCTTGTGCAGCACCTTGATCACTTCGCGAAACGTCAGCATGCCGACCAGGTCGCCAAACTCCATCACCACCAGCGAGCCGATATCCTTCTCGGCCATCGTGTTGACCGCGTCGACCAGCGCCATCTCGGGAGTTGCGGTGTAAAGGATGTTGCCCTTCACTTGGAGAATTTCAGAGACTTTCATGATGGCACCTTTGTCTGCAGATATTGATAAGGCCAATTGCGTTGTGTAAAAGGCTCGTACCGAATGTAGCCTAAGCGTAGCAAAAAATCCAGCGTTGCGGGTAATCAAAGCCGCTTGGCGCGTGCGGGTGGCGTCGCATTTGCGGCATTTCTGTTCGGACACCTCGGCACACGTTCCGGCAGCTGCGTGGGCGCCGCTCCTACAATTGAATCAGCAAGTCACCGACGAAACGGCCGCGCATGCGGCGCACCATTGACTGATGCTGGCATGTCGCCATGCATCCACCGCCGGAAGTCAATGGGGGAAGGTTATGTTTGCTCACAGCAAACGACTGCAGTACACAGTGCGGGTCAGCGAGTCCAATCCGGGCCTGGCCAATCTGATGCTCGAGCAATTCGGCGGCCCGCAAGGCGAACTGCCGCCGCTTGCCGTTATTTCACCCAGGCAATCGGCGAGGACGATCCTGGCCGCAAGGACATGCTCTTCGACATCGCGACCGAGGAGCTGAGTCATCTTGAAGTCATCGGCAACATTGTCGTCATGCGCAACAAGGGCGCCAAGGGGCGGCTTGCCGAAGGGGTCGAAGAGGAAGGCGAAATCTATCGCTCCATCACCGGCGCCGGCAACGACAGCCACCTGACCCAGGTCCGGTATCGTGGCGGCGCGCCGCTGACCAACCCGGGCGGCGTACCCTGGAGTGCGGCCTCCATCGACACCATCGGCGAGCCGACGGCCGACCTGCGCTCGAATATCGCCGCCGAAGCGCGCGGCCGTCGCGGGATGGAATTTCACATCGACAATATGCTATGCTGGCTCAACAGGCAGGATTCGGCTAAGAGGGGACCGTCAATGTCCTTCAGGTAGCATGTTTGGCAATAGGGCGCGCTAATAAGTTGTTATATATCATGACAATTACGGTGGTTGGTTACGAGCACCTTTGGCGGCTGAAAATAAGGAATTGCAATGATTCAACCAGGAACTCCGAACCTTCATTTCGATATCCCTAAGCTTTTCGCAAAACTTCTTTTGCTATCGGCTGACGAACTGGATGAACTGTCATTCGGTGTAATTGGTTTCGATGCTGAAGAAAAAATCTGTATCTACAATGTACCTGAGGCAGGATGGGCGGGATTGAATAGAAATATAGTATTGGGAACTCCGATGTTCGAGGTTGTAGCGCCGTGCATGAACAATTACTTGGTTGCTCAACGGTTTGAACATGCATTACAGCATCATGAGGCACTTGATGCCACACTCGACTACGTCCTCACATTACGCATGCGGCCTACACCATGCGCGCTACGCTTGCTCGCAGAACCAACGAGCCGGATTCGCTTTGTTCTAGTAAGCCGGAAGTAATCCATGGGTCTGGAAGCTGATTCGGAAAAAGAATTGCAGTCACTCTTGACGTTCTTGTACATGGCGCCAGTCGGTGTAGTGCAAATGAGTGGTAATGGTGAAATTTCGCTGATTAATCCGATGGCAGCGAATCTGTTAATGCCGCTACGTGCGGACGGGACACTGACAAACCTATTTGAGGCCATCGACCATTCTTTACCGGAGATCAGTAGCCTCGTGGCCGAGTTTGATCGCCCCACCGGTATCATCTGCAAAGCGGTGCGGTTTGCACCATTTTTTCGCGCACGACGATATGCAGAGAACAGAACCTACGAACTGACCTTGCTGAAGGTGGATGAAGAAACTTTGATGGGGATAGTCACCGATGTCACTGATTCAGTTATGCGTGAAGATCAAATCCGACTAGGCTCCGCTTGGTACAACGGCTTGTTGAATGACCACTACAAACATGGGATCGTCGGGTTAGACTCAGACGGAAATATACTTTACTGGAACGACTCCATGAAAGAGCTGACAGGCTTTTCTGCATCTCAGGTTGTTGGCAAACCTTGTGGGTTTCTGTTTAAGAACGTCGACGGCTTTTCTGATCGTCTACCGGATCTATTGTACGACGTCTCCGAAAGCGGTTGGACCTTACAAAACGAATGGTGTGCAAAAGCGGACGGCAGCATGTTCTGGGCAAGCTACATTATTTCAGTTCCAGAAATGAACGTACTGCATGCTCAAGGTTCGGAACTGCCTCAGTCCAAACAGTCCTCGTATGTGGTATTGATCCGCGACATCAACCAGCACGCCGATGCATCTGAAAAAATGATACATGCGACGAGTTGCGATGATTTGACGGGGCTGCTAAATCGTCGCGCGTTCTTCGACAAAGCGGAAACTGAAATCGATCGTTGGCGGCGCAGCAAGCGGCCGTTATGCCTACTTCTCATTGATGCGGACCACTTTAAATCGTTCAATGACCGGTTTGGCCATGCGGTCGGTGATTCGGTACTTAAGGAACTTGCTACAGCGATCAAGCGATGTGTCAGGCAGCTCGACATTACAGCGCGAATAGGCGGAGAAGAATTTGTGGTACTGCTTCCCTACACTAGCATTGAAGACGCTGAGGATCTTGCAGAGCAAGTACGACATTATGTTGCTAACCTCGTCATTGAGCCTGCCGCGCTCGGTCTCGATTTAACGATTAGCATAGGAGTAGCCGAGGCAAATGACACTGTGGGAGACATACATGCACTTGTTAAAGCAGCCGACGGTGCCTTATATCGCGCCAAAAATGCCGGGCGAAATCAGGTCCAAAAAGCGTAACTTACTCCGTTAAAATCGACAACATTCAACAGCGCTTATAGGCCGTCATTTTAATTGATTTCTTTTTTGTCAAACTAAGATTTATTTTCATCGCCTTCTCCTTGGAGTATCGTTGGGTCTATCGTTAACCCGGCGCCCGACCCAATAGGAATACCTGTTGCGAGCAGATCAGCTATTTAGGTGTCCGAATGTCCGGTATGGTCGAAAACGGTCCTTCATTGAAGGGCCCGTTGCCTTAGCGCCCGATTTTTCCCGAATCCTGTGTTGTTCCCAGATACCTTCTGGTTCACGTTGGGCATGCGTACGGCGCGCTCACCAAGATTGTTTGTAAACGGGACGGCATGGTCGGTGATGAACAGTAGAACGGCGTCGGCATGGAGCCGGAAGCGTTTGAGCAAATTGAAGGCTACCGACTGTTTGACCGGCCCTTGCCTCCCAATCCACCCAAGTTATCATTTAATGTGCAGTTAGATGGTTTATTTTCAACGTAGACACAAAAACACTTGACATCAATTTAGAAGCGCGGCCTGCAGTGTGAATTTTTGATTCTAC
>NZ_JAFCWM010000045.1:0-23826 GCF_049897565.1 Massilia sp. TWR1-2-2 | reverse complement strand
AGCGATACACTCGAAAAGCTGCCCACCTGCCCGAACAGCAAGATCGACTCCTTGCTACCGTTTGCACAGTCTACCCAGTCCTAAACCGCATTCATAGGTGGGTGGGCCGGACGCTTACAGTTGCCCCTCAACCGATATACGGAGCTTCTTGCCGGTCTTGTTCTGTGCTACCTGAAGTGTTCCGCCTACGATGTCGGAAACGAGTATTTTCAGCACGTCGGCAGGGCGTTGCCCGGTGTGCAGTGCCAGATCCATTGCATCCTGTACGGTCGGATGCGACACCGACCACACAGCCAAGTATTCCTCATCGGATACGTAGCGGTCGCGCGCCTTCTCCTTGAATCCCTTGATGCCGATGCATGGGTTCGTTCCGTCGGTGTAGCCCCACGATCTTGCGTGATTAAAGATCGTGCTGAACAACGCCTTCTCGCGATTCGCGCGGACCTTGGACGCCTCGCCCCTCACCCGCAAATATTCAGCGATGTCGCGCGGCCTGATACTGTCGATTGCGACATGACCGAACACCGCTTCGAGGAGCGCGCCATATTGCGTGTAGTCTCGCTGGGTGTGCGGCCGAAGCGTGGGCAGCACCTCGCGCATATAACGTCTGGCGATCACGGAAAAGGTTTTGTCGTCGTCCCTGGCTGGCTCGCTTTCTAGCTCAGCCCATTTACGGCGCGCTTCGTTGATGTCTGCACCAAGCGGCGTCCACTTGCGCGGCACGGTCCCGGAAACATGGTAATACCCGCCCTTCTTGATGTGCATCCTGGGTGGCAGGTTTAGGTTACTTGTGCGCTTACGTCCCATGAAAATTTACCTTACCTTCTGCTGACTCAGCGCTTGGAAATTTGGACGAGGTGATGCGGGCATCAGAGACTCCGCTGGCGCCCGGCTCGGTGCCCCTAGGCGATTCTCAAAATAGCTGCGCGCGACCCGTGGGCGCTGTTGCGCAGTCACTTCGAATTTCCAACTGTGACTGCGGAGCCAATCGATCTGCCTACAGTGAAATGTGTATCCCGTGAGTTCTCGCAGTTCATCGGCGGTCAGGAACATTCTGCGCCCTCCGGTTGCGACGGCAATTTGTACGTGGCGAATTCGCCAGACCGCACACGCATTCCTGCGGCGGCCAACTCATCTCGACCTTCTTTCCAATTTCGTGCCATGCTTGACTCCAAATTTTGATGCGTAACTATCCCAGCCCGCATCTAGGGCTTCCTAATAATTCTCGTAATTTTGACGTTTAGCGATTCGCCTGGCTGGTGATGATGCTCTAGCGGCGAAAACGTTCAGCTCAGCATCGCATTCGCTCAAACCTGGACGCATTTCCGGTCTCATCAACGCAGTTCATGAGACCATTCGGCAAGTACCGCGTACAGTTATTTACACGAGTCCAAGTAGAACCGAAACCCGGCTGGCGAGCGGTCTCCTTGGCTGCGACCATGCGCGCCGTGGAGCGGACATTTTCGACTCGCGTCCAGGTGTAGCGATTCGACTCGTAAATCTTTAGCGGCTCGTCGATCGCATAGACGCCCATCGGCCTTTCGCCTTGGGGCTCGCCATATTTGTTCGGCGAGTCCCGGTACAGCATCGCCAACTTGATCGTTGCATGCTTTCGCTGTACGGCAGCGCCGCCGACCGCTCTGAGGAAGTTCGCGTAGCTGACCCGTTGCTCAACCTTACCGTCGGCGGTCGTGGCCTTGTTAGTGGCCTGCCAGGCGGCTACGACGTGTCCAGGCGCGCTTGCGATGGCTGCCTGCGGGACTCGTCGGAGTTCGCGCCACACCATCACGCTGCCCGCGCCAAACGCCTGAAACTGGCGGATGCCATGGGTCTTCGACCAAGCCGTGACGCGCTTGCTCGTGTCGCTCGCGGACGACTTGCCGTCCAAGTCCATGTCAAGTCCGTGGCCGTCGATATTTTTTGAAATGTATTTCGCGATGTATGCTGTGGCACTGCCTTTTTCCGCATCAATTTCCTTGAAATTGCAGCGGTTCTTCTGCGCCCCTGGCTCGTCAGGCATGTCGAGAAGCGCGTAGTGCCTAACCACATTCTTGACACACTCAATGTTGGCCTGTGCCGTGAACATAATCAGGTGCCAGTGTGGGCAGGCGTCATGATGCGGCTCCGCTACACGCAAG
Source organism: Massilia sp. TWR1-2-2 (assembly GCF_049897565.1). Taxonomy (NCBI): domain Bacteria; kingdom Pseudomonadati; phylum Pseudomonadota; class Betaproteobacteria; order Burkholderiales; family Oxalobacteraceae; genus Massilia; species Massilia sp. TWR1-2-2. Next base: position 21,688 of record NZ_JAFCWM010000045.1, on the reverse strand, counting down.
CCATACACCTCCACGTGCTGGCGTTTTAACTTCGCACGCACCCTGCCCCATACTTTGCATAGGTAGGCCTGCGCCTGGCGCGGCGTCATGCCGCGATAGTTCGGATTCACTTTACCGCTCTCCCGCAAGGTTGCGTGGAAATACGACGGGCAAGTGATTGTGACGAACAGGCCAATATCTCCGCGCTCACCTGCGACTTCCTCGACGCCGCGTACGCGCGTCATCAGTTCGGAGCGCCGAATCGCCTTGTTGCTGGTAGACCTCTCGGAAAGGGCCTGCATGCTGAACTGGTCGCCGTGTTCGTTTTGCATGACAGTCGACTCCATCCACATTCGGTTGCGTTCATCCTGTGATGCGCAGCGCCTGACGGCGTCTCTGCTGGCGTACGGCTCGCACCTGGCTTGAACGAATTGCAGCTTGATATTGCCATTTTCAACTGCCCGAGCGTGCACTCGTCGGAGCTGCCTGCGCCACCAATGCATGCACGAAATCCGCTTGACGCGGATATCGAGCGTCGCCCCCTTTGGGAGCGGGACACTGGCGCACTTACACGTGTGGGAAATGATCTCCTCGGCTGCCCAGGCTTCCATCTCGCCAGCGAACAGTCTAGCCATGTTGTCAGCGCGCCTTCGCGCTGTGTCAACAATCTCAGCATCGGACGCGGCCAGATCGAGCCCCCTCAGCGCGTGTTCACGCCGGAACCCCTCAATTTCCTTGTTAATGTAGTAGTCCACGATTTTGAGTGATGTGAAATGCTTGCAAGCGAGGATCACGCGCTTCACCAATTCTGACCGCCACCGTGGTGGCAGACCATCTAGGCCAGGATGGGCTGCAATGCGGTCATTGCGCAGGCGGATCGCCATATCCGTGTTCATGCGAGGCACCTCGTCCGGCGAGCTTTTATTACAGCGAAAAAACGCGGCGCCGTGCTAGCGCCGCAAACGCGAAGACTTGGCATGCCGATCAGCCGAAGATGGATTCGATCAGCGTCTTGGGTTGCTTGGCGGAGCGGTGTTTTGCGCTGGCCGCCTTGTCACCTTTAATGGCATCGCTCATTTGAGCTTGCGTCTTCGCGAGCAACTCGGCATGTGTCTTAGACGCCTCAACACCTTTTGCTGGGTCAGAACCAGAAGCGCTCGGCAACGGGCGGCCAAGTAGCTTTGCAAGCAGCGTGCCATTCTCTGCCAGCAACCGAAGAACCTGACCGTGCTGGGCCTCGGAGGGCTCGGCGAATGCACTGAAGAGCCCCTTTGTTACTGGCTTGCTGAGCATCTCGGACACGCGCTCTTCATTGTGTTCGATATGGTCCAGGATGTTTCCGATTTCATCGCTGCCCAGCGTCGGGTCGATGCGAATGTGCTGCACGGTAGATTGAACCAGCTTGCCAACAGCGGGAAGATCGTCGGGATTCCCATCACCTTGCACAACGCCGCCCGGAAACACATTTCCTGTCGCCCGTGCCTTGGCTCCTGGCTGCATTGTGTCTGCGAAGGCATAACCCTTGCTTTCATAGAACCCGCGCAGGTCATCGAGGAATTTGGTGTCAGGGATGTGGTTTCCTGTCTCGAACCGCTTGATCTTGTGAACTGGCAACCCCGAATCGCTGGCCGCTTGCATTTGGTTCAGTCCGTAGTAGTTACGCGCAGCCCTTGCGCTGTCGGGGGTGAGGGGCAGGCTTTCAAATGTAATCATGATAATTATCTCCAAATAGTCGTGAATTTCGACAATAGTCACAATACACGACAATTAATCTAACTGTCAACAATTAGAGCAACTGTCTCGAATTATGACTACTGGAGACGAAAAAAAACGCCGGAGCGCTATTTCTTGGGCTCAGGGTAGAGCCACTCACCGCCTATTGGATCACCATCTTCATTGAGGAATAACCTGTTCCCGAAGTTTGTTGTGAAGCCCTCTGAATTGGCTCGAACCATCGCGTCTAAAGTCTGCACGGTTGAAGTTTTGGCAGAAAAATCGTCTGGCATTCCTTGTTTAATTTGCTCAAGAACGGGCTCAGTCATCTGGTTAGCCAGCACAAGTAGCGCGGACAGTTTCATGTCTCCCAGCTCCCTACCGGCGGCGGAGAGCACCAAGCTCGTGAAGGCGCCACGCTCATGCGGCCTGAGGACGGAAATTGCCAGCGCCAACCTAAGCGCCGAAATCAAATCGTTCCCGTTTCGAAACGCCTCCAATGAAGCTTGGGCTTGGTGACTTTCCTCTGCGCCAAATATTATCCAGTTTGCGGTAACCGATAGACACTCGCAGAGCATCCGAATTTCCCTGGCGCCTGGCTTGGAGTGCCCGGCCTCGTAGCCGACCAGAACAGTTCTCGAGATGCCCTGCCCTTTGGGGTCATTCATCTTCGTGCGCGCACTGACCGCAGTCTGGGAAAACCCCCTTGATTCCCGTGCAGATCGTATGCGGCTTCCGATCCCATCCTCTGGAGCTGCCGAAATATCGGCTGCTTCTTCCTTCAGATGTTTTGCTTGATTTTTCGTCATCGTGTCGAGAGGGGTTGTTTTCGATGGGGCCGTTGCCCCCATGCCACTGGCTCTGGATTGTACCGCGAAACCATAGGTCTCCTAACAAGGAAACCGTTGATCCATAAGGCTGTACGGGATTTCCTGAGAGGAGAACCGCCAGCGCCGAGTTGGCAGTTCAGTCAGCACATAAATTCCAAAATATTGCATCGATATGGGTTCTACAAACCCGGAATTCGCCACAACCGCACGGGCTGTCTGCCCGCAATCAGAAAGGAGTTTGTAGATCGAGTAATCCGTAAGGTACTGATTCTACAGCGCAATGTAGAGGCTTGAAAATCCTTGTGTCGGTGGTTCGATTCCGCCCCGGGCCACCAAGAACATCGTTCACGCAACGCCCACTAATGCAAGTGGGCGTTGTCGTTTCTGAGGATCGTAGTCCTCGTATCCGGTCCATTTACGGTCCAGCCCACACCCCTGCAAATCTCGCTCATTCCACAACGCGTCATGCTTCGTTGCGGATTAAACTGACGTCCTCAGCGAGGCAAACTTGCGTCCCACCAAAGCGACTTTGCTGGAGCGTGTTGACGCCAACCGAAAATTGACCCACGTGTTCTACTACGCCTGCCTAATCATTAGGCGGAGAATTAATAGCGGATCGCGTTCCTAGTCATCCTCGAACAACTCGGCAGCACGCCGCAAGCCTGCGCCGCCAACGCCAACGCCAAGCATCAAACGCTCAAATTGCGCGGTGCACCCGGGCAGCCTTACCGCTGCGGCGAGATTGATTACATCGCCAGCGTCAGCATCGGCATTACCTCGTTCGACGCCTCCAGTTCCAGCGTAGAAGACATTCTCAAGCAAGCCGATCTGGCAATGTACCGCGCCAAATCAGATGGGCGCAATACGTTGCGCTTTTTCGACCAGAGCATGTCGATCGCCGCCGACGAGCGCCTGAACCTCTAATGTGACCTGCGCACCGGTCACGATGGACCGGACTACCAAAACCCGCTCGCAAAAAAGCAAGATGGCAATTTTCGGATATGCTTGACGAGTATGAAAAAGTTGGTCACGCAGATTTTTCATCTGCGGCTGATACTCCGCGCCACACCTCCAGGTTTTATCTGTTTTTCAACTCATCCCAAGACGAAAGTACTCATCATGAAAATCTACGACTACGAAGGTTTCCCCAATCCGGCCCGGGTTCGAATCGCATTATCTGAAAAAGGGGCCACTGACAAGGTACAGTTCGTGCATGTGGACGTTATGAAAGGTGAACATCGCCTCCCCGCGTTCGTGAGCAAGAACCCGAGCGCGTCCGTGCCGGTGCTCGAGCTCGACGATGGCACCTTCATTAGCGAATGCTCGGCCATCACCGAATATATCGACCATGCCTTCGAGGGAATCTCTTTAACCGGCACGACTGCCAAGGAACGGGCCGTGATCCACATGATGCAGCGTCGCGCGGAGCAAGGTGTCATGGACGCAGTGGGCGCGTATTTCCATCACGCTACGCCGGGACTGGGCGCGCTGGAGCTCTACCAGAACAAGGAATGGGGCATGAAGCAGCATGAGCGGGCGCTGTCGGGCATACGATACTTTAATGGTGTGCTGGCCATTCAACCGTTTGCCGCTGGTGAGAATTTTTCGGTTGCCGACATTACGCTGTTCGTCGGCCTGTCGTTCGCAGACTTCGCCAAGATCACTATTTCTGCCGACTGCAATGCACTGCTCGCCTGGCGCGCCCGCATGGCCAAGCGCGCCAGCATGGGTGGTACGGACGTTTAATCAACCGGTTCGTAATCGATTCGCAAAGCGCAGGACAACGACAGGATCAACCCATGAATATTAATGCCGATTTCACGCTGCGCGTCGTCTTGCACGGTGCGTCCATGGCGTGGGTGGATTCTCCTGTAGCCGGGGTCCAGCGCCGGATGCTGGACCGAATCGGCGCTGAAGTCGCCCGTGCAACCACTATCGTGCGCTATACACCAGGAAGTCAATTTACTGCGCACACTCATGGCGGCGGCGAGGAGTTCATCGTGCTTGAAGGCGTGTTCCAGGACGAACACGGGGACTACCCACCTGGCTCCTACATTCGAAATCCCCCTACCAGCCGGCATACGCCGGGCTCTGCACAAGGCTGCATCATCTTCGTCAAACTCTGGCAATTCGCACCCGAGGACCGTACGCATGTCATCGTCGACATGAACAAGATGGGGAAGATCGGCGATCAGCTGCGCCGCGGCGTCGCGGTCACACCGCTGTTCGAAGATGAACGTGAAACCGTCCAGCTTGAGTACTGGGAACCAGGAGCGCAGGTGCAGCTTAACTACCCCGGTGGTGCCGAGCTGCTCGTACTGGCGGGCGACTTCTGGGACGCCGGCGACCATCTGCACGCCATGTCATGGATGCGCTTGCCATGCGGTGGCCGACTTGCTGCATTAGCCGGCAACCAAGGTGCCCGGGTCTGGGTCAAGCAACGTCATCTGCGCTTTGTCGACCCGCCGATTGTTCTCTGATTTCATGTGCGTTATCAGTAGTGTCCGGTTAAAACGCGATGCCCCGCAGGATGTCGATCACGTCAATTCGGGCGAGCGGATCAATGCCAACGTTGACTTGCTCAGTCATGCGGAATACTTGTTAAAAACCGAGCGATCACTGGGGAAATGGACACACCGCCAGCGAGGATCAAGTAAATCGATTCGCGACCGGTTGTTGGCAAACTTTGCTTCCAGATGCGACGGCCTCTTCATATCTCCACCTGCGTGCCGAGCTCAATCACACGATTGGTCGGAATACGGAAATAGTCCGCTGCATCACGCGCATTGCGCGACATGGTTGCGAACACATGTTCACGCCAAGGCATCATACCCGCGCCTGGCGTCGAAATCACGGTCTGCCGTGCAATGAAGAAGGACGTTTCCATCATCTCGAATGGCAAGCCAAGTTCGGCGCACATGCCTAATACCTGCGGAATATCAGGTTCGTCCTTGAACCCGTAGTGCACGTTCAACTGGTAGCATTCGTGTCCAAGAGGAACGATTTCGATCCGACTAGTGACAGGCACCCACGGCTCGTCGGCAAAATCCACCGTAAGGAACACCACACGCTCATGTAGCACCTTATTGTGCGACAGATTGTGCAGCATGGCGTGCGGCACGCCGTCGCTGGCCCCGCGCAGAAACAGCGACGTACCAGGCACGCGTGCCGGCGGCGATAGGAACAGCGATTCCAAGAAATCCTCCAGCGGCACCGCATGCTTTTGCAGGTTCTCAAACACCAGTTGGCGACCACGCTTCCATGTCAGCATCAAGGTGAAGAGTACTGCGCCGAGCATCAGCGGGAACCAGCCTCCGTGAAACAGTTTTAAGGCATTGGCAGAGAAGAAGGTAATGTCTATCAGGAGGAAGAATCCGGTCGCCGCCCAGCACAACAGCAAGTTCATCTTCCAGCGGTACCGGATTACGAAGAAAGTTAGGATCGTGGTCGCCAGCATTGTGGCGGTCACGGCAATGCCGTATGCAGCCGCCAAATTCTCTGATGATCCGAAACCGATCACCGCGAGCAGCACCACTGCGAGCTGCAGCCAGTTCACTGCAGGCATGTAGATCTGCCCGATTTCGCTCTCTGAAGTATGGAGCACGCGCATGCGCGGCAAGAAGCCTAGCGCCATGGCCTGCTTGGTCATCGAAAAAGTTCCGGATATGGTCGCTTGCGATGCGATCACGGTAGCGATCGTCGATAATCCCACTAACGGGTAGATGCTCCACGCGCCCAGTTGCTGATAGAAGGGATTCGAGATGGCTTCCGGATGGGCCAGCAACAAGCCACCCTGTCCCAGGTAATTGAGCGCCAGCGCAGGGAAGGCAATGAAGAACCACGCCGCCCGGATCGGTTTGGCGCCGAAGTGCCCCATGTCGGCATACAGCGCCTCCGCCCCGGTAAAGGCCAACACGATCGCGCCTAGGGCGACGAAGGCGATAAGACGGTTGTTGTTCATGAAAGCAAAGGCGTGGACCGGATTGATCGCGCCCAAGATTTCCGGAGCCTTTACGATGTTGATCACACCCATCGCAGCCAGCACGGCGAACCAGACCAGCATGATTGGGCCGAACCAGCGGCCGATGCCGGCGGTGCCATGGCGCTGCACCGCGTAGAGCATGACGAGCACCGTAATCGTCAGCGGCACCACATATGCCTTGAGCGTCGGCGTAGCCACTTCTAGGCCCTCGATCGCCGACAACACCGAAATGGCCGGCGTAATCACGCTGTCGCCGTAAAACAGGGCCGCGCCGAAGACGCCGGTCATCAACAATGCAACGTAGACCCTTGATTCCTTGTTGATAGACCCGAGGGCTAGCGCCATTAAGGCCATGATCCCACCCTCGCCACGGTTGTCTGCCCGAAGCACGAGCGTGACGTACTTGAGCGACACGATAATGGTCAGACCCCAGAAAATCAGGGAAATGACTCCTAACAAGTTTGCTGGAGTAAGCGCAAGGCCATGCGTGGGGTCGAAGATGGTCTTCAGTGTGTACAGGGGACTGGTTCCGATGTCGCCATAGACAATGCCGACGGCAGCCAGTGTGAGCCCCATCAGCTTGCTTTTTTCATTTTGTTTGATTGTCAATTTACATCTTTCAAATAAATTAGTACATCTGTCACAGATTCTAACTAATTGTATCGGCAAAGTCGTCGTGATGATCTACCTTGACAACGGCCCGTCGGCAGGGGTCACATATTCCAGCGTGTGATGCACGCACTTCGCATCCCCACCAAAAAGCCAAAATAATGGTGCAGAGATCGATGACCACAGGGCCACAACTTACCGGGCTCCCCGATTCCGAGCAGCTCCCGCAAGGGCTGCTGCACTGGATCATCGGCGTCCACCGTCTCTACATCGTAAGCGGGAGATCTACCCCACCGTTTCCCTGCCCGGTCAATGGTTAGCGGGCAGCCAGCCTAGTTTTTGTTGAAGTTGAAGGGCAGCAGGTCCGTCACATCGTCGCCTGGTTGCCTGCATGGCGGCTCGGTCAAGACATGGCGCAAGTAAGCATATGGCTCGACGTCGCACGCGCGGCAGGTCAGCATCAGGCTATAGATGACGGCGCTGGCATTGGCGCCGGCGACCGAATTTGAGAACAGCCATGCCTTGCGTCCGGTCGTAAACGGCAAGATGTCGCGCTCGATCAAATTGTTATCGATGGCGAACCGGCCGTCGTCGATATATCGATACAAGTAGCGCCACTGCCCAAGCGCATAGCTGATGGCTTTGCCGATCAGCGATTGCGGCATGACCGCGCTCTTGTTTTTTACAAGCCATGCGTGCAGGTTGTCCAATATGGGACGACTGAGCACCTGCTGCAATCGATAGGCGTGTTCGATCACCGTCATGCCATCGGGCGGTTTGCCGCGCGCCAGCTTTTCGATGTGATACAGCTTGGCGATGAAGCGCAGCGCCTCCCTGGCCCTGCCTGATGGATTTTTCTGCGCCTTGAGCGCCTCATCGAAGTAGCGTCGTGCATGCGCCATGCAGCCGAGGTGCGTTATGCCCTTGAGCATGCGCCAGGCGGCGTAGCCATCGGTCATGACGGCCCCCTCGAAGCCTGCCAGGAAGCGCTCGGGATGTTCATGGCCGCGACCGGGCCGATACTCGAACAGCACAACTGGCTGCTCGCTTTCGAGCGCCGTGCGGTAGACCCACATGTAGGACTGGTTTTGCGCGCGGCGCCCGTCTTCCTTGAGCACCTGCACCGTGGTTTCATCGCCGTGAATGACCGGGCAGGCCAGCAGCACGCGCCGCATGGCCTGGTACAGCGGCGCGAACCGCACGCCCGACTTGATGGCCCATTGCGACAGCGTGGTGCGCGCCACGTCCACCTCGCCGCGAAGCAAGATCTCGTGCAGGCGATACATGGGCAGGCCATCGGCGTACTTGGCGGTGAGCACCGTGGCCACCGTCGCCGGGCTGGCGATACTGCCGGGCATGGGCTGCGGCGGCATCGGGCTGGTGATGATCTGGCTCGATTCGCCGTGGCGGTCGCACTGGCGGCAAGCGTATTTGAAGCGCACATGCTGAAGCACCTGGACCGTGGCCGGGACGATGTCGAGCTGCTCGCTGATGTCTTCGCCCATGCGATGCAAGGCGCCCTGGCAGCAGCGGCACACTTTCTCGGACTCCGGCAAATCGTATTCGACACGTTGACGTGGCAAATGCGCCGGCAAGGGCTTTCGGCCGCGTTTTTTGCCAACGCTCTTTGGTCCCTTGTCGGCTTCTTCCTCGGCATCTTGGGCGAGCGTGGCCACGTCCCGCTCGGCCTCGTTGAACAGGCAGCCCTGGGTGCCGAATTTCTCGCTCGACGGCGCGAAGCGTTTCAATTGCGCGAGCCTGAACTGCTCTTCCAGAAATTAGTTGCGCGCCTGTAAGGCAGACGTTTGCATCTCCAGCGTCGCGGCCTGCATCTCCAGCGCCGTCGCCCGCGTCTCCAGTTCGCGAACGTAGTCGCGAAGCTCGGGCGGCAGGGTGGCAAGGAGGTCGGTTAGGTGCATGCAGTAACTTTACCAAAACGATTTGCGTTTTAGGTTTACGTCATTTGCATGTTTTTACATTATTTTTCAGACCATCGCGCGCGGCGCCATCGGCTGGTGGGCAATGGCGTTCTGCCAGTTCAAGCCATCGATTAACCAGCGCAGTTGACGCGCCGTGACCGCCAGCGCCTGCGCGTCCTCACCATCCCTGGGCCAATGGAATTTGCCCTGTTCGAGACGCCGGCAATGCAGCCAGAAACCGTTCGTGTCCCAGTGCAGGATCTTGAGCCTGTCGCGGCCACGATTGCAAAAGACGAACCAGTGGGTGCCCGTCGGGTCGAGTCCCAACGTGTCGGCCACCACCAGTGCCAGGCCATTGATCGATTTGCGCATGTCATGGTGGCCGGTAGCCAGGTACACCATGCCCTGCGGCGTGCCCCACATCAGCGCAGCGCCTCGAGCACGCCGCCGAGCCAGCGTACCTGCTCGTGGTGTGAAAGGCGGATGACGTTGCCGTGCGGAGTGCGCAGTTCCAGCATCGGTTCCGGGTGCCCCGCAGCCATCGGCAGCGCAATGAGCCTGGTGGCCGTAGACGGCTGCGCCAAGCTCTTGCGCCAGTAGTGAAAGCTAGCCTCCGTCAGCCCTTCGCGGACGCACCAGGGCCGGATGCCAAGCCCGGAATTTGCCTGCTCCTGCAGCCGAACCGTCCAGGCCTGTCTCGTCGATTCATTGCGCATTGTATTGGCTCCAGTGATTGATGAAGCCGCAATTTTGGAAGGTCTACCTCACGATCGGAGGGTGGGGCGAAATTCCCGCTTACTCTACATCTACGGCGGCCTGTTCAAGCGGATCATCGATCTGCTGTCCAACGTAGCGGACGCGAGGCTCGCGCGAGTGCGCGGCGCGGCAGACACTCGGCTTAAAAATCCTTGTGTCGGTGGTTCGATTCCGCCCCGGGCCACCGAGAACATCGTTCACGCAACGCCCACTCATGCAAGTGGGCGTTGTCGTTTCTGGAACCCACAGTCCTCGTGTTCGGTCAATTTACGGTCCAGAGCCCAGGCCCAGCTCGCAGGGATGCCAAATGACACTGAAATATCGAAATTGCTAAAATTTGGAAATTCTTATGTCCACATTGCACTTTGCTCGCGCCAAGCTGCCTCCGCTGCATCGGCCCGCATGGGCTTGAAATAATAGTAGCCTTGCACAAAATCGGCGCCCATTTCCCGTAACAACTTAACCTCGGCGGCCGTTTCGGCCCCCTCGGCTACCACGTCCATACCCAAGATATGAGCAAGCATCATGACCACTTCGGCAATCTGGCGCTTGTCATCGTGCAGGTCCATCTGGCTGACGAAGGAACGATCGATTTTCAAGGTGTCAATCGGCAGGCGCCTCAATTGGCTCAGTGAAGAATAGCCGGTACCGAAATCATCGAGCGATAGCTTGACGCCCAGTTGCTTTAACTGCAGTAAGATGCCCAGTGCGTGCTCAGGGGCGGCCATGATCGCGCTTTCTGTCAATTCCAGTCTCAAAGTGCCTGCAATGATGCCCGTCTCGGTCAGGATCCGTTCAACCAGCGCGATCAGGCCGTCGTGGGACAGCTGCATGGCCGATAGATTCACACTCATCGTCATCGACCGGCCGCTGTCGTGCTGCCAGGTGCGCAGCTGCCGGCATGCATGCAGGAGGATCCAGGAACCCATCGCGCTAATCAGGCCGATCTCTTCGGCCACCGGGATGAATTCGGCCGGGCCGACCGCGCCGTAGACCGGGTGGTCCCAGCGTAGCAGCGCCTCGAAGCCGCAAATCATGCCATCGCGGGAGGTGACGATCGGCTGGTAGGCCAGCCACAATTGACCCCGGTCTTGCGCCAGGCGCAGTTCCGATTCCAGCCGCAACCGACGTAAGGCCTTCTGCTGCATGACGGTGTCGAACATGACCCAGCGTGCCCGGCCCTGCTGCTTAGCGTAATACATGGCAATATCGGCGTCGCGCAGCATGTTTTTCACGTCCTCGTAGCCGCTCGCGCTTTGGGAGATGCCGATACTGGCCGTGACGATGACTTGCTGCTCATCGAGCACGAAGGCTTCGGCCATGACGCTTATCAACCTTTCGGCTACGCGCACTGGAACCTGCTCGCTGCTGATATTGTCGAGCAAAATAATGAATTCGTCGCCGCCCATGCGGGCCACGATATCCTCGCCGCCGTCGTCCTCATTTCCACGCGTTAACAAGTCGGTCTGGCGCAGCACGAAAGACAAGCGGTTGGCGGTGGCGATGATCAACTGGTCACCCGCCTGGTGCCCCAGGCCATCATTGACCGCTTTAAACCGGTCCAGATCGACGAATAATACGCTGAATTTGTAGCCTGGTACGCGCTTAGCGCGTCGCCCAGCCTGCTGCAGGCGGTCGAGGAATAGTTTGCGGTTTCCCAGTTGGGTCAGCGGATCGTGATGCGCATCGTGCATCAGCTTGGTCTTGGTGCGGTTGCGTTCGACGACGCGTCCAAGCTGGATGCCGATTTGGGCCATCAAGCGCAGCAGCGCCTCGTCAGGGGTCTGGTGCTTCATGCTGAAGAACTCGAGCACAGCCACTACATCGGTGCCGATCATCACGGGGAACGCAAACAATGAGCGCAAGCCTGCGCGCTTCGCTTCCGGCAGGCGCGGATAGGCATCCGCACTATGACTGCCGACATTGACCCAAGCCGGCGCACCGCTTTCAACTACCCGACCAGGAAGGCCGGTGCCGTTGCCGAATGCGATCGATTCAGTCAGCGCACGCAAGACGTCGTACTTGCCACCGCTTTCGTCATGCCAAGTGGTCGTGGAATGAAGCGTACGGACAATGTCGTCATCGGACAGCAGCAAATGGCCCAGCGGCCAGTATGCGAACTTGCATACTGCTGCGAGGGCGTGGCACATCGCGTCTTCCACACTGGTAGCCTGGTTCGCTGCCGTAGAGATCGTTTCCAGCAGGGCAATCTCCTGCTGCCTTTGAAACAGGTCGCGCAGACCGCGTTCGGCGATCGCTTCGGCTTCATGGCGCGTGGTAGTCACGCGCAGCAGGCGTCGGTTCAGGCGTGCGATTTCGGCGTTGAGCGCCGCCGCGTCATTGCTGGAATCGGACATGGAACACGCATTTGGAAGCTCCTTCATGCATACATTGTTGCTGCTCGATCTCCGCCTGCTCATGGAAATGCTCGGCGGCGCCCCTTATAAAGCCTTCCGCTAATGCGCACAACTTGCGCGGCGAGCTGTAGCCGATAATTAAGCCGCCATCATCGCCGACCCCAAAATCGAACACCGGCGTGATCGCACCCGGATACAGTTTGTGCACTTCTGGATGAATGATGTTGTTCAGTGAGAGCAGGAAGCTGCGGGTTTCGCCATGGTCGCTGAAAAAGTCGGGATGACGGGCGAACAGCAAGGGCATAGCGCGTTGGCCAAACCAGCGCAGGACGTCGGAAGGCGGAAGGTTGAGCGCCTTCGACGCAACGCCGACCAGAGCGACGATCTCGTCGTCGGCATAACTGCCGAGGGACGTGTAGGCGCCCGACAGGTTTGCTTCATCGAGTAGCTTGTCCCAAGTCGCTTCGCCAAACTCTGTGCTGACGGCCTTCTCAAGCAAATTAAAAACGATGCCTTTCATGAAGCTCCTGTATTTTGAGAAATATACTACTCATAGTGTAGCTGAAAACCAATAGTTGAAAATGTTCCCAGTTGTGGACGACGCCGTCGGCAATATGGCGTAAAAATGCTGCTATGAACGCTGCAGTCGTGCCAGCCCGGTCCTAACAGACGTCGGTCAGTTGACCCGAACTTGAACCGCTTATTATAGAAATTATTGCGAACCGCGTTGGGAAATCGCAGTTTAACTGAATATCCTTTATCATGTACGGTTCAATTCCGGTTCATTTATTTCAGATTATATAGGACTATACTGGGAAAAAGCTCTTACTGGTTGCTGCGCTCACCTTCGCATTTGGTGCGGCCAGCGCCGCCGACATCGTCGATACCGCAAAGTCCGCAGGTAGCTTCAAAACTTTACTGGCAGCAGTTGAAGCAGCCGGCCTAGTGGACACGCTCAAGGGCCCGGGCCCGTTCACGGTATTCGCTCCAACCGACAAGGCATTCGCCAAAATCCCCAAGGCCAAGCTGGCTGCACTGCTGAAGGATAAAGAAGCACTGGCAAAGGTGCTGACTTACCACGTCGTCTCGGGCAAGATCATGGCAGCTGATGTCAAGCCAGGCAAGATCAAGACAGTGGAAGGCGCGCGGAGATCCTCGGCAAATCGGTGACCTGGCACGTGGCGATGAAGCGATCCAAGCGAAAGGCGCTGCCCAAAAACAAGCTTGGGCGCATGCTCGAAAAACTGGAGCATCTCAAGGCGAGCGTGCGGGCGAAAGTTGAGCATCCGTTCCATGTCATCAAGAACCTGTTCCGTCATCGGAAGACGCGCTATCGCGGCTTAGCCAAGAACACGGCTCAACTGTTTACGCTGTTCGGCTTCGCCAATCTGGTGCTGGCTGGCCGGCAATTTACGATCACTGAAACCCAAAGTGCGTCCTGAGCGCCGAAAGGCGCAACGAATACTGCCAATTTGCTTCAAAACCGTCTGTAGCGTCGCTAAAAAAACGCATTTAGAATTGCGCGGCGACCGCGCCAGCAAAAAAAACGTGGATGCGTCGTAATCGTCAATTGATCAGCGCTTCCCTAAGACGCGCATGGTTCCGACGGCCAGTTGCCCGTGAAGATAGTTCGCTGCGGGGCGAATCCGGTGAGATTTCGGGCATATATCATGATATTGGTGCTGAGATCCCCAGCCGCAGGCGAACCCGCCACTTCTGATGGCCGAGACCGTCATGGTCTTCGGGCTTCTTTCATTTCAAGGTAACAAAATAAAGGACGCATAACCCATGGATATCAATGTAAGGCCCAACTGGAAATGGAATATCGGCGGCACACCTTCCGCACTGCCTATCGGACGCGGAAGCGCCCCTTCGCAGTCCCTCCTCAAGCAAGTACTGATGCCGCGCAGCGTGGACCTGAACGTCTCGTTTGCATTGAAGTATCGGCGGTAGTCACCAGAGAAATTCAGCTCGCCCCTGCAAGCACCACCCTCCACGAAGCCCCATGACGCCTGAACGTCATGGGGCTTTTCTTATTCCCAGTCACCCGCCATCACAACCGGAGAACACCATGAACAAATCGACTTCCGCAAAAAAACCGTCCGGAATTGTCGAATCGTCCGCCGACGCTAATACCCCATCCACCAACACCGATATCCCCACGATTGCCCTTGCCAAATTCTGGCTGCTGGAAGATGGGATGAGCTGTGCAGTTATGTCGCCTCCCCCGCTTTTGACGAACTGTTGTACCAGCTTGCATATGGTGAAGAGCAACAAGGCGCACCAAGACACGCGATCTCGCACCCGCTTGTCATTGGATGCGGAAAACAGGACCGGGTGTGCTTTCCCGGAGAAGCCAAGCGCGCTCTGGAACTGTTTCCGGATGCCCGCATGCATTGGTTCGAGCGATGCGGTCACTTTCCACACTGGGACGCGCCAGCGCAAACGTCGGAACTCATTCTGAGCGCTCTCGCGCCATGAGTCCGGCCATGCTTGACTACGCCGCCACCGCGTAAAAAAGGCCTGATCGAGCCGGCTTCCATGCCTGTTGGAGCATGCTGCGCGTGATGCGCGAGCAGTAGGGCCTGGTCTTGAAAATCCTTGTGTCGGTGGTTCGATTACGCCACGGGCCACCAAGAACATCGTTCACGCAACGCCCGTTCATGCAAGTGGGCGTTGTCGTTTATGGGGTCCGCAGTCCTCTGCTCCGGTCCATTTCCGGTTGAGTGCATGCATTTATGCAGACAAAGCCAGGACCCAATCGACGTTCGATGGAACAGATATGGACGATGATCATCTGGATGTTGTGGATTTAGCAGCGCTTGGCCCAATGACGATGGAGGAAGCCTTGGCCGTTATAGCCTCCGAGTCTTCTCCATCTACATCCGCAGAGGGAAACCAATCACGCCACCGTTAGTAACACCTATCGAAGCCCAGAGGCAGGTGTGCCTGGGTGGTGGCAACCATCGCTATACGGTTGCAAAATTTAGCGGTCAAATCGAGCTGCCCATCTACGTTGCCCCCAAAGAAGCGGAAGCGGTCAGCGCCATTGTAACTGTCCGCTGGGCCTGACTGCAGGTCACTGGCCGCGCATTTGTTAGGCGTTCTAAGGAAGCACTGATTGAGGCGATTAACGGGCACCTCGCAACGCAGGGTTTGATGATGCGGGAAGGTACGATCGTCGATGCCACGCCGATCGCGGCCCCTCCATCGACCAAGAACAAAGACAAGAAACGCGATCCGGAAATGCACCAGTCCAAGAAGGGTAACGACTGGCACTTCGGGCTGAAAGCGCACATCGGAGTGGACGCGGCGTCGGGCCTCGTGCACACCGTGATCGGCACGGCCGGCAACGTGTCGGACGTCACGCAAGCACACGCGCTGCTGCACGGCGATGAAGTCGCGGCAATGGGTGACGCCGGCTACCAGGGTGTCGAAAAACGCGAAGAAAATCTTGGAAAAAGCGTGACTTGGCACGTCGCGATGAAGCGCTCCAAGCGCAAGGCACTGCCCAACAACAAGCTCGGTCGGATGACGGAGAAGCTCGAGCACTTGAAGGCCAGCGTTCGGGCGAAAGTTGAGCATCCATTCCACGTTGTGAAGAACCTCTTCCGCCATCGTAAGGCACGCTATCGGGGCCTGGCGAAGAACACCGCGCAATTGTTCACGCTGTTCGGTTTCGCGAATCTGGTGCTGGCTGGCCGACAATTTAAGGTCTCTGAAACCCGAGCTCCGTCCTGAGGACGGAAGCACGGGGAAAATGCATCAAAAATGGCAAAATGCGCCGGTTTGACTGCCTTAGAGTGAAAATTTAGGTACCCGAAAAACACCTCGACGTGGAGCACGTCGTCCGCACAAAAAACATCAATTGTTCAGCGCTTCCCTAAGTCGTCCATCCTGGATGTCAAGAGACGGTTAGCCATTGTTTAGCCATAACAGCGCCAAACAGCTCTACCAAACCTAAAGTCCGAGAGAGCCCGTTCAGACCAGCCGATGAATGACCAATAGGCGCCTGAAAGCGGTCCAAGCATTCTTGACATGGATCGCTTCCGAATGATCGCCCCAACACCGATCTCCGTATTTTTGGCTAAAGCGAGGGACGGGGTGAACGCTGTGCCCAGATAGGAATTTACTTGCCAGGTTTGAGCACCACTTTAGTCCATCCGGATTTACGTTTATCAAAATTTTCGTAGCCCTTCGGCGCCTCGTCCAAAGACAATTCGTGCGAGATGATCATTGATGGCTTCGCCTTATCAGCATGAATCATTTTGCCTAAGCTCCGGTTGTAAGCTTTCACATTGGCCTGTCCCGTTGCTATTCGTTGGCCTTTGAACCAGAACTGTCCGAAGTCAAACGCAATCTTTCCTTCTTTAGCAAGCGCGTCGTCGGCGCCGGGATCTTTAGGGATGAACACACCCACCACACCGATGGTGCCGGTCGCTTTAACAGTCTGAACTAAATTGTTCATCGTTAAGTTGGGTACCTCTTTTCCATGCATGTTGCAGCATTGATAGCCGACACATTCGCACCCGCAGTCCGCCCCCTGTCCGCCGGTCAGGTCCAGCACTTTTTCGACTCCTTTGCCTTCCGTGTCGTCGATTGCAATCGCGCCAATTTTTTCAGCGAGCTCCAAACGGTCCTTGTGCGTGTCGACCACAAACACCTGGCTAGCGCCCTTGATGAATGCGGAAGTCGCAGCCATGAGCCCAACAGGTCCAGCACCATAGATGACGACCGAATCGCCGGGTTTGACCTTTGCCAATTCGGTGGCGTGATACCCGGTAGGGAAAATATCCGACAACATCACGTAGTCATTTTCCTTTTCTTTCGCATCTTCCGGCAAGACTAGACAATTGTAGTCTCCGTAAGGCACGCGCAGCAGCTCCGCTTGTCCGCCGCTGTACGGGCCCATGCCAGCAAAACCGTAAGCCGCCCCTGCCGTGCCGGGATTGGCAGTAAGGCAATAACCGGACAGTCCGCGTTCGCAATTGGCGCAAAAGCCGCAGCCAATATTGAATGGCAGGCACACCATGTCGCCGACCTTCACACGGTCGACAGCGGCTCCCACCTCGATAACTTCACCTAAATTTTCGTGCCCGAGGATTCGGCCCGCTTCCATGTCGGTGCGACCTTCATACATGTGCAGGTCGGAACCGCAAATGTTCGTCGCGGTAATTCGCACGAGAACATCGGTCGGCTTTTCAATGATAGCGTCAGGCACTTCTTCAACGCGAACATCTCTTGGTCCTCGGTAAACAATTGCTTTCATGATTGAATCCTCTACGTGGTTAAGTTGATTGGGTAGGCCGGTGTTTAACTGCAGTTGCACGCGGCCAATTCGAACGCTATTGCTTTGTCATACGCAGCTTCTTGGCTATCTCCAATTGGTGCTCTACAGACAGGAGCAATCTGCAGCGGGTGTTTTAAGGTCGGCATTTCAGGCCTCGTGAAACGGCCCTCAATGCGGTTGAACATTGAGGTGATCGACGATCAGCTTTGGCATATCTGGCTTCTCGCATTTCAGCTCCGCTCGACTTCCGTCATTGCCTCGTGTGCCCTATCGATTGACACCAGCTTGGCAGGGTCATTTTTACCGAGGACCCTTGCGTGCTGCCCGAAGGGTGGCTATGGCGAAAATTTGTATTAACAAGAAAGACCGTAATAAGACCAGGAATTTTTCATCAAGCAATTCTTCACGAAAGTTCAATTAAAAAAAATTTTACCTCCTTAGCGCTGCGACCAGCGCGCGCTTGACGGTAGGAAAGGATTAACCTTTTTTCCCTCTGCGCGGAGGGCAAAACCCTAACCGAAGGATTCCGTGGGTGACGGCGACCATGTCGGATGCGGGTTTGCGCGATGACAGGCCGATCTCATGCAGGCAGACCTTTGGCTGATTTCGCGCCGCCAGCGCGGAGGCGACGGAAAACGCGGGGGCAAAGCAGTTACGTTCTCGATTCAATCGAGCGATACCACGGGCGCACATAGGGAGGGGGATGACAGAAAAACTGGAGCACCTGAAAGCCAGCGTTCTGGCGAAAGTTGAACATCCATTCCACGTTGTGAAAAACCTCTTCCGTCATCGCAAGGCGCGCTATCGCGGCCTCGCGAAGAACACCCCGCAACTGTTCACGTTGTTCGGCTACGCGATTGCTGGTGCTGGCTGGCCGACAATTTAGGGTCTCTGAAACCCGAGCTCCGTCCTGAGGACGAGAGCGCGGGAAAAATGCATCAAAAGTGGTAAAAATCGCCTGTCAAACTGCTTGAAATTGAAAATTCCGGCTACTGAAAAACACAGCACTGCTGACTGCACAATTTGCGCAAAAATCGTCAATTGTTCAGCGTTTCCTTAGATATTTTGTTAATAGGGGCAACTTTGATGGGGCAACTCGATATGGAACACGCTTGTAGCCTTAGAGCGGCCTTGCGTTCGATTCCGCCCCGGGCCACCTAGAACATCGTTCACACAACGCCAACCATCACTGATTGGCGTTTCCGTTTCTGGATTTCGTAGTCCTCACGTCAGGTCTATTTCCGGTACCGTTCCTACTTGTCGGCTAGCAGCCTGTCGGACTTGAAGTTTTGCGCTTGTTGCGCTTGACGTTTCTGCCGAGTTAGCGTTATTTTTTTAATCGCAGACCGCGTTGGTCACCGAAATGGACGTTCCGGCGCCTTTCGCGGATACTGGTTCGGTCTTTTTTCAGCGATCGCCTCCCTTTGGACACTTCAGGCCATGTTCAATGCGTTCATTCGCTTGATGTTCCATGCAAGGGCGACCAGGTGGTTGGCGTCAACTATCTTGGCCGGTCGGCGTCAATTATCTTGGCCGGTAAAGCGAAGTGTTGTTAATCCGTTTTTTCCTTCGTTTTTTGCTTGGCGGTAGCGCTGCCCACCGATGCGTGACGGCGACGATAGCTTTCCACGTTTAACTCGAAGATGGTCGAGTGATGCACCAGACGGTCCACCGCCGCCAGCGTCATGGCCGGTTCTGGAAACACCTGGTCCCACCCAGAGAACGGCTGGTTGGCGGTCAGCGCCAGACTCTTCCTCTCGTAGCGCGCCGCGATCAGTTCGAACAACACTGACGTCTCTGCCTGGTCGCGCCGGACGTAGCTCAGGTCATCCAGAATCAGCAGATCAAATCGGTCCAGCTTTGCGATCTCGGCCGGCAAGCGCATTTCCCTGCGTGCCACCTGCAGGCGCTGCACGAGGTCGCTGGTGCGCGTGAAGTGGACGCGGTAGCCGCGGTCGATCAAGCCATAGCCGATGGCGCACACGAGGTGGCTCTTGCCCACGCCGGGCGGGCCGAACAGCAGCAGGTTGGCGCCCTGATCGATCCAGCCGTCGCCTTCGACCAGCGCGGTGACATGCGCTTTCGATACCGTGGGCACCGTGGTGAAGTCGAAGCTCGATAGCAGCTTTCCCGGCAGGAGTTGGGACTCGATCCGGTGCCGTTCCAGGCGCCGCGTTTCTCTCTCGGCCAACTCGTGTTCCATCACGGCGGTGAGGAAGCGCTCGGCGGGCCAGCCCTCCTTGTTCGACTGTTCTGCCAAGCCTGCCCACAGGCGCTTGATCGTTGGGAGGCGCAGCTCGTTGAGGATCAGCGGCAGGGCCGCGATGCTGCTCATGCAGCCTCCAGTAAGCTGTCATAGCTGGCCAGTGTCGGCAGCACCACCGTCACGGTCGGGCATTGCTGCGGCCGCGGCGCCATCGCCTGCTGCAGCTCGTCCAGGTCCGGCATCTCGCCGGCCGCGAGCAGCACCGCCAAGTGCTGCGCCAGCGCCGCTTCGCAGCCGCCGTTGCCGGCCAGGTCCAGCAGGCCAACCATGAGCCTGCAGGCTTGTGCCTCGGGCAAGCAATCCTTCAGATGAACCCACATCAGGCGGTACTCGGTACGCGAGAACAGGGCATCGCGCAGCACAGAGCGCGCCAGCGCCCCGGACTTGCGTTTGAGCGCTGGGAGCAGATCGCGATAGTCGACCACCTTGCCGCGCCCGCTAACCGGGTCGGGCTGACCGCGCTGTAGCTCAAGCACGCACACATTGCCCAGCCAGCACTCCAGCCGCTCGGCGAAGACACGCACCTTCAACCGATGCCCCACCAGCCTCGACGGGGCCATGTACAGCACCTTCTTGACCGTCATCGTGCAGTACTTGGTGACGCGCGCGTCGACCTCCTCGTAGTCGCTGCTGCGCCTTGCCGGCAGGGCCATGAGCATGGCACGTTCCTCATTGAACTTGCGGGCAACGCGGCCGTTGAGTCGTCCGAACACTTCGGCCACGAAGAGACGGTAGGCATCCAGATCGGCGAAGTCGCGGTGCCCACGCAATAGCAACGCCTGTTCCATAGTGCGCTTGAGGGTGCCTTGCCGCGATTCGATCGAACCGTTCTCGTGGCTTACACCGAGGTTGTTGCGGCTGGGGCGCATGCCGTAATGCTTGCACAGCGCCTCGTAACGCCGCGTCAGCAGCTCATGCTCGGCCTTGTTCTTGAAGGCTGCGGCCAGGCTGTCCGTCCGGTGCTCCTCAGGAACGCCGCCCATCATCCATGCCGCGTTCTGCAGGCCGGACGACAGGGCCATGAAGCTCTCGCCGCCCAGCACCACCTCGACGTAGCGCCAGCCAGAGTAAGCCAAGGCGAACTGATACAGCAGGTGAAGCAGGGCCGCGCCGGCGATGGTCACTTGCAGCACGGCGGCATGGGTGAAGTCCGATAGCCCCAGGCGGCCGGGTGGGTGCGCCTGCGCGAAGAACACCTCGCGCTCCTTGCCGTAACTGGCGCTCCACGTGCGCACCCGCCGCTGCAAGGTGCGCAGCAGCGCATCGTCGTACTGTCCTGGATGACGCCGTTGAATTTCTTCCAGTAGCGTCGTCGCCGTCAGACCCGGGGCAGCTGCCAGCATCGGTATGAGTTCGCTGTCCCAGACGGCCTCAAATGGGTCGGATCGCGTGCGCCACTTGCGCGCCTCTCGTTGAGATGGCAAAGCCTCGCTGGCGTCGATCCGGCGTGCTGAGCGCACGCTGATGCCGGTCTTCGCCGCGGCGACTTCCTGCCCGAGCTTGGTTCTGAGTTTCTTGTCAATGCCCACTTGGTGATCTCCAATGCGTTTGCCGGCCATTCGTCATCTCCCCAGCTCCGTGCTGAATGAAACAACTGTAAACCTCGCTTCCGCACTGGGCCGGTTTCAGGTGACAAACCGGCCAAGATAGTTGTCGTCTACCGGCCAAGATAATTGTCGCTCACCAACCAGGTTCCATTCGTGGCCCACGTGTTTCACGCCGCGCACCAGGAATTGGCGGAATTTCATCGCATGTTTGATGATGCCGAACAAGGGTTCGACCGTCTGCTTGCGTAAGCCGTAGTCGGCTCGCCCGCTTCGGGTCTTGAGTCGGTGCGCCATGGTGGCGACCACATCGGCATCGTCGTCCAGTGGCGCTGGCTCGGTGAAGCGTTCGAGCACGGGTTCATGATGCTGCGATCGTTTCATCGCGATCAGAGGGACGATGCCAGCCTGTTCGCACGCATCGACATTGGCGGCGCTGAAGT
>NZ_JAFCWM010000044.1:0-24354 GCF_049897565.1 Massilia sp. TWR1-2-2 | reverse complement strand
CGGTACGTTTGCCTCGAGAATAAACCTTGACGAAGGCTTGCTCGATAAAAGCATCAGAATACAGTTTACTCATGTTGTCTCCCAAAAATGTAGGGTGACAACTAGTCTGACAGAGGGGGCATTCGAACATTTCAAAAAGCGAAATGTCCGAATATCAGACCTGACCCCTGCCGAGCAGGTCCATCGGCACCGGGAACACGATGGTGGAGGTCTTTTCCCCGGCGATGTTAGCCAAGGTCTGCAAGTAACGCAGCTGCATGGCGCCGGATTGCTGCGCCAGCACCTGCGCCGCCTGCATCAGCTTTTCGGACGCCTGCAGCTCGCCCTCGGCGTGAATGACCTTGGCGCGCCGCTCGCGCTCGGCCTCGGCCTGGCGCGCGATCGCCCGGATCATCGACTCGTCGAGGTCGACGTGCTTGATCTCGACGTTGGCCACCTTGATGCCCCAGGTATCGGTCTGGGCGTCGAGCACCTGCTGAATGTCGATGTTGAGTCGCTCGCGCTCGGCCAGCATCTCGTCCAGTTCATGCTTGCCGAGCACCGAACGCAACGTGGTCTGGGCCAGCTGGCTGGTCGCTTCGAAGTAATTGGCAACCTGGATGATGGCCCGCTGCGGATCGATCACGCGAAAGTACAGCACCGCGTTGACCTTGACGGAAACGTTGTCGCGCGAGATCACGTCCTGCGTGGGCACGTCGTGCACCACCGTTCGCAGGTCGACCCTCACCATCTGCTGCAGCACCGGAATCAGCAGGATCAGCCCGGGGCCCTTCACGGCCCAGAAGCGGCCCAGCTGAAACACGACGCCGCGCTCATATTCGCGCAGCACCCGCACCGACGTCGCCAGCAACGCCGCCAGCAGCAAGACGAGCGCGCCGAGGCCAAAGCCGAATTCGACGATCATGGCAGTTCTCCCTTGGTGTATTGGTCGATCGGGGCGACGTCGAGGATCGGGCCGGCGCGCCCGACGATGCGCACTTGCTGCCCGCGCCGCAGCGGCACCGCGCTGGCAACGCGCCAGGTCTCGCCGCCTGCATTGGCCCATCCTTCGCGCTCGGTGTCGTCGAGCATTTCGGCAACGGTGCCGATCAGGTTGTCGATGCCGCTGACGATGGCGCGCCGGCGCGAACGCAGCGCGACGTTGACCGTCAGCGCCATCAGCAGCGCGCTGGCGATGGCCACCGTGGCGACCAGCCAGATCGAAATGCCGTAGTCGGGCAGGTCGGTGTCGACCAGGATCAGCGCGCCGGCCACGAAGGCGGCAATGCCGCCCAGGCCCAGCGTGCCAAAACTGGGCAGGAATGACTCGGCGATCATGAATGTAATGCCGAGCAAAATGAGAGCAAGGCCAGCGTAGTTGACTGGCAGCAGCTGCAAGCCGTACAGCGCAAGCACAAGGCAGATGGCGCCGATGACGCCGGGAGCGACCGCGCCCGGACTCATGAATTCGAACAGCAGGCCGTAGATGCCGATGCTCATCAGGATCAGCGCGATGCTGGGATTGGTGATGACGGTGAGCAGGCGCGAACGGGTGTCCGGCTCAACCTTGATCAACGGCGCGCCGGCCGTCTGCAGCGTCAACTCGTTGCCGAGCACCTTTACGTTGGCGCCGTCGAGTTTCGCGGCCAGCGCCGCCACATTCGGCACGATCAGATCGATGACGCGTTCCTTGAGAGCGTCGTCGGCCGCCAGGCTGACGCCTTCGCGCACCGAGCGGTCGGCCCATTCGGCATTGCGGCCACGCATTTGCGCCAGGCCACGCAGGTAGGCGGCGGCGTCGTTGACGGCCTTGCGCTCGAGCGCCAACGTCAGCGGCGGGGCGCCGGGCGCGCCGATCTGGACCGGCGTGGCAGCACCCAGGTTGGTGCCGGGCGCCATTGCCGCGATATGGCTGGCGTACACGATGTAGGTGCCGGCGCTGGCGGCGCGCGCCCCGCTCGGGCCGACGAAGCTCGCCACCGGCACCGGCGAGGTCAGGATCGCCTTGATCACCGACCGCATCGACAGGTCGAGGCCGCCGGGAGTATCGATCTGCACGATGACCAGCTGGCTGCCTCCCTTGGCCGCGCGGGCAATGCCACGGACCACGTAATCGGCGCTGGCGGGCCCGATCGGGCCGTCGATGGTCAGCAGCATCACGGACGCGCGCGGCGCCGCCGTGGCCGCAAGCGAGCCGCACGCCATCAGCAGCGCGGCGAGGAGCAGACGCAAGACGCGCTCAAGCATGGCGTAGCTCTGTCGTAACATTTGGCGTCCCAAGGGCCGTCGGCACAGCCCCGATGTGTATTAGAAGCGCCGGCGCGGCAGTTGGTTCCGTGCTTGATGCTGGACGGCGCACTGCGTATCATGCTGTCCAACATTATCATTTACACTGGAATCGCATGCGCGCCAAGTCTTGCCTGTCCCTGTTGCCCCTGATCCTGAGCGCTTGCGCGGTGCCTGGCCAGCGCATTTCCGTGCCGGCAGGCACAACGGCGGTGCTGGCGGTGCTGGAGACGACCGACATCCATTCGAACCTGCTCGGCTATGACTACTACAAGCTGGCGCCTGACCCTTCCTTCGGGCTGGATCGTACCGCCACGCTGATCGCCCAGGCACGCAAGGAGTTCCCGAATACAGTCCTGCTCGACAATGGCGACACCATCCAGGGCACCGCGCTGGCCGACTACCAGGCGCTGGTGGCGCCGTTGCGCTGCGACAAGACGCTGGCTGTCTACAAGGTCATGAACCTGCTCGCCTTCGACGGTGGCGGCATCGGCAACCATGAGTTCAACTACGGGTTGCCGTACCTGAACCAGGTGACCGGCAGCCGTTTCGACGTCGATGGCGTCGATTCCACCAAGCCGCGCTGCGCCGGGCCGGCGTTTCCGCAAGTGCTGGCCAACGTCTACAGCACCAAGTCGCGAAGCAACTGTTTGCGCCATACCGCATCATCGCCAAGCAAGTGAGCGCGCTGGATGCGAACGGCAAGCCAGTCACCGCGACAGTCAAGGTCGGCATCATCGGCTTTGCGCCGCCCACCATCCTCGCATGGGACAAGCGCTGGCTCGACGGCAAGGTCTACACCGAGGGCGTGCGCGAAACGGCCCTGAAGTACATTCCGCAGATGCGCGCGGAAGGCGCCGACCTGGTCATCGCGATCTCGCACGGTGGCCTCGACGACGGCCCGTACACGCCGGACATGGAAAATGGTAATTACCATCTGTCGCAAGTGCCGGGGATCGACGCCATGCTGCTCGGCCACTCGCACCAGGTGTTTCCGAACGCGGCCAGCGGCGTGGCGCAGTTCAAGCTGGCCGGCGTCGACAAGGCGGCCGGGCTGGTCAACGGCGTGCCGACCACCATGGCCAACCTGTGGGGCAAGCACCTGGGCGTGATCGGCCTGCACCTGACGCACGACGGCGCGCGCTGGGTCGTCGACAAGCGCAAGACCACGGTCGAGGCGCGTGGCGCGCAGCTGGCCGACAAGTCGTTCGTGGCGGCCGATCCGGCGGTGGCGGCGCTGGTCGCGGACGAGCATGCGGCAACCATCGGCTACGTCAAGACGCCGGTCGGCGCCAGTGCGTTTCGCATGTCGAGTTATTTCGCCGATGTCGGCGACGTGTCGGCCATCGCGGTGGTGAACCACGCGCAGGCGGACTACGTGACCAAGTATGTGAAGGCCAACCTGCCGCAGTACGCGGCGCTGCCGGTGCTGTCGATGGCGTCGGCGTTCAAGAGCGGCTCGGCCGGCGTGACCGACTATACCGACGTGAAGGCCGGCGACATCGCGCTCAATAACGCCGCGGACCTGTACCTGTACCCGAACACGCTGTACGCGGTGAAGGTGGACGGCGCTTCGCTGCTGGCGTGGCTCGAGCATGGCGCCGGGCGTTTCAACACGATTGATCCGGCCGCCGCAGCGCCGCAGGAGCTGGTCAACCCGTCCTTCCCGAGCTATAACTTCGACACCATCACCTCGAGCGACATCAGTTACGAGATCGACGTTACGCAGCAGCCGGGCAAGCGGATCGGCAAACTGACGTACCGCGGCAAACCGGTGGCGGCAAATCAGGAGTTCATCGTCGCGACCAATAACTATCGGGCCAGCGGCGGCGGGGCTTTCCCTGGACTCGACGGCAGCAAGACCGTGTTTGCGTCGCCGGACAACAATCGCGATGTGCTCATTGCGTACATCAAGGGTGCCAGGCAGCTGACGTTTGCGTCCCACGGGGCGCAGCGCAGCTGGCGGTTTGCGAAGGTGAAGACGGCCGGACCGGTGGTGTTCCGTTCGGCGCCTGGCGTACTCGCGCTGGCCGAGCAGGCGGGCATCTCGAATGTGTCGCTGCTGCGCGCCGATGATGGTGGTGGCAAGGGCTATTCGCTGTACGCGGTCGATTTGTCGCGCTAGCGGTTCGTCTAGTTCAGCTTCGCTTTTTCCTGCTGAACCAGAATAAACGGATGCACCACGGACGTCCACAGCGACGCTTGCCCTTCGGTCCAGGCCTGCGCCTGCTGGTCGGTCACCTTGCCGATTTTCCCCGCACCCATCCACGATGAGATGCTGTCCTTGTCGTCGTGCGAAATGCGCACGGCGACGTCAATCAGGTCCAGGTCAGGGCTGACGAAGAGCACTGAGCCCTGGGCAAAGTGCTTCTCCAGTTCAGCCCATGGCATGCGCGCGGTTTCGCTGTTGATCTTGAGGCGCAGGTCGGTATCGTTGTCGGGATTCGTATTCATGGCAGCTAAAAAATAAAGGTCAGATGGACTCGACGACCGGAGTCGGCGAACCCGCCCATGTTAACCGATAGGCGCCGCCTTTGCGCACGTTACCCACCAGTGCGGGCCGAAAGCACGCCAGGTTGGTGCCGCCGTCGCGCCGCACGCTGGGGAAAATCACTCCCATCGACCCGGCTTCGAGCAGGTTCGCTGCCAGCTGCTGGGATGCGACGTAACTGTCGGACGCCAGCGCCTTTGAAAAGCCGCGCTGGCCGCGAAGGTCATGGAACGTGCTGGTGAAGTCGGCCAGCATCGTCTGGTACGTGACGCTGTCGTCGAAGCGGTCGATTTCCATGTACTCGACGGTTTTGTGGAAGGTGATCTCGGCCAGCGCGGTCTCGGGTTCGAAGGCGCAGTACCAGGCGCCGCGCTCGCCGTCGTTGAAGCGGCTGCCCTCGGGACGCGGATAGGTGTAGGCCGCGTTAATGATGCGGAAGTTCGGCACGCCGAATACCAGCTCGTCGACACCGATGCCGGGCAGGCCGCCATATTCGCCGCGCAGGCGTTCGTTGGTCGCGTTATCGAGGTCGAACAGGTCGCGCAGCATGCCGTCGTCGTCGGCCAGCGGGGCCAGCACGGAGTCCTCGACATCCGCGAAGCGCGACGGGATCAGGCGGCAGGTATCGAACTGACGCAGCGCGGTCAGTTTTGGAGAAGCGGCCAAGGTCACAGCCCTCCGCGCCGCGCGTCAAGCAGCTTGCGCACGGTCTGCATCGCCAGCAGGCCGCCGGCCAGCATCTGCGACAGCGGCGTGCGGCCGCCGAAGACGGCGTTCTTGTTCGGCAGCGTGACCCACTCGTCGGCCAGCTTGTCGCCGTACAGGATGTGCAGCGCCTTGTAGATGCCGAGCAGGTAGGAGATGCGCGTGATGCGGTCGACTTCCAGCACCCGCTCCGGGTTCTTCTTCCACTCGTAGAAGGTGGAGGAGGACAGGCCGCCCAGCAGTTCGCGGGCGTCTTCGTCGCGCAGCTGCCAGGCGGCGACCAGCTTGAAAAAACCCTTCAGGGCGGACTTGGACAGCCGCTCGCGTTCGGCCCTGGCGTTGAGGTCGACCAGGACGGCAGGTTCGAAACGGCTCTTCGGGTAGGCGTAGGCGAGATTCATGGTTTCCTCCGGTTATGGAGTAGTTATACTCCTTTTTCGGGATTCATGCAAATGCCGTGCGTGCAGAAATCGCGTGTGGGGGCTGGAGTTCGCGGCAATCAGGCCGCTTCGGCGTGTTCCACCATCAGCTGCACCTTGGTGACGCCGTTGTATTCGTTGGCGTCGAGCCTGAACGCGACGCGCGCGCGCTCGCCGAGCGACGCGGTGTGGCCGAACCAGATCGCGTCGTAGCGCGTGCCGTTGCGCTCCAGCAGCAGTTTCAGGTGTCGCTCCTTCAGGATGCGCTGGCTGATGACGCGAAATTCGTCGCAAAACACCGGCGGCGCAAAGCCCTGGCCCCACACCTGGCCGTCCATCAGGTCGATGAACGCAGTGGTGTAGTAAGCGTCTTCCAGCGGACCGTCGGTTTCGATCACGCGCTCGAGCTGCGCCGTCGTCAGCCAGGCCTGGCCGACCGCCTCGAACGCCTTGGCAAACGCGTCGAACGCATCGGCACGGATCGTCAGGCCGGCCGCCATCGCGTGGCCGCCGAATTTGTCGATCAGGCTGGGCGCGCGCTTCGATACCAGGTCGAGCGCGTCGCGCAAGTGAAAACCGGGGATCGATCGCCCGGAAC
Source organism: Massilia sp. TWR1-2-2 (assembly GCF_049897565.1). Lineage (NCBI taxonomy): Bacteria > Pseudomonadati > Pseudomonadota > Betaproteobacteria > Burkholderiales > Oxalobacteraceae > Massilia > Massilia sp. TWR1-2-2. Next base: position 17,876 of record NZ_JAFCWM010000044.1, on the reverse strand, counting down.
CCTTGATCCAGCCGTCGGCGCCCGGCGCAAACGTGATCGTCGGGCGGAAGAACTTCTCCTTCAGGCGCGAAGCGACAATCCCGATCACGCCCTGGTGCCAGCCGGCGTCGAACACGGCGATGGTGCTGCTCTCGGCCGGCTGGTAGGAATCGAGGTGCACCAGCGCGCCATCCTGCATCTCGGCCTCGATCTCGCGCCGCTTCAGATTGATCTCGTTGAGCTGCTGCGCGATCTGCCAGGCGCGCCCCTCGTCGTCGGTGACCAGGCATTCGATCCCGAGCGACATGTCGTCGAGCCGGCCGGCCGCGTTCAGCCGCGGCCCCAGCGCAAAGCCAAGGTCGAACGGCGACGCGCTGCGCGACTCGCGCCCGGCGACGCGAAACAGCGCCGCCACGCCAGCGTGCATGCGGCCGGCGCGCATCCGCCTGATGCCTTGCGCGACCAGGATGCGGTTGTTCGGATCGAGCCGCACGACGTCGGCCACGGTGCCCAGCGCGACCAGGTCGAGCAGGCTGTCGAGCTTGGGCTGGGTCTGGGCGTCGAAGATGCCGCGCCGGCGCATCTCGGCGCGCAGCGCCAGCAGCACGTAGAACACGACGCCGACGCCGGCCAGGTGCTTGCTGGGGAAGCCGCACTCGGGCTGGTTCGGATTGACGATCACGCGCGCGGCCGGCAGCGTGTCGGCCGGCAGGTGGTGGTCGGTAACGACGACTTCAATGCCGCGCCGGTTCGCTTCCGCCACGCCGTCGATGCTGGCGATGCCGTTGTCGACCGTGATGATGATGTCGGGCGACTTTTCGCGCGCGGTCAGTTCGACGATTTCGGGCGTCAGGCCATAACCGTACTCGAACCGGTTCGGCACGATGAAGTCGACGATGGCGCCCATCGCGCGCAGGCCGCGCAGGGCGGTGGCGCAGGCGGTGGCGCCGTCGCAGTCATAGTCTGCGACGATCGTCATCTTCTTGCCGGCGGCGATGGCGTCGGCCAGGAATACCGCCGCCGCGTCGATGTGCAGCAGGCCGGCCGGCGCCATCAGCGAGCCCAGTTCGCTCGACAGCTCGCGCGCATCGGTCAGCCCGCGCGACGCATACAGGCGCGCCAGCACGGGATGCACGCCGCCCTGGCGCAGCATCTCGGATGCACGGAACGAACAAGGGCGGGTGGAGATGCGGGTCATGGCAGCAATCGGTCTAGGGTCGGCTGGCGCCAGAATTTGCGCTGCGCCAGCCTGGTGGTGGTCAATTCGCTAAGGGAAGTGCGGTGGCTGAGCACCAGGCGCGCGCGGCCCACGCCGCCCGAGAGCGCGCCAAGTAGCGGGGCGAAAGTGTCGTTCTCGAGCCGCTGCATGTGCTGCAGCCAGCCGGCCCAGTCGGTCGCCAGCGCCGCCTCGGCCAGGCTGCCGTCGCAAAAAATGACGTCCTTGCCGGGTGCGGCCAGCAGCTGCGCAAACGAGGCGCCGTGGCGGCTGGCCAGCGCCGCCAGCCAGGGCGGCGCGTCGGCGCAGGCCAGCTCAGTGGCCGTTTCGGCGGCATCGGCGGCGCCGGCGGCGCCCCAAGGCCAGAAGCCGTTGATGGTGGCGAATCCGCGCGCCTCGCGTTCGGCGTTGGCGGGATGCTGGTGCCACAGCATCTGCACCTCGTTTTGCAGCTTGCGGTAGTCGATCGCGCGCTCGCCGAGCGGCATATAGTCGGTCAGGTTCATGGCGGTGGCGGCATCGGCGGACGCGGTGTCGAGCGCGCCCCAGGCATCGGCGCGCATGAACCAGGTCATGGCGTCGCCATACAGCAGCGTGTGACCGCTGTCCTCGAAATACGGTTTGGCGCTGTCGAACAGCGCGCGCGAGTGCGATTCGACCAGGCCGAGGCGGCGGCTGTCTGTCATCATCAGGAAGGTGCGCGAGATTTCAATGTGCGCAGGATTGACGATGAACCAGGCGCCGTCGGCCGGATCGAGGCCGTAAGCGCGCATCACGGCCGCCGCGACAGCCAGTTTGCGCCCGTCGGACAGGCCCAGCGCGCGTCCCAGCCACAGTTCGTGCGGCAGCGCGCGCGCGCCTGGGTCGGCCGTGGTGGCCTGGTGCGTCGACGTGCGCGACAACAGCGCCGCAAGTGCGGGCGCCTTCAGTGCGCGGATAAGGTCAGGGGCAAGTTCGGGCGGGGGCAGGGCGAACGGCAGGACGAGCGTGATTTCGGTCATGCCGATATTGTAGGCCATCCGTGGCGGCGGTGGCCGAACTGGCAGCTTTCGCCCCGCCAGCTTGCTTCTTTAATAGCGCTCGCCCGCACGCCGCGCGTTTTCCTGCCGCGCGGTGTGCGGGGCGGCGGCGTCAGGCTGCCGGTGTCGTGCCGCTGCCTTGCGGCGCGGTGGCGACGAGGCGCTCGGCATGAGCTATGGCGAGGTCGAGATCCCGGCCGACGCTGCCGGATCGCGAACCACGTCGTGACCAGGCCAAGGTGCTCGCGCTCCTTTTTCAGGGCCACGGTGAATTCGGCAGCCAGATCGTCGAGTCCGTGATCTTCGGCCAGCGCCACCAGCGTCTGCCTGCCGGCCTTGTCCGACAACTCCGCCGTCAGGATCGCATGCAGCGATTGCGGGATGGCCGGGCGCGGATCGTTCAGCACCTGCACCAGTCCCATTGATTCGACGCCGGCGAGGACCAAGTTCCGGGCGATTCAATTGTGACAACCTCTGTCATGGCCGAGCTTTGTGTGGCACACTTCGGCTTCACACGAATTACCTGTCGGAACACATGAGTATCATCCACAAACTGCCGTACGAATGGCTGGTCGGCCTGCGCTATACGCGCGCCGGACGGCGCAGTGGCCGCAACAGCTTCATCTCGTTTATTTCGCTGATCTCGGTGGCCGGCATCGCCCTCGGCGTGGCCGCGCTGATCGTCGTGCTGTCGGTGATGAACGGCTTTCGCAAGGACGTCACCGACCGCATGCTGTCGGTGCTGGCGCATATCGAAGTGCTCGATCCGCGCGGCGGCATGGCCAACTGGCAGGAAGTGATGAAGGACGCCTTCAAGAATCCGGCAGTGAAGGGCGCCGCGCCATTCGTGCAGACCCAGGGCATGCTGCTGCGCGATGGCGGCATGCGCCCGGCGGTGATCCGCGGCGTGCTGCCGTCGGAAGAGCCGAAAGTGTCCGACGTCGCCAAGACCGTCACCCACGGCAGCCTGTCGGCGCTGGTGCCCGGTCAATTCAATATCGTGATGGGCTACTCGCTGGCGCGTTCGCTCGGCCTGCAGATCGGCGACAAGGTGACGATGGCGCTGGCCCAGGCGCAGGTGACGCCGGCCGGCATGGTGCCTCGCATGCGCTCATTTACGCTGGTCGGCGTATTCCAGGCCGGCCACTTCGAATTCGATAACGGCATGGCATTCGTCCACATGGAAGACGCGCAGAGAATGGAGCGGCTCGATGCGCCATCAGGCATCCGCCTGCGCATCGCCGACATCCACCAGGCCATTCCGGTGGCGCAGCAGTTAGAAGCGAGTTTGCCCGGGCACTTGCAGGTGCGCGACTGGTCTAAACAGAACAAGACCTGGTTCGCCGCGGTGCAGACGGAAAAAAAGATGATGCTGATCGTGATGGCGCTGATTATCACCGTTGCCGCCTTCAACCTGGTGTCGACGCTGGTAATGACGGTGACCGACAAGCAGGCCGACATCGCCATCTTGCGCACGCTCGGATCGTCGCCGCGCTCGATCATGAAGATCTTCATTATCCAGGGCGCGGTGATCGGCATCCTCGGCACGTTGGCCGGGGTTGGCCTGGGCACCGTGGTGGCGTTGAACATCGACGTCATCGTGCCGTTCTTCGAACGTTTATTTGGGACCCAGGTTTTGCCAAGCGATATATACCAAGTCAGTGCCTTGCCGTCCGACCTGCGCTGGCCGGACGTCTTCGGCATCGGCGGCATCGCCGTGCTGATGGCGTTCATCGCCACCATCTATCCGAGCTTTACCGCCTCGCGCGTGAAGCCGGCGGAGGCGCTGCGCTATGAATAAGCCGATGCCAACTGCCGTACTGGCCTGCCGCGGCCTGGGCAAGACTTACACCCAGGGCAGCTACCAGGTGCGCGTGCTCAGTAACGTCGACTTCAGCGTGCGGCGCGCCGAACATGTGGCGATCGTCGGCGCTTCCGGTTCCGGCAAGTCGACCCTGCTGCACCTCTTGGGCGGGCTCGATACGCCGACCACCGGCTCGGTAACGCTTGCCGGCGCCGACTTCGCCACGATGTCGGAAACGGCGCGCGGCGACCTGCGTAACACCTCGCTCGGCTTCGTCTACCAGTTCCACCACCTGCTGCCCGAATTTTCCGCGCTCGACAACGTCGCCATGCCGCTGCTGATCCGCCGCGTCACGCGCGCCGCGGCGCTGCAGAAGGCCGCCGCCATCCTCGAGCGCGTGGGCCTGTCGAAGCGCGCGATTCACGTGCCCGGCGAGCTGTCGGGCGGCGAGCGCCAGCGCGTCGCCCTCGCGCGTGCGCTGGTCACCGAGCCGGCCTGCGTGCTGGCGGACGAACCGACCGGGAACCTCGACCACGCCACCGCGCAGCAGATCTTCGCGCTGATGCTCGATTTATCGAGCACCCTCGGCACCGCCTTCGTCATCGTCACGCACGATATCGAACTGGCGCAGCGCTGCGACCGCGTGCTGCGCCTGACCGAACAGGGGCTGCAGCCGGCCGAACCTGCCCCTTCGACACTCCTGCGCGGCGCCACGACATGAGCTTCATCGACAAACTGCCTTACGAATGGGCCGTCGGCATCCGCTACACGCGGGCCGGCAAGCGCAGCGCGCGCAACAGCTTCATCTCGTTCATCTCCCTCATCTCGGTGTCCGGCATCGCGCTTGGCGTGGCGGCCTTGATCGTCGTGCTGTCGGTGATGAACGGCTTCCAGAAGGAAGTCACCGACCGCATGCTGTCGGTGGTGGCGCACATCGAAATCTACAATCAGCGCGGCGACATGCCGGAGTGGCAGGGCGTGATCGCCAATTCGTTCAAGAACCCGGCCGTCAAGGGCGCGGCGCCGTTTGCCGAGACCCAGGGCATGCTGATGTACGACGGCGTGATGAAGCCGGCGCTGCTGCGCGGCGTGCTGCCGGCGGAAGAATCGAAAGTGTCGGACGTGCCGACCAAGATCGTACAGGGCAAGTTCGCCGACCTGCGCGCCGGCGAATTCAACATCGTCCTCGGCATCGAGCTGGCGCGCTCGCTTGCGCTCAAAGTGGGCGACAAGGTCACGCTGGCAGTGGCGCCCGGCCAGTCGGTGTCGGCCGAGATGGCGCCGCGCATGGTCAACTTCACGCTGGTCGGCATCTTTGAGGCGGGCCACTTCGAATACGACTCCGGCCTGGCATTTGTGCACATGGCCGATGCGCAGGCGATCGCCAACCTGGCCGCACCGGCCGGCGTGCGCCTTCGCCTGGCCGACATGCACGACGCGCCGCGGGTCGCCCAGGAACTGAGCGCCAGCCTGCCAGGCCAGCTGCTGGTGCGCGACTGGTCCAAGCACAACCCGACTTGGTTCGCCGCGGTGCAAAGCCAGAAGAAGATGATGTTCATCATCCTGGTACTGATCATCGCCGTGGCCGCCTTCAACCTGGTCGCGACGCTCGCCATGACCGTCACCGACAAGCAGGCCGACATCGCCATCTTGCGTACGCTGGGTTCTTCGCCGCGCTCGATCATGAAGATCTTCATGATCCAGGGCGCGCTGATCGGCATCATCGGAACCGCCGTCGGGGTGAGCGCGGGCGTGCTGCTGGCGCTCAATATCGACGTGATCATTCCCTTCATCGAACGCGCGTTCGGCATCCAGTTCCTGTCGAAGGACATCTACTTCATCAGCGCCTTGCCGTCGGACCTGCGCTGGAACGACGTGTTCGGGATCGCCGGCGTATCGGTGGGCCTGGCCTTCCTGGCGACGCTGTACCCGAGCTTTGCGGCATCGCGCGTGAAGCCGGCGGAGGCGCTGCGCTATGAATAGGGACACCGAGGCGGTGCTGTCGTGCCGCGGCCTGGGCAAGACCTACACCCAGGGCGCTTACCAGGTGCGGGTACTCGACAACGTCGACTTCGACGTCTATCGCGGCGAACATGTCGCCATCGTCGGCGCGTCCGGCTCGGGCAAGTCGACGCTGCTGCACCTGCTGGGCGGACTCGATACGCCGACCACCGGCACGGTGACGCTGGCCGGCGCCGATTTCGCAACCATGTCGGAGACCGCGCGCGGCGACCTGCGCAATTCGTCGCTGGGATTCGTCTACCAGTTCCATCATCTTCTGCCTGAATTCTCCGCACTCGACAACGTCGCCATGCCGCTGTTGATCCGGCGCGAGGACCGGGCGTCGGCCGTCCGGAAGGCCACCGCAATCCTCGAGCGGGTGGGGCTGTCGAAACGCGCCATGCATGTGCCGGGCGAACTGTCCGGCGGCGAGCGCCAGCGGGTGGCGCTCGCGCGTGCGCTGGTCACCGAGCCGGCCTGCGTGCTGGCCGACGAACCGACCGGGAACCTCGATCACGCCACCGCGCAGCAAATCTTCGCGCTGATGCTCGACCTGTCGAGCACCCTCGGCACCTCGTTCGTCATCGTCACCCACGACATCGAACTGGCGCAGCGCTGCGACCGCGTGCTGCGGCTGACCGAAAACGGATTGCAGCCGGCGGAGGCCTGAACCATGTGGATCGACACACACTGCCACCTGGACGCGCACGAATTCGGTGGTGAGTCGCTTGCGGTGGCCGGCCAGGCGGCCGAAGCGGGCGTGTCGATGATCGTCATCCCGGCGGTGGACCGCTACAATTTCGACGTCGTGGCGCAACTGGCCGCAACGGCGCCGAATGCCAGCTACGCGCTCGGCATCCACCCGATGTGCGTGCCGAATGCGACCGCAGACGACCTGGCCCTGTTACGCACAAAGGTAGATGCGGCGATGGGCGATCCCCGATTTGTGGCGATCGGCGAAGTGGGACTGGACTTCTTCATCCCGATGCTGACCGAGCCGGCGATGCGCGACAAGCAGGATCACTTTTTTCGCGCGCAGCTGCGCATGGCGCGCGAGTTCGACTTGCCGGTGCTGATGCACGTGCGCCGCTCGCAGGACCAGGTGCTCAAGCACGTGCGCCAGATCCGGCCGGCGGGCGGCATCGCCCACGCGTTCAACGGCAGCTTTCAGCAGGCGCAGACGTTTATCGACCTGGGATTCAAGCTCGGCTTCGGCGGCGCCATGACGTTTTCGCGCGCGCTGCAGATTCGGCGGCTGGCCACCACGCTGCCGGTTGAAGCGATCGTGCTGGAGACCGACGCCCCGGATATCTCGCCGGTGTGGATTCACCCTGCGCGCAACAGCCCCGTGCAGCTGCCGGCGATCGGCATGGCGCTCGCCGAGATGCGCGGGGTGTCCGCGGCGCAGGTCGCGCACATCACGCGGCAGAACGCGCTGGCAGCGCTGCCGCGGCTGTCGGCATTGATCTCAGGGTGATTTGGCGGAATTGACGTATTCGGCCGCGGCGCGCGCGCACTTGATCGACACGCCGAGGGCGGCTATTACAAACGCCAGCAGCAGGAATGCCCATGAATTCGGTGCTTCCAGCATCGCGGCGATCGACTCGTCGTCGCGGGCGGTCTGTTTGCTTGCTTCGAGGATGTGGAGATCGTCGGCCAGCTGCGACGCCGACGCCACCACGTTGCTGCACTCGGAATGGCGGCTGAAGATATTCTCGACGCAGCCCGGATATTTGGCGGTGAAGTCGCGCAGCGAGTGTTCGGCCGCTTCCCGATCGGCGGCCGATGCGTTGGCGACTCTGAATGAGCCGGCAATCGCGCACAACTCCTTCTTTGCCACCGACGGGTTGTATGGGGCCAGCGGGCGCGCGCTCGCCGGCGCGCAGCTGTCCAGCGCGGCCAGCTGCATGCGATCGTCCACCGCGGCCTGCAACAGGCGCACGCGCTCTTCGAGCAGCTGGTGGTCGGCGCCCACCTTCATCCTCCCGGCGAAGGTAGCCAGCCCGATGAGGCCGACGGCGACGCACACTTCCGCCACCAGCGACAGCAGTTTCCAGTGGCGCGGGCCCTTGTCGCGGCCGTCGCGATAAATCACGTAGCCGCACGCCGACACGACGATCGCCGAGATAACAAAAGCCAGCAATGGCGAAGAGAATAGTCTGACGAAGCCGAAAGTGGTCATTGCAATTCAGTGTAAATACTCATTGATGGACTTCCTGCCTGAAGGACTCATGCATTCGATTATGGTGGGTTTTTCCGATGCTGTCCAAATCCATCACGCAATAGGATTGTCTTGACAATGCAGTCTTACCCCGCTATCATTTCCGTGGTTACTTAATTAAGCGGCATTTGAAATGGCGAGCACGATCAACCTGGCGTTCAAGGCTATTGCCGACCCGACCCGGCGCGAGATCCTTCACATGCTGCGCAAGGAGGCGATGACGGCGGGCGAACTGGCGCAGAGGTTCGACATGAGCAAGCCCGGCATGTCGCACCATTTCGCGGTGCTCAAGGATGCCGGCCTGGTTACGGCCCGGCGTGATGGCCAGACGATCTGGTACGCCCTCAACACGACAGTGGTAGAGGACGTTATGGCTTGGGCGGCCAAACTGGTTGGCGGCGGAACAGGAGATCGACAATGAAGAACCGGTATTTGCTGATGTGTGCCCTGGTAGTGCTGGTGACCGTGGCGTTCACGTTGGCGCTCTATTCGAAGCTGCCGGCGACGATCCCGACGCACTGGAATGGCGCCGGCGCGATCGACGGCTACGGCCCGCGCAGTTACGTGTTCATCCACACCGCATTAATGGTGCTGTTGATGCTGGTGTGGACGGTGCTGCCGTCACTGTCGCCGGCGCGTTTTAAGGTCGACACCTTCAGCACGACTTACTGGTATATCTGCTTCGTCCTGGTCGCGCTGCTCGGCTACTTCCAGTGCGTCATGGTATGGGGCGCTTACTCGCCATCGATGCCAATCAACACGGCAGTGTTCGGCGGCTCGGCCGTGTTTTTTGGTCTGCTCGGTAATGTGATGGGAAAGGTGCGGCGCAATTTCTGGATCGGCATTCGTACGCCATGGACCCTGGCCAGCGAACGGGTGTGGTATTCAACTCACCGTTTCGCCGCCAAGACGATATTCACGGGGGCAGGGGTGTCGCTGATCGGCGTGCTCGCGGGTGTGCCGCTCTGGCTATGCCTGACAGTGCTGCTGGCCGGGCCGATCGTCCCGGCTTTTTACTCTCTGTTCATGTATAGACGATTCGAAAGGAGCGGAAACCTTGAAGCCTGATGCCTTGCGCATGATTCTTGGGGCGTTTGCGTTCGCCGTCGTTGCCGCCGCCGCCCAGGCCGGGCCAGCAGCCGATCAGCCGATCGTGCTCGATACGCCGACCGGCAACGTCGCCGGCAGCCTGATCGCGCCCGCGTCGAAAGGGCCGATACCGGTGGCGCTGATCATCGCAGGGTCGGGGCCGACCGACAGGAACGGCAACAGCAGCGCGCTGCCCGGCGCGAACAACAGCCTGATGCTGTTGGCGCAGGCCCTGGGTGACGCCGGCATTGCGTCGGTACGCTACGACAAGCGCGGCATCGCGGCCAGCCTGCCGGCCGGGCCAAGCGAGGCCTACCTGCGCTTCGAAACCTATGTCGACGATGCCGCCGGCTGGATCGCGATGCTGCGGCGAGATCCGCGTTTTTCGTCGGTGACGGTGATCGGCCACAGCGAAGGCTCGCTGATCGGCATGCTGGCCGCGAAAAAGGCGGGCGCTAACGCGTTCGTTTCGGTGGCCGGCGTCGCGCGTGGCGCTGCCGACGTATTGCGCACGCAGTTCGCCGGCAAGCTTCCGCCCGCGCTGGCGGCGCAGAACGAGGCGGCCCTGGTGTCGCTCGAAGGCGGCCGCACGACGACGAGCGCGCCCAAGGAACTGGCGGCCCTGTACCGCGACAGCGTGCAGCCTTACCTGATTTCGTGGTTCAAGTATGTGCCGGCCGAGCGCATCGCGGGCCTCGATATGCCGGTACTCATCGTTCAGGGCACCACCGATATCCAGGTTGCCGTCGGCGAGGCCGAAGCGCTGAAGAAGGCGCGTCCTCAGGCGCGGCTGACGATCATCCCAGGCATGAACCACGTGCTGAAGATGGTCGACGCGCCGATGCCGGCGCATCTGGCGTCCTACTCGGATCCGGCGCTGCCGGTTGCGCCGGCGCTCGTCACGGCGCTGGTCGATTTCGTGCGCGCCCTACCTGCCAAATAATGCCCATGACGGGTTCGACACCAGATGCGCCGGCCGCGGCTGATGCTCGCTCCAATTGGCGATCTTCCACCAAGACCAGCCAGCAAGTGAAACAGCGAGAATGCAGGCCATACCGATGGCTTTGCCGCGAATGCGCATAGTGAGCTCCAAAAATTGTCCCAATCATAGACGACTTCGATTTCGCCCAATGCGAATCGATGCGCCCCGCCCGATACTGAACGGTTTCCCACTTCGATCGCCACACCATGCGGTGCGCCATACTTGGGTTCGTCTGCGGCGCCGCGTGGCTACAGACCCTTGCCGCCTTGCCGGACACGGCCGCGATGGCGTTTTGCGCTGCCCTTGCTTTGCTGCTCGTGTACGGCTGGCGCGGGCCTTTGCGCGCGGCTGCGGCCGGCGCATTGCTCGGCTTTTGCTGGGCCGCGCTGATCGCCCATGTGGCGTTGGCGCCGCAGCTCGCGTCTGACGACGAAGGCCGCGATGTCACCATAGTCGGCACCATCGACAGCCTGCCGTACCGCTTCGAGCAGGGCGTGCGCTTCAATTTCGCCGTCGAACGCGTGGTCGGCGCGACAATCACCGTGCCGCCGCGCGTATCGCTGGCCTGGTACGCGGGCTTTCGCGACAAGTCGCAGCCGGTCGGCGCGGTGCAGCCGGGCGAACGCTGGCAGCTCACCGTGCGCCTGCAACGGCCGCATGGCAACGCCAACCCGTACGGCTTCGACTACGAAGTCTGGCTGCTCGAGCAGGGCGTGCGCGCCACCGGCTATGTGCGCGCGGACGGCGACGGCAATCGTCGGCTCGACAGCTTCGTCGCCGGCTTCGGCCACGTGGTCGAGCGTTGCCGCGCCAGGCTGCGCGAGCGCATCCTGCGCGCGCTGCCCGACAAGCAGTACGCCGGCGTGATCGTCGCGCTGGTGGTCGGCGACCAGCGCGCGATCGACCAGTCCGACTGGGCGGTGTTCAGCCGCACCGGCATCAGCCACCTCATCTCGATCTCCGGCCTGCACATCACGATGATCGCCGGCCTGTTCGCGGCGCTGGCGTCGTATCTCTGGCGCCGCTCGTTCTTCACCCGCGCCCAGCTGCCGCTGCTGCTGCCGGCGCAGAAGGTGGCAGCGCTGACCGGCGTCGTCGTGGCGCTGCTGTACGTGCTGCTGGCCGGCTTCGGCATCCCGGCGCAGCGCACCCTGTACATGCTGACCGTGGTCGCCGCCGCGCTGTGGTCGGGGCGCATCAGCAACGTGTCGCATGTGCTGTGCGTGGCGCTTGTCGTGGTGGTGCTGCTCGATCCATGGGCGGTGCTGTGGCCGGGCTTCTGGCTGTCGTTCGGCGCGGTGGCCATCATCCTGTTCGCCACCGTCGGGCGCGTCGGCGTGCCGACCGCGGGGCTATGGAACCTGGTGCGGCTCGGCGCCCACACGCAGTACGTCGTCACGCTCGGCCTGGTGCCGCTGACGATGCTGCTGTTCTCGCAGGTGTCGCTGGTCAGCCCGATCGCCAACGCGGTGGCGATACCGCTGGTCAGCTTCGTCGTCACGCCGCTCGCGCTGGCGGGCAGCATGCTGCCGGCGCCGGTGTCGGGTGTGCTGCTGGGCGTCGCCCACGCTGCGGTCGAGGCGCTGGCCTGGTTCCTCGGCTGGCTTGGCGACAGATCGCTGGCGGTGTGGAGCGCGCCGGCGCCATCGCCGTGGATGTTCTGCTTTGCGCTGGCCGGCACCATGTGGATGCTGGCGCCGCGCGGCTGGCCGCATCGCTGGGCCGGCGCTGTCGCGCTGCTGCCGATGCTCACGCAAGTGCCGACCGCTCCTGCGGCCGGTCAGTTCGCGGTGACCGCATTCGACGTCGGCCAGGGCATGGCGCTGCTGGTTGAAACGGCCGGCCACCGGCTGCTGTACGACACCGGTCCGGCGTATTCTCCAGAGTCGAACGGCGGCAATCGCGTCATCGTGCCTTACCTGAAGGCGCGCGGCATCGGCATACTTGACGGCGTGGTCGTCAGCCACAGCGATGCAGACCATGCCGGCGGCGCCACGTCGATCCTGGAAACCGTGCCCGTGGGCTGGGTGGCGTCTTCTCTGCGTCCAGGCCATCCGGTCGTGCGCGCGTCGGCGCGCCATGTACGGTGCGAAGCGGGGCAGCGATGGCATTGGGATGGCGTCGATTTCGAGATGCTGCACCCCGCCGCGGCAAGCTACAAGAACGCTCACTTGAAGCCGAATGCGCGCAGCTGCACCTTGCGGATCTCGGCCGGGGCGCGCTCGATCCTGCTGGCGGCCGATATCGAGGCGGCGCAGGAAGAGCAACTGCTGTCGACGGCGCCGGCCAAGCTGCGCGCCGAAGTGCTGCTGGCGCCGCATCACGGCAGCGGCACTTCGTCGACGCCGGACTTCCTGCTCGCCGTTCGGCCTTCGCTAGGCGTATTCCAGGTCGGCCATCGCAACCGCTATCGCCATCCGAAGGCGGAGGTCTATGAGCGCTATGGCGAACTGGCAATCGGGCGCCTGCGCACCGATGAATCGGGCGCAGTCATGCTCGACTTCGGCACCGTCACCGGCGCGCGCGAGTACCGGCGCGAGCACGCGCGATACTGGTATGGGCGCTAACGCTCAAGCGCGAACCCAGTGCATGACCCAGTTCTCTTCCCACGTCTGGCTGTGATCGCGCGAGAGCGCCTGGTGCCAGCGGCACGAGTCGGGCGTGACGCAGTCCCACACGCCGCGCACGATGATGGCGCCGGCGCGCCAATCAGGTCAGATTCGGCCCTGCTTGATGCTCGGCTGCAGGTGCGTTCGCGGCAGAGTAGGGGATTCCCTCTAGCTGAGCCGTTGGCGGGCGCATTACAATTGTGGCCATGACAAAACACCTTCTGCATTTCACCCACGGCAATGGCTTCCCGGCAGGCGTCTATCGGCGCTTCCTCGAGGGCCTTGGCGACGAGTTCGACGTCCGCTCGACCGACATGGTGGGCCACGACGACGCGTTTCCGGTGTCGGACGGCTGGCCGGAGCTGGTGGCCGAACTGATCGCGCGGCTCGAAGCGTACCCCGAGCAGGCGATCCTGGTCGGTCATTCGCTCGGCGGCATGCTCAGCCTGATGGCCGCCAAGCAGCGCCCGGACCTGGTGCGCTGCGTCGTGATGCTCGACTCGCCCGTGGTGTCGGGCTGGCGTGCCTGGCTGCTGCGCTTTGCCAAGGAGCGCGGCTGGGACGACCGCTTTTCGCCGGCCAAATCGTCGCAGCGCCGCCGCACCGTGTGGCCGGACGCGCAGGCGGCCTACCAGCACTTCGCCTCCAAGCCGATCTTCGCGGCGTGGGCGCCCGGGGTGCTGGAAGACTACATGTCGCACGGCCTGATGCCGCATCCGGGCGGCGTGCAGCTGCGCTTTTCGCGCGAAGTCGAAACCGATATCTACCGCTCGCTGCCGCACCACCTGGGCACGCTGGTGCGCCCGCCATTCCCGGTGCCGATCGGCTTCATCGCTGGCGACAACTCGTTCGAACTGCGCCAGGCCGGCCTCGATGCGACGCGCCGCCTGGTGGGCGACAACTTTGCCGAGATCAAGGGCGGACACCTGTTTCCGATGGAGTCGCCCGACATTGCGGCGACGCTGACGCGCGAGATGATTGCGCGGCTGCTGGCGTCATCGTAAATAAATACCGGGCGGATAAATTCGCGTAAAATCGCTGCATCCGGCGCGCCGCGCGCGCCCAGCGTCGATTGACTACTCTATGGAAAAGCCCCCGCGATGACTATCAAAAGCGATAAATGGATCCGCCGCATGGCGCTCGAAACCGGCATGATCGAGCCGTTCGAACCTGGCCAGGTGCGCCAGGACGCCGAAGGGCGCAAGACGATTTCGTACGGTACCTCGTCATACGGCTACGACATCCGCTGCGCCGACGAGTTCAAGATTTTCACGAACATCAACAGCACCATCGTCGACCCGAAGAACTTCGACTCGAATTCCTTCGTCGACGTCAAGAGCGATGTTTGCATCATCCCGCCCAATTCGTTCGCCCTGGCGCGCACTATCGAGTACTTCCGCATTCCGCGCAATGTTCTCACCATCTGCCTCGGCAAATCGACCTATGCGCGCTGCGGCATCATCGTCAACGTGACGCCGTTCGAGCCGGAGTGGGAAGGCTACGTGACGCTGGAGTTTTCCAACACCACGCCGTTGCCGGCCAAGATCTACGCCGGCGAAGGATGCGCGCAGGTGCTGTTCTTCGAAAGCGATGAAGTCTGCGAGACGTCGTACAAGGATCGCGGCGGCAAGTACCAGGGACAAAGCGGCGTCACATTGCCGAAGGCTTGAACCCGGCGCGGCCGGCCGCACACATCGAAAGGCGCCTGCGGGCGCTTTTTTTTCGTTCGGCGGGGTGTTACTACGCAACTGACCCATAGCTGTAATAATCAAAGGGTTACGCGACTTGCAAGGCCGACTTCTCCAAATTGGCCTTTTTTTTAGCTGCCGGACGTTGGCGTGGTCCGCCCCACCACCATCGTTGACAGCTGTCGTGTCGATGCCAGTACCGCGGTCGCCGTCCTTCTCCAGCCATAAAATCGGCGTCATTCTGAAGGGCAAGTTCCATCCGGCCCGCAACGCGATTAACACGCTCAAACAAGTGTCCGAGGTATTAATAACCAAGGATCCAACGTTTGCTGAGCGGTTCGCTAGTCTGCCCAAGCATGGTCGGCCCCGGCGCTACCTGGCTAGTGGCGCTGCTGACCTCTATCTTGGACGTGCTGTTTTGGCCGAGACTGCTCGATCCAGCTAGCTGCAACTGTGCGCGCACACGCACATGGCTATTTAGGCTCTGCCTGCCCGGTAAGGATACCTTGCAACTGAAGACGTTCGCCGATATGGATGCCGTCGGCCGCAATATCGTAAACCCGAATATCGTCGCTGTGCGCGCTACCCCGAATCTTGACCACAGAAAGCACGCGCCGAAGTTTTCCCTGCATCTCTACGTAGCGCTGCATTAGAATCGCATCGGCCAGGAAAGCGTTGCCATAAGAGCTGAACCGAAGCTCAGTATATCGGTCTTCAACTTCCGCGGTCATCAAGACAGTCACCCCCATCTGAGTGAGTACTGCCACTAGACGGTAAAGTGACTCCCGGAAGTCTTCGCGAAACATCGATGCCAGCGCCATCTCGAAGCCGGATAAGGAGTCGATGACTACCCTCTTGGCCTTCATTCGCTCTATCATTTTGACCATGTCATGAAGGATCTCGTCTAGCGAAACGTCGAGAGTGCGAGTATTTATTACACCCACGTCGCCATTTTCAATGAGAGCATTCAACCGACGGCTCATTAGTTGATTTGGACTTTTTTCGAATGCGGCAACTACACCTGGCTCGCCAATACGCACTCCTTCCGCCAAGAACTGCGTCGCTAGTATGGTTTTGCCGGAACCAGACGGGCCGACAACTAGCAACGAATACCCCGCCGGCAATCCGCCGCCCATCATTTCGTTCAGCGGCGGGATACCCATCGATACGCGTTCGTCATACCCGATATGGATTTTTGGTGAACCAAAGGGCTTGAGAACTGCGCGAGGAAAAACCTCTACTCCGCTGTCACTGATTCGAAAGGTGTGAACACCCAGACTTTGCGCTTGGCCGCGGATTTTAACCACTTGTATTTTGCGCACGAGGGCATCTCTATGGATGAGCTGGGAGAGCCAGAGGATACCATCTGCAACTGTGAATACGGGACTAGACTCGGCTTCAGGGGCGAGGTATTCACCGATGAGAAAAGTAGTAGCCAGCCAACTAGTCATTTGCATACCCAGCTGTTGGACAAAATGCTGCAACCCTCCGATTCCGACTCCCGTAGCTGTGACGTTTCCCGATTGCACAACTGACCGGAACGAGTCGACAAAAACCAAGCTCGGGGAAAACGCTTGTACTTCTTCGTTTATACGCGCCAATACACGGGTGAAGTCGCCATCCAGCAAGTCGGCCGACAGGTTGACGAACTTGATGGATTCATTGATCTTGCTGATGTCAAAAAACGGAAACTGTTGCTGGTAGCGAAGCATCTTTAGTGGAGGCTCACCCAGCACGGTGAAGAACAACGCACGCCGGTCCGGATTGGCCAGGGAAAACATGATCTGGTGCGCGAGCGTGGTTTTGCCGCTGCCTGGCGTTCCCGCGACTAAGTTAAACGAGAACTCGGGAATGCCTCCACCCAGAAGCTCATCTAACCCCGGTACGCCAGTGGCCAATCGTTGAATGCTTACTTTATTCATGATTCGTGCTCCGTTCGAGCGAGATATAGAGCATCATCGCCCCAAGCCTTGCGCAAGATGTTGTTCAATAAGAGTTCGCCGATCAATATGGTCAGCGTTCGCGTAAAAATACCCAACAACGCGGCGTTTGCCGCGTTAGCCTCCGTGGGGTCATGGCCATTTAAGCTGAGTGCCACAGGGCGAAACGCTTCGCCAGCAACATGCTCTGGACCGCGCATTATCCAGGGATATGATTCGCGGGCGAGATGCAGACTGCGAAAATATAATGCATCAAAGCCTCCCGCACCAATGATTACGCTGAGCTCGGCGGCGAGACGCTCCCATAGCATGAGGTTGGCCCCACCCGGATAATCCGACTGCCGACGCAATGCGCGTTCGATCATTTCGTATCGCTGTTGATCGGAAGTCTGCATAGAATGGCGTTATTGATTGATTGATCGATCGCTCAGCGGCAACGAGAACTTGGAAAATCCCTGATGTCCTTGCGCGCTCAAGAGAGCTCGGACGGTGACGAACTTCTCCCACTGTTCAAGCTGTGTCTTCGAGTTCTGACTTTCCAACGATACTGTACGCCTACCAATACAAAGACAGCGCAAGATTGGAGCGCGGCAACTGTTTTATTACTGGAGTCAAGATTGTCCCTGAGCAATATTCGCTGGCTGAGTCCAGTCTGCGGCGCCTCGCCGGAAGTCAATCGACAGCAGGACGCGTCAGGCTTCAGCAACGGGAACCTCGTTCTGCCGATGATTCGCAGCCTCGGCTTCGTCACGCAAGGTCTGCGCCTCAATCGTCGCCAGCACTAACTTCTCATTGGCGCCGCACAGCATCTGGTTTTGTGCAAACGTAAGGTCGCGTTCCGCTGTCACTTGAAGCAGGCAGTTGATCCTTTCGGCCGCTGAAGTGACGTCAGCCGTCGCCCCATCGCTCGAACAGTCACTATCGGACGGCAGAACTTCCTTGGCTCCGTCGCAGGGGCTGTGTAGGACAGCAGCGGTCTTTGCTGGCACTACGATTCTTCCTACACCGTCCGCCATCGATTCATACCCTCGGTCGCCATTCTACGTCTTAACAGGGGACGGGATTCGTCTTTCAGTTTTTCATTCTATGCTACTTCTCATACGGAGAGTCGAAATCGTAACTCGAGAGGAGATCGCGACATTGTTCGATCTGGCAGCCCTGTTGGTCAGCTAAGGCTTGCCGACCAAATCAACCAGCTGCGCAGGCGTCAGCCCCCTGTGTCAAACTACTGTGAGACAACTTCATCCAGCTAATTAAGGAAGTTGCAATCACATGGAAACCCAGATGTCGCCAGCGGTAAAACATATTGAAGAACGCGAGAGCGCCGA
>NZ_JAFCWM010000043.1:0-25007 GCF_049897565.1 Massilia sp. TWR1-2-2 | reverse complement strand
CGCTGGAAGGACCTATCGACATCGTGAAAATCTCTCGAAACCGCGGAAGCAAGACCAAAAACCGCACAAGGCAATGAGTCAGAAAAATTGTTGAAATCGGCTAACTTGGGTGGATTGGGTGGCCAACCCCCGAATAACATTTTGAGCTAACGTTACCTAACGGTGTTTTCCGCATGAAGTGGAGCGCGTCAAACGCGGTTCAAAATCGAGGTTACGCTTTGATTCCAATGCCAAATGTCACCTGCTAGTGCGAGTGCCAAATACCGTTAGTGACAATTACAACCTACCGGTATTTGCTCAGCCGTTTATGCCACTACCTCACAGGAGAGCTCAAGTGTTAATTCTGCACATTTCGACGCGTTCTGGCTCTTCCGGTCCTTCTCGCGATTCCGAACCACTGTAACTACTAATGCGGTCTATCGCGTTCGATCTCAGCCGCCACCGGAATCGACGTGTACGATGACCAGAATGCTTAATCCTGCTCTTCGATCAGTTGCAGCCGTAGCAAATTATTTGCATTTTCCAGTCGAGCCTGGCCCGCATCGACGTCCGTTCACCCATGTTGCGCCGTCAAACTGGGCGCCGCTCCAATCGACGTTAGTGATCTTAGCTCCCGAGAGGTTGGCTCCGCGCAGATCCGCGTTTGATAAATCAACGTTGGTCATGACGACCTTTGTAAGATCAGACCCGTTAAAATTGGTGCCAACGGCCTCCACGTTCGTGAAGGATGCTCCAGCATAATTTCTACGGCTTAAGTTCTGCCCGGACAAATCTGAATTAACAAAATCTTGATGCCCTTTTCCATTGGCACCAGACCCACTGCCTGCATTAATAACGCTCCCGCCAGCGCCGACGGAAACACCGCTCGCAACTGTCACGTTAGAGCTATCGCTGTCATCGTCGGAATCGTTGGCGGCGGCAACTTTGCTTTTTTTCCCAGCGGAACTTTTAGCTGATGAACTTTTAGCCCCCTTTACAATCGCCGTGCCTTTGCTTGATGAAGTTGCATCCACCCGAATGCTGCCGCCATCGATAACCACGGACTGCCCGCGAGCAGAACCAACCGACAGCAGCATTGCCAAAAACAGATGCGCTTTATTAATATACATTTAATAGCTCCGCTTCCAGTTAAAAAATTGTTTTTAATACCACGACATGATTGTACCAGTACATATACGGCGACGCTGTCTGTGCTGCGCGTGGGCTGGATTACCTAAACCGTTGCAACAGCTAGAACACCCGAGTTCGACAGTTGAGCGCGTAAGTTATTGATTCATATAGAGGCGTTGTTCAAAAATGCCACTACAAGAGGGTTAATTGCGTATCGAGGGTCGGTTTTTTGATAGTCAGCGCGGCGAGGATAACGGTCTGCTCCTTGTTAATTGACGAGATGCCGGCAATGGATTCGGTGCCGTTCAGAGTGACGCGGTGATGCTGAATTCGACGCAGTTTCGTCAGGGCGCGCTCGGGCGAGAGCGCGGTGTCGCTGGCGTGCAAGCGTGTGCGCATGACGCGATGCAGGATCAAGGCCATGAAGCAGATTGCGGCGTGCGCGCGGATGCGTTCAGGCAGTCGATGATAGATCGGACCGATCTCGATTTCGGATTTCAGCACACGGAATCCGCGCTCGATATCGGCTAACGATTTATATCGTTTAACCACTTCTTCGGGTGTCAGGTCGGTGGTGTTGGTGACCAGCAGAAGCTTGCCATCCATCAGGCGCGCGTGCGTCAGCGCCCGCTCATCGATGGTGTAGGTGAACAGCGCGCTTTTGAGGTCGACCCGGACGATGCGTGCAAGATGCGCTTCGCACACTTCATGATAGAAACGGGCGCGGGCGCCGCCGTCCGACAGCTTGCGGCCACGCTTGCTCTTGCCCATCTCCTGCCCGTCCAGTTTGACGGCCCATTGCGCGTCCTTTTGCTCAAGCGATTCGATGACCAGATCGCGCTTGGCACCGGCGGCTTTGGCCACGTCCGGGTCATGCACGATGATCAGCCGTAGTGTGTCCCACTTCGTCTCGCCCAGGACCTCGCGCTGTGCATCGGCGCATTGCTCGGCCTGGAAAGGCGCCAGCAGGTCGACGAAATCGCCGTAGCGGCGCCCCGGCACGGCCAGAATAAATTCAAGCGTGCCACCGCCCGGCAAGGTGATCGCCTGCAGGTCCGCCAAGTTGTCGGTCGAGAGCAGGCCGCGATCGGCCACGGCAATGACATGCTTGACCGGGAAGCGTTGAACGATCTTTTCGATGATCGGTTTGATGGTCTTGTGATGAGTCGATTCCGCTGATGGAGCGCGGTCCAGCGGGCCGGAGTTGAATCACCGGCGCCTACGACGATTGTATGCTGAAAGATTGCCGCGAGGCTAAGAATGCCTCTCGCCAACGAGAATATTTGTGCGTGTAGGGCCGGGCAGTTTTGGGCCGTGGCGAATGCACGGGAAGGATGGTTTGCGCGAGAATCGCACCGTTGAGGCGTACCGAAAATAGACCGGACACGAGGACTATTTGTGCCCCAAACGAAAACGCCAATCGCGATGGATTGGCGTTGCCTGAACGATGTTCTTGGTGGCCCGGGGCGGAATCGAACCACCGACACAAGGATTTTCAATCCTCTGCTCTACCGACTGAGCTACCAGGCCAAGAGGCATGATTATAGACACCCGAACGCGGGTTTGCAAGGCCGAGTATTCACTTAACAAATAAATTGCTTTGCCACCCCGTAAATCTGTGGCCTTTCCAGCCGTTATAATGGTTCGGATGAACAGCCCAACTACCTCCGCCGCACGGCACGACAGCGATGTCTGCATCGTCGGCAATGGCGCGATCGCCAAGACCACCGCGCTCGGCTTCGCCCAGGCCGGCCACTCCGTCACCTTGCTGGTGCCGCCGTCCGGCGCGCCGCCGGCGCCGCCGGCGCCCGGCGCCGAGCAGCCGTGGGACGTGCGTGTTTACGCCCTCAATCACACCGCCCACACGCTGCTGGCGTCGCTGAAGGTGTGGGGCGCGCTCGACGCGTCGCGCGTGGCGCCGGTCGATTCGATGGCCGTGATCGGCGACGGCAAGCAGCCCGGCGACGTCGAGTTCGACGCCTTCGGCGCCCATGTCGGCACGCTGGCGTGGATCGTCGAGGACCGCAACCTGAACCAGGCGCTCGACGCCGCCCTCCGGTTCGCCCCCAACGTCAACATCATCAGCGCCCGCGCAGTACGCCTGGCGACCGGCGACACCGGCGCCACCGTCACGCTCGACGACGGCGCCGTCGTCGCCTGCGCGCTGGTGGTCGGCGCCGACGGCGGCCAGTCCTGGGTGCGCGGCCAGTGCGACATCGGCCTCGATTACCGCTCGTACCACCAGCGCGCGGTGGTAACCAATTTCAGCTGCGGGAAGCCGCACCACGGCGTCGCCCACCAGTGGTTCACCGGCCACGAAGGCATCGTCGCGCTGCTGCCGCTGCCGGGCGAGCGGGTGTCGCTGGTGTGGTCGGCGCCGGATGCGCTGGCCGATACCTTGATGCGCGAGTCGCTCGGCGAACTGGCGGTGCGCCTGGCGGTGCTGAGCGAAGACAAGCTGGGTCAACTCAAGCCCCTGCAGCCGGAATCGGTAAAGGACGTGCCGCTGATGCTTATCCGGCCGCACGCCATCGTCGCGCCGCGCGTGGCGCTGGTCGGCGACGCCGCCCACGTCGTGCATCCGCTCGCCGGCCACGGCATGAATCTTGGCTTCGCCGACGTGGCCCAGCTGCTCGAAACAGTCGCCGCGCGCGAAGCGCAGCGCAGCATCGGCGACGAGCGCGTGCTGGCGCGCTACGCGCGCGGGCGCAAGGAAGACGTGCTGCTGATGCAGCTCGCCACCGATGGCCTGGCGCGCCTGTTCGGCGCCGATCTGGAGCCGGTGCGCGTGGTTCGTAATTTGGGGCTAAACTTGCTGAATAAGTTGCCCATGCTCAAGCGTCGGCTGATGGCCCACGCGATGGGGAAGTAAGATTTTTTGTGTAACCGATTCGGAGTAAATCATGGGTAAATCACATATCGCGGTGCTGCTGGCGACCGCGCTGATAGCAGCGTGCGCCGTCGCCGAAGCGCCGGTCGAAGCGAACATCAAGAAGATCGTCGAGCCGAAACTGGCGCCAGGCGTGAAGATCGACTCGGTCAAGGCCACGCCGTACGGCGGCCTGTACGAGATACGCGCCGCCGGCGACATCTTCTATACCGACAAAAACGGCGAGTACCTGATCATGGGCCACGTCTTCAGCACCAAGACGGCGCAGGACCTGACCAAGGAGCGCATCGACGAGATCAACAAGATCAAGTTCTCCGACCTGCCGCTGGAGTCGGCGCTCAAGCTGGTCAAGGGCGACGGCAAGCGCGTCATCGCGGTGTTCGAAGATCCGAACTGCGGCTACTGCAAGCGCTTCCGCCAGACGACGCTGAAAGAACTCGACAACGTCACCGTCTACACCTTCATGTATAACATCCTGTCGGAAGACTCGTTCGCCAAGTCGAAGAACATCTGGTGCGCGCCGGACCGCAACAAGGCGTGGGACGACTGGATGATCAACGGTAAAGCCGCTCCCGCCGCCGCGGCCAGCTGCGCGACGCCGAACGACAAGATCCTCGCGCTCGGCCAGAAGCTGCGCATCCAGGGCACACCTGCGATCTTCTTTGCCGACGGCAGCCGCATCCCGGGAGCGGCCGACACCAAGACGCTCGAGGCAAAATTCAGCAGCATCAAGTAGTCGGTAACACCACCATAAAAATATAGATAGTCATTCCAAAACTAAGGGGCAGGGCATGGTAACTCTTCATATTAACGGCCGCGACATGCAAGTCGAGGCCGATCCATCTACGCCCATCTTGTGGGCCCTGCGCGATAACCTCAACATGACCGGCACCAAATTCGGCTGCGGCGCGGCGCTGTGCGGCGCCTGCACCGTGCACCTCGACGGCGACCCGATCCGCTCGTGCGTGACGCCGATTTCGGCGGCGGCCGGCAAGAAGATCACCACCATCGAAGCGATGGACGCCGACAAGGTCGGCAAGGCGGTGCAGGATGCGTGGGTCAAGCATGACGTGCCGCAGTGCGGCTACTGCCAGAGCGGCCAGGTGATGAGTGCCTCCGCTCTGCTGCGCACAAACAAGGCGCCGACCGACGCCGACATCGATGGCGCCATGAGCGGGAACATCTGCCGCTGCGGCACCTACCAACGAATCCGCGCGGCCATCAAGGACGCGGCGAAGACATTAGCCTGAGGGATCGATCATGCGAATTGAATGGATTAATCCCGAGGCGCTGCGCCCGGCAGAAGGCGGCCTGTCGCGCCGCAGCTTCCTCAAGGCCGGCGCGGTAGTCTCCGGCGGCCTGATACTCGGCTTCTTCATGCCGGGTTCGAACAAGTTCGCCCGCGCCGCGGACGCGCCCAAGCCAGTCTACGCGCCGAACGCGTTCCTGCGCATCGCGCCGGACAACACCGTGACGGTGATGGTCAACCGGCTCGAATTCGGCCAGGGCGTGCACACGTCGCTGCCGATGCTGATCGCCGAGGAACTCGATTGCGACTGGTCGCAGATGCGCGGCGAACTGGCGCCTGCCGGCGACGTGTTCAAGGACCCGGCGTTCGGCATGCAGATGACCGGCGGCTCGGGCACCATCGCCCACTCTTTCGTGCAGTACCGCGAAATCGGCGCCAAGGCGCGCGCGATGCTGGTTAGCGCCGCAGCCGAACAATGGAAGGTCGCGCCGGCACAGTGCAAGACCGCCAAGGGCTTCGTCATGGGACCGGCCGGCCAGAAGGCCAGCTACGGCGCGCTCGCCGACGCCGCCATGAAGCAGCCGATGCCGGCCACCGTCACGCTGAAAGAGGCGAAGGACTTCGCCATCATCGGTAAACCTACCAGGCGCATCGACGCGCGCGCGAAGTCGAGCGGCAAGCAGGTGTTCGGCATCGACTTCATGCCGCCCAATACCAAGGTAGCGCTGGTGGCGCGTCCGCCCGTGTTCGGCGCCAAGGTAGCGAAATTCGACGCCGCGCCGGCGAAAGCGATCAAGGGCGTCATCGACGTGCTCGAGGTGCAGACCGACCGCGGTGGACGCGGCGTGGTGGTGATCGCCGATGGCTATTGGCCTGCCAAGCAGGGCCGCGACGCGCTCGTCATCGACTGGGACGCCAGCGGCGTCGAGAAGGTCAGCAGCGCAAAACAGATGGCCGATTTCGCCGCGCTGGCCAAAACGCCGGGCGCGGTTGCGCTCAAGGCCGACACCTCGAAGCTGGCGGCGGCGCCGAAGAAGATTTCGGCCGTCTACGAATTTCCGTACCTGGCGCACGCGCCGATGGAGCCGCTCAACTGCGTGGTCGACCTGAAGGCCGATAGCTGCACCGTGTGGGCCGGCACCCAGTTCCAGACCGCCGACCACGCAGCCGTGGCGCGCACCGCGGGCCTGGCGCCCGAGCAGGTGACGGTCAACACGATGATGGCCGGCGGCGGCTTTGGCCGGCGCGCGGTGCCCACCTCCGACTACATCGTCGAGGCGGTCCACGTCGCCAAGGCCTACCGCGCCGCCGGCAAGAGCGGCCCGGTAAAAGTCATCTGGAGCCGCGAGGACGACATCAAGGGCGGCTACTACCGGCCTTCGCACGTGCACCGCGCCGACATCGGCCTCGATGCCAAAGGAAAAATCCTGGCATGGGATCACGTCATCGTCGGCCAGTCGATCATCGCCGGCACGCCGTTCGAGGCGTTCATGATCAAGAATGGCGTCGACCAGACCATGGTCGAGGGGATGGGCGCGCCGTACGATGTTCCGCTGAACTTGACGGCGCACACCGCCAAGGCGAATGTGCCGGTGCTGTGGTGGCGCTCGGTCGGCTCGACCCACACCGCGTTCGTGATGGAGACACTGATCGACGAAGCGGCGCACGTGGCGGGCATGGACCCGGTGGCATACCGCAAGACCCTGATCGATCCGAAGCACGTGCGCCATCTGGCCGCGCTCGACCTGGCGGTGGCCAAATCGGGCTACAACAAGAAGAGGCTGCCGAAAGGCCGTGCCTACGGCGTGGCGATGCATGAGTCGTTCGGCTCGGTAGTGGCCTACGTCGTCGAGGCGTCGGTCACCAAGGGTGTGCCGAAGCTGCACAAGGTCACCGCCGGCGTGCACTGCAACCTGGCCGTCAACCCGCTGTCGATTGCGGCGCAGGTCGAGGGCGCCGCGCTGATGGCGCTGGGGACGACGCTGCAAGGCGCCGCCATCACGCTGAAAGACGGCGTCGTCGAGCAGCAGAACTTTGGCGACTATACGGTGGCGCGCATGACCGACATGCCGCAGGTCGACGTCTTCATCGTGCCTTCCGGCGATGCGCCGACCGGCATGGGCGAGCCGGGTGTACCGCCACTGGCGCCGGCGTTTGCCAACGCGCTGTTCAAGCTGACCGGCAAGCGCCTGCGCAAGCTGCCGTTCGACCTGCAGACGGCTTAGGCCTCCATGACCCCTGTCGGCATTTTGCTCGCCGCCGGCAGGGGGCGACGATTCGATCCCTCCGGTACGCGTAACAAGCTGCTGCAGCCTGTGGCTGCTGGCGGCGAGTCGGTGGTCGTCGCGAGCGCGCGCGCGATGCTTGCGGTGCTGCCGACGGTGGTCGCCGTGGTTGCTCCCGATGATGGCGGCGTCGCCGACGCCTTGCGCGCGCTCGGCTGCGACGTCACCACGTGCCCGGATGCGGACGAGGGCATGGCGCAGTCGCTTGTTCACGCGCTGCGCCATTCGCTCCCGCAAGCGCAGGCTTGGCTCATTGCGCTGGGTGACATGCCGCGTGTGCATCCAGCGACCATCCAGGCGCTGGCCGATGCCATCGCCGGCGGCGCAGTCGTCGCCGCTCCGGTATGCGGAGGCAGGCGCGGCAACCCGGTCGCTTTCGGCGCCGCCTGCCTGCCCGAACTGCTGGCGCTGAGCGGCGACGAGGGCGCCCGCCACATCTTGAAACGCCAACAGGTTACCGAGGTAGCGGTCGACGATCCCGGCATTTTCCAGGACATCGACCAGCCATCGGATTTGCCGCCTGAGATACACTCCCACAATCCTTAACGTCATCCTCGCTCACGCGGGGACTCCTTCGCGGCGCCGCCGAACACACATGAAAAAGCCAACGCAAAAGCAGCAGAGCGCCATCCACTACGCGATCGTGCCGAAGGATCTGGCCGGCCACCTGTTCGAAGTCACCCTCACCGTCGCCTTGCCGGCGTCGGATGGACAAGTGCTGGCGCTGCCGGCCTGGATCCCGGGCAGTTACATGATCCGCGAGTTTTCGCGCAATATCGTCCAGATCAGCGCCGAGTCGGAAGGCCAGGCCGTCGCGCTGATGAAGCTCGACAAGCATACCTGGCGCGCCGCACCGGTTGTCGGCGCGCTGACCGTGCGCTACGAGGTGTATGCGTGGGACCTGTCGGTGCGCGCCGCCCATCTCGACCAGACCCATGGCTTCTTCAACGGCACCAGCGTCTTCTTGCGCGTACTCGGGCAGGAAGCGATGGCGCACCAGGTCGACATCCAGCGGCCCGCCGACCCTGCCGCGGCGGCGTGGCGGGTGGCGACGTCGCTGCCGGAACTGGGCGCCAGGCGCTACGGCTTTGGTAGTTACGTCGCTAGCGACTACGACGATTTGATCGACCACCCGGTTGAAATGGGCGACTTTGCGCTGGCGACGTTCAAGGCGCACGGCGTCCCGCACGACATCGTCATTTCCGGGCGCGTGCCGAATTTGAACATGGCGCGCCTTCAGGCGGACCTGAAGGTGATGTGTGAAACGCAGATCGAATTTTTCGAGCCGAAGTCGAAGAAGGCGCCGATGGAACGCTACGTGTTCCTGACGCTGGCCGTCGGCGACGGTTACGGCGGCCTCGAACACCGCGCCTCGACCGCGCTCATTTGCGCGCGCGCCGATCTGCCGACGGCAGCCACGCCGAAAAAACTGGAGGCGACCGACGGCTACCTCAAGTTCCTCGGCCTGTGCAGCCACGAGTATTTCCACACCTGGAACGTCAAGCGCATCAAGCCGGCCGCGTTTGCGCCCTACGATCTGCAGGCCGAGACGTACACGCCGCTGCTTTGGCTGTTCGAAGGCTTCACCAGCTATTACGACGACCTGCTGCTGGTGCGCAGCGGCCTGCTCGACGAGGCGGCCTACCTGAAGCTGCAAGCCAAGACGATCGGCAGCGTCCTGCGCGGCAGTGGCCGCACCAAGCAAAGCGTGGCCGATTCGAGCTTCGACGCGTGGGGCAAGTACTACCGCCAGGACGAGAATGCGCCGAACGCGATCGTCAGCTATTACACCAAGGGTTCGCTGGTGGCGCTGATGTTCGACCTGACGATCCGCGCCAAGACCGACGGCAACAAGTCGCTCGACGACGTGATGGCCGCGCTGTGGCAGCGTTATGGGCGCGACTTCTATGCGGTGGCTGCGCGCGGCGTCACCGAAGCGGAAGTGGAGGCGCTGTTCGATGAAGTCAGTGGCCTGAAACTGAAGCCGCTGTTTAACCGCTACGTGCGCGGGACCGACGACCTGCCGCTGGCCAAGCTGTACGCGCCGTTCGGCATCAAGCTGGTCGACCAGCGCAAGGATGCCAAGCCGGCGCTGGACGCCAGCACGGGACGCGACGGCGGCGACTGCAAGCTGACGCAGGTGCACGAGGGCGGGGCGGCGCATCGCGCTGGCCTGTCGGCCGGCGACGTGCTGGTGGCGATCGACGGGCTGCGGGTGTCGGGCAATCCGGTCAACCTCGATGCGCTGCTGGGGCGCTACCGCGTCGGCGACACGGTAGTGGTGCACGCTTTCCGGCGCGACGAGCTGCTGACGTTTAACGTCAAATTGCAGGGTGACAGGACGCCGGCGATATCGCTGGAGGCAGCAGCCGGCGCCAAAAAGCTCAAGCGTCCCAGCGCGTAATCGCTAAAAACTGTCTCAGTCCGCGGTCTGGATTGGCGCCAGGGTGCGCAGCTGGAAGCGGTAATCGGCGTTGAACAGGAACGTCTCGGAAAACGTCAGCGACCGCCCCGGACCGGAGGCCAGGTTGAATGGCCGCGGCAGGGAGCCGGTGCGCTTCATCGACGCCAGCGCTACTTTCGATGCCTCGCTGTCGCGCGAGCGCTGCACCACCACATCGGACATGCGGCCGTCCCGGTCCACCGTGATTCGCAGCACGACAATGGCCGGCAGCATCGGCGGCAGCTTGCCGCTGAAGGTGTGGGCGCCGTTGTAACGCATGATCAGCGCGGCGACGTCGTCCTTGTACACGTCGACGCTGGCGAATGCGGCCCGCTGGCCGCTCAAGGGCGCGCCAGCTTGCGGCTTTGGTTGGCCGAACGGCACCAGCGATGCCAGCCGTGGCTGGCTGCACGCGCAGGCAAGTAACGCCAGCAACACCGCGCCAACGGTCCTGGTACTGCGGATAATGTTCATGGTTAGTCGAACAGCCTTGCAAGTTCCACACCGGGGTCAGGCGCGCGCATGAAGGCCTCGCCGACCAGGAATGCATGCACGTTCGCGTCGCGCATGCGCTTGACGTCATCTTGCGACATGATTCCCGACTCGGTCACCACCAGCTTGCTGGCCGGAATGCGCGGCAGCAGGCCGATCGTGTTCTGCAGCGAGGTCTCGAACGTGCGCAGGTTTCGGTTATTGATGCCGAGCAGCAGAGTGCGCAGCTTCAGCGCCGCCGTCAACTCATCGCCATCATGTACTTCGACCAGCACATCCATTCCAAGTTCCATCGCACAGGCTTCCATTTCGGCCATCAGGCCGTGGTCGAGCGCGGCGACGATCAGCAAAATCGCGTCGGCGCCCATAGCGCGCGCTTCGTATACCTGGTACATGTCGACCATGAAGTCCTTGCGCAGCACCGGAATGTCGCAGGCGGCGCGCGCCTGTTGCAAGTATTCGGGCGACCCCTGGAAGAAAGGCGCATCGGTCAGCACCGACAGGCAGGCAGCGCCATGCCGGGCGTAGCTCTCGGCGATGTTGGCGGGGCGGAAGTTCTCGCGCAGCACGCCACGCGACGGCGACGCCTTCTTCACTTCGGCAATAACGCCGGCGCGGCCGGCCGCGATGGTATTACGCAGGCTCGCTTCGAAGCCGCGCAGGCCGGCGCGCAGCTTCGCGTCGCCTTCGACTTCGCCGCGCAGGCTGGCCAGCCCGCGGTGTTTTTTGGCGGCGGCCACTTCGTCGGCCTTGACGGCCAGGATATTGTTGAGGATGTCGGACATGGGGACTCGATCTTATTTGGAGAGGGCAAGCTTGACGCCGAGCCAGACGAACAGGCTGCCGGTGACGCGGTTGAGCCACAGCGAGGTGCGCGCGCCGATCTGCAAGCGCGCCTTGGCGCGCGCGGTAAATAGCGCCAGTGCGAAGCACCACAGCATGCCGTTGACGTTGAAGATGACGCCGAGGACGAGGAAGGCGAACGCCTTGTACTGGGCGTCGGCCTGGATAAACTGTGGCACGAAGGCGAGGAAGAACAGCGCTACCTTGGGGTTCAACACGTTGGTCAGGAAGCCCTGCGCGAAGATTTTGGTGAGTCGCATCGGTGCGGTTGGCGCCGCGTTGACGGCGGCGCGCGGTTTGCTGCGCAACAGGCCAAACGCCAGGTACAGGATGTAGGCCGCGCCGACGTATTTGACGACCGTGAAAGCGGTGGCCGACGTCGACAGAATCGCCGACAGCCCGAGCGCGGCGGCGAACATGTGGATGAAGACGCCGGCGCCGATGCCGAGCGCCGCGACGCAGCCGGCGCGCGCGCCCTGGGTGGCGCTGCGCGTCATGATCAGCAGCGAATCGGGGCCAGGCATCAGGTTGAGCAGCAGCCCCGATACGACGAACAGCCCGAGGTCGTGGATGCCGAACATGGTCAGCCCTGGCCCAGTTGCTGGGTCACCTGCACGAACTGATCGAGCTTGGCGCGCGCGGCGCCTGACGTGATGGCAGCGCGGGCCTTCGCCAGGCCGTCTTCGATCGAGGCGGCGGCGCCTGCCGCATACAGCGCGGTGCCTGCGTTGAGCGCGACGATATCGAAAGCGGCGCCCGGTTCGCCCGTCAGGGCCTCCATCATCATCGTCTTCGATTCGGCGGCGCCGGCCACTTTCAGGTTGCGGCTGGCGATCATCGGCAGGCCGAAGTCTTCCGGATGGATTTCGTATTCGCGGATTTCGCCGCCGACCAGTTCACCGACCATGGTGGCCGCGCCCAGCGAGACTTCATCCATGTTGTCGCGGCCGTACACTACCACCGCGTGCTGGGCGCCGAGGCGCTGCAGCACGCGCACCTGGATGCCGACCAGGTCGGCGTGGAACACGCCCATCAGGATGTTCGGCGCGCCGGCCGGATTGGTCAGCGGCCCGAGGATATTGAAGATGGTGCGCACACCGAGTTCGCGCCGCACCGGCGCTGCGTGCTTCATCGCCGCATGGTGGTTCGGCGCGAACATGAAGCCGATGCCGGTTTGCGCAATCGACTGGGCGATCTGCTCGGGCGTCAGATTGATGTTGGCGCCGAGCGACTCGAGCACGTCGGCGCTACCGGACGACGACGACACGCTGCGCCCGCCGTGCTTGGCCACGCGCGCGCCGGCTGCCGCGGCGACGAACATCGACGCGGTCGAGATGTTGAAGGTGTGGGCGCCGTCGCCGCCGGTGCCGACGATGTCGAGCAGGTTGCTGGTGTCGGCCATCGGCACCTTGGTCGAGAACTCGCGCATGACCTGGGCGGCGGCGGCGATCTCGCCGATGGTCTCTTTCTTGACGCGCAGGGCGACGGTGAGCGCGGCGATCATCGTCGGCGACATTTCGCCGGACATGATCTGGCGGAACAGGTGCAGCATCTCGTCGTGGAAAATTTCGCGGTGTTCGATACAGCGCAGCAGGGCTTCTTGTGGGGTGATCTTCATGGCGGTTCCGGTTCGGTTATCCAACGCGTCAGCGTTCGAGGAAGTTCTGCAGCAGTTTGTGACCGTGTTCGGACAGGATCGACTCGGGGTGGAACTGCACGCCCTCGATGTCGAACTCCTTGTGCCGCACGCCCATGATTTCGCCGTCGTCGGTCCATGCCGTCACTTCGAGGCAGGACGGCAGCGAGCTGCGCTCGATCGCCAGCGAGTGGTAGCGGATCACGGTAAACGGGCTTGGCAGATCCTTGAACACGCCCACGCCGGTGTGGGCGATCAGCGACGTCTTGCCATGCATGACCTGCTTGGCGCGGATGACGTTGCCGCCGAACGCGGCGCCGATCGCCTGGTGGCCAAGGCACACGCCGAGAATCGGCAGCTTGCCCTTGAATTCGCGCAGGATGTCGACCGACACGCCGGCTTCGGCCGGGGTTTTCGGGCCGGGCGAGATGCAGATGCGGTCCGGCTTCATCGCGCCGATTTCGGCCAGCGTGATTTCGTCGTTGCGCAGCGTGCGCACTTCCTCGCCCAGCTCCCCGAAATACTGCACCAGGTTGTAGGTGAACGAGTCGTAGTTATCGATCATCAGCAGCATGTCAGAGCTCCCCATCGAGGCCGTCTTGCACCTGTTCGGCCGCGCGCAATACGGCGCGCGCCTTGTTTTCAGTTTCCTGCCATTCCATCTCGGGGATCGAATCGGCGACGATGCCGGCGGCGGCCTGCACGTACAGCATGCCGTCCTTGATGACGCCGGTGCGGATCGCGATCGCCACGTCCATTTCGCCGCCAAAACTGAGGTAGCCGCATGCGCCGCCGTAGATGCCGCGCTTGGTCGGTTCGAGTTCGTCGATCACTTCCATCGCCCGCACCTTCGGCGCGCCGGTCAAGGTCCCGGCCGGGAAGGTCGCGCGCAGCACGTCGAGGTTCGACATGCCGTCTTTGAGCTTGCCTTCGACGTTGGAGACGATGTGCTGGACGTGCGAGTATTTTTCCACCACCAGCCGCTCGGTGACGCACACGCTGCCCGTTTCGGCGATGCGGCCGATGTCGTTGCGCGCCAGGTCGATCAGCATGACGTGTTCGGCGATTTCCTTCGGGTCGGCCAGCAGCTCCCTCGACAGTTCGGCGTCGCGCTCGGGCGTGGCGCCGCGCGGGCGGGTGCCGGCAATCGGGCGCAGCGTGACCTTCTTGCTGCCGTCGGGCGCGGTCTCGTTGCGTACCAAAATCTCCGGCGAGGCACCGACGATCTGCATGTCGCCGAAATTGTAGTAGTACATGTAAGGCGAGGGATTGAGCGAGCGAAGCGCGCGGTACAGCGTCAGCGGCGAATCGACGTAGGGCTTGCGGATGCGCTGGCCGATCTGCACCTGCATCAGGTCGCCGGCCATCACGTACTCGTGCGCGCGGGCGACCGCCTTCAGGTAGTCCTCCTTGCTGAAGTCGCGGATCTCCTCGGTGCGCACCGAGCTCGATGTGACGGGCGCGTCGACGCCGCGCCGCAGCATCATGCGCAGGTCTTTGAGGCGCTGGCGCGCTTTCGAAAACGCTTCCGGTCGCGTGGTGTCGGCGTACACGATCAGGTACAGCTTGCCCGACAGGTTGTCGATCACCGCCAGTTCTTCGGTCACCATCAGCTGGATGTCGGGCAGCCCGAGATCGTCCTTCGGCGTGCTGTCGGCCAGCTTTCGTTCGATGTGGCGCACCGTGTCGTAGCCGAAGTAGCCGGCCAGGCCGCCGCAAAAGCGCGGCAGGCCGGGGCTCAGTGCCACCTTGAAGCGGGCCTGGAACGATTCGATGAAGTCGAGCGGATTGCCCTCGTGCGTTTCGATCACGCTGCCGTCCTTGACGATCTCGGTGACGCGGCCGGTGGTGCGCAGCACCGTGGTGGCGGGCAGGCCGATGAACGAGTAGCGGCCGAAGCGCTCGCCGCCGACCACCGATTCGAGCAGGAAGGTGTTCTTGCCGGCGTTCTGCGTCTGCGCCAGCTTCAGGTACAAGGTGAGCGGCGTTTCGAGGTCGGCGAATGCTTCGGAAATGAGCGGAACGCGGTTGTAGCCGGCGTTGGCAAGCGATTTGAATTCGAGTTCGGTCATGCTTTTTCTCCAGGCCGCCGGGGAGGGGCTGCGGTGGTGGTCAAAAAACCTGCCGGGCGCGCGAGCGCCGCCGGCAGCAATCAGTACGGGTTACTTAGCCCAGGATTGCCAGCGTCGCCAAAGCCAGGCCTCAAGCGGGCCGGTTTGGGTGACAGTGTGTTTTTTGGTGAAAAACATGCGGTTTGTTCAGTTAGCGTTGCGGTTGTGCGTACTTATTAGTGTTGCCGCTTCGAGCAGCGAAGTTACTATACCATCGGAATCGGTTTCCTGTATAGCCTGTCCATGGTTGTAGCCGTAGGGGACGGTGAGCACGAAACAGCCCGCCGCGCGCGCCGCTTCGGCGTCGTTCGACGAGTCGCCGATCGCTACCACTTCGGCCGGCTCCAGCGCGAAGTCGGCGCACACCTGCAGCAGCGGCATCGGATGCGGCTTTTTGCGCGGCAGGCACTCGCCGCCGTAGACCACTTCAAAGTACGGCGTCAGGCCTTTCTTTGCCAGCAGCGGCGCGGCGAACGCGATCGGCTTGTTGGTCACACAGGCGATCCGCAGTCCCATCGCCCGCATGGCCTCCAGGCCTTCGATCACGCCGTCATATAACGCGCTGTGGTCGCCATTGATCGCCAGGTAGTGGCGCTGGTAGGCCTCCATCGCTTGCACGAAGTGGCGCTCGACGCCGGCCTGGTCGAAGTCGACCGCCAGCACCGAGCGGATCAGGTTCTCGGAGCCTTTGCCGACCATGTTCTCGATGCGCTCCTGGGAGATCGCGGCCAGATCGAACTCGGCGCGCATGCGGTTGATGGCCACGTGGAAGTCGGGCACCGTGTCGAGCATGGTGCCGTCGAGGTCGACGATGACGCCGCGGATGGCGCCGGCCCCCGTGCGCATCAGCGGGCCGCGGTCTTGGCCACGGTCTTGGCCAGTTCGGCGCGCATGGCGTCGATCACCGCCTTGTAGTCGCTCTGGCCGAAAATGGCCGAGCCGGCGACGAAGGTGTCGGCGCCGGCGGCGGCGGCGGCGGCGATATTGTCGATCTTGATGCCGCCGTCGACTTCGAGCAGGATGTCGCGGCCCGATTCGTCGATCATGCGGCGCGCGATGCTGATCTTTTTCAGCGCTTCAGCAATGAACGACTGGCCGCCGAAGCCCGGGTTGACCGACATGATGAGGATCATGTCGATCTTGTCCATCACGTGGTTCAGGAAGTGCATCGGGGTGCCCGGATTGAACACCAGGCCGGCCTTGCAACCGTTATCGCGGATCAGCTGCAAGGTGCGGTCGATGTGTTCGGACGCTTCCGGGTGGAAGGTGATGATGTTGGCGCCGGCCTTGGCAAAATCCGGGATCAGGCGATCGACCGGCTTGACCATCAGGTGGACGTCGATCGGCACGTCGACGTGCGGACGGATCGCCTGGCAC
Organism: Massilia sp. TWR1-2-2; assembly: GCF_049897565.1. Taxonomy (NCBI): domain Bacteria; kingdom Pseudomonadati; phylum Pseudomonadota; class Betaproteobacteria; order Burkholderiales; family Oxalobacteraceae; genus Massilia; species Massilia sp. TWR1-2-2. Next base: position 8,571 of record NZ_JAFCWM010000043.1, on the reverse strand, counting down.
ACCAGCGGCCCGATCGTCAGGTTCGGAACATAATGGTTGTCCATCACGTCGAAGTGAATGATGTCGGCGCCGGCGGCAACGACATTGCGCACTTCCTCGCCGAGGCGGGCGAAATCGGCGGACAGGATGCTGGGGGCGATGCGGAATTGGGTCATGGCGTGGCGCAAGTTATCAATAGCGGAGCCGCTATTTTACGCTGTTGCACGCCTTGTCCGCGCGCTGCCCGCGCTTTTGCACTGCGATGTATGATGAACGTTGCTCGAACAATAATAGCGTCACTAAGGAAACCCGATGGCACCCTACGAATTTACTGTCACTGTCCGCACCAAGTACCTGCCGGAGCAGTCAGACCCGGCACGCACCAACTACGTGTTCACCTATACGATCACGATCAAGAACACCGGCAGCGTGGCGGCCCAGCTGATCGCGCGGCATTGGGTCATCACCGACGCCAACAACCACGTCGAAGAAGTGCGCGGGTTGGGCGTGGTCGGCCATCAGCCGCTGCTGCAGCCTGGCGAACAGTTCGAATACACCAGCGGCACCCAGATGGCCACGCCGCAAGGCTCCATGCTGGGCGAATACTTCTGCGTGGCCGAAGATGGACACCGGTTCGAAGCGAAGATCCCGGAATTCGTGCTGTCGCTGCCGCGCACGCTGCACTGATCAGCCCTGCGGGCCGTCCAGGCGATCGGGCTTGTCGGCCTTCGGCGGCTCGATCGCGTCGAGTTCGTCGTCGCCCGCCTTCGGGCCCGAATACATCGTCCACCAGACGATAAACACCAGCAGGAACAGCGCCACTGCCGCTTCAACCATCAATATCCACATACACGTCCTTATGTTACCTACTTGCCGCAGTTTACATGCTTCTCTGGGAGCCGTCGCCGTTGCGCTGTCCGGCGGCTGCGCGACCACGCAGCCGCCGGCGCCGCCCGAGCCGAAACCGAGGCCGCCGATCGTCATGCCGGCGCCAGTCGGTCCGGTGGCGGTGCCGGCGCCCGGGCCAAAGCCCACGCCTGAGCCAGCGCCGGCGCCGGGCCGTTGACCGGCGGGCCGGAAGGGCTACAATCGCGCTATTGACGTTCATGTAACCAACAGGAGTAGCCCATGCAATACGCAGATTTGCTGATCGAAACGCACGGCCGCGTCGCCGTGATCCGCCTGAACCGTCCAAAGGCGATGAATGCGCTCAACGACAACATGATGAACGAGCTGGGCGCCGCGTTGCAGCAGTTCGATGCCGACAGCAGCATCGGCTGCATCGTCCTGACCGGCAGCGAGAAGGCGTTCGCCGCCGGCGCCGACATCGCCGCCATGGCCAACTACACGTACGCCGACACCTATCCGGGAAACTACATCGGGCGCAACTGGGAGCACATCCTCAATATCAGGAAGCCTGTGATCGGCGCGGTGGCGGGCTTTTGCCTCGGTGGCGGCTGCGAACTGGCGATGATGTGCGACTTCCTGATCGCCGCCGACAGCGCGCGCTTCGGCCAGCCGGAGATCAAGGTCGGCGTCACGCCAGGCGCCGGCGGCACCCAGCGCCTGCCGCGCACCATCGGCAAGGCAAAAGCGATGGACCTGCTGCTGACGGCGCGCATGATCGACGCCGCCGAAGCCGAGCGCACCGGCCTGGTCTCGCGCGTGGTCCCGGCCGACAAGCTGATGGAAGAAGCGCTGGCCGCGGCCACCGTCGTCGCGTCGATGTCGGTGACGGTGGCGATGGCGATCAAGGACAGCGTCAACCGCGCATTCGAAACCACGCTGACCGAAGGGGTGCGCTACGAGCGCCGCTACTTCCACGCCGCGTTCGGCACCCCGGCGCAGAAAGAGGGCATGGCCGCCTTCCTGGCGAAGCGTCCAGCGAACTTCGAAGGCCTGTAGCATCGCGTCGGGCCGGCCAGGCATGCGCTGGTTCCCGACTCGGGCCCGGGCCCGGGCCCTGGCGCTCGCGCTCGCGCTGGCCGGGTGCGCCGACCTGCCGCCGCTCGACGGGCGCATTGCGTCGAGCGCGTTCAGCGATACCGCCGACACCCCGCTCGGGCGGGCGGTGGCGCCGCTGGTGGCGGCCCATCCGGGCAGGTCCGGCGTGTACGGGCTGCTCGACGCCCGCGGCGCCTTTACCGCCAGGGCGGTGCTGGCCGATGCGGCCACCCGCAGCCTCGACGTCCAGTACTACATCTGGAGCAATGACATCAGCGGCGCAATGCTGTTCGACGCGCTGCGCGCGGCCGCCGGGCGCGGCGTGCGGGTGCGGCTGCTGCTGGACGATTTCGGCACCTCCGGCATCGACGCCACGCTGGCGCAGCTCGACGCTCATCCGAATATCGAAGTGCGGCTGTTTAATCCGTTTGCGCTGCGGCGCATGCGCCTGCTCGGCTACCTGACCGAATTCGGCCGCCTGAACCGGCGCATGCACAACAAGTCGTTCACCGCCGACGGCCACATCACCATCATCGGCGGGCGCAATGTCGGCGATAAATACTTCGACGCCGCTGGCGACGTGCTGTTCGCCGACCTCGACGTGCTGGCAATCGGCGCCGTGGTGGCGCCGGTGTCGAACGATTTCGACCGCTACTGGAACAGCGCCTCGGCCTATCCGCTCGAGCTGATCGTGCCGCCGCATCCTGACGCCGCGGCCGTGCGCGCGGAAGCGGCGGTGGTCGACGCGGGCCCGCCCGCCGCTTCCTTGCAGCTGGCAAGGCGCACATCGACGTTGCTGCCCGATCTGGTCGCGCGCACGCTGCCGCTCGAATGGGCCGACACCCGGCTGGTCAGTGACGATCCGGCCAAGGCCTTGCAGCGCGAGGCGCCCGACAGCGGCGTCGAAACGCAGCTGCGCGAGCTGATTGGCACGCCGCTGCGCGAGTTCGACCTGGTGGCGCCATATTTCGTGCCTGGCCCGGGCGTGACCGGCGAATTGTCGGCGCTGGCGCGCAGCGGCGTCGCCGTGCGCGTGCTGACCAACGCGCTGGAGGCGACCGACGTCGCCGCGGTGCATGCCGGCTATGCCAAATGGCGCAAGCGGCTGCTGCAAGCCGGCGTCAAGCTGTACGAAATGCGCCGCAGCTGGCCTTTGGAGGATAGGCGGCACCGGCCCGGTCCCCTGATCTCCTCGGGCAGCAGCCTGCACGCCAAGACGTTCGCGGTCGATGGCGCGCACATGTTTATCGGCTCGCTCAATTTCGATCCGCGCTCGATCAACCTCAATACCGAGATGGGCTTCCTGATCGCCAGCCCGGCGATGGCGCGGGAACTGAAGGAGCGGCTCGACAGCGGCGTGGCCGAGCGCGCATACGAAGTGCGGCTCGCGCCCGACGGCGCGCTGTACTGGATCGAGCGCAAGCAGGGCGCCGTCATCCGCCACGACACGGAGCCGGGCACCAGCGTCTGGCTGCGGCTGGGCGTGCGCATCTTGTCCTGGCTGCCGATCGACTGGCTGCTCTGAGCCCAGTGGTGTCGCGCATCACTGCGTGCACGGTTACACGCTTGATCCACTCTGCTGAGAAATATGGGCAATCTGGCGACTATTCGGTCGAAATCTGTGGTTTATTTTGAATGTTGCCCTAAATAAATCGCCGGACTTGCCGTTGTCGAGTAGTAAGTATTGGTTTCCTTCTCTTCGGTGGAGGTAGTTTTTCCGGCTTGGCTTCACGCATGCCGGCGTCATGAAGTCGAAATTTCACAAAGCCTGCGCCACACACCCGCACGGTGCTTTGATAACGCAAAAATTTGCCCAAAATTCACGAAATTGAAGGAGATTCAAGATGTCACAGCATGGCGTAAAACTTGTAGCACGCGTCGCAGCGGCAGCGATCATCGCATCGGCGGCATCCACCGCCATGGCAGGCGCGACCACCGGGGACCTGGTGGTAGGCGCTACGCTGGTTGCGGGTTGCGAAGTGCAAGCTGGCTCGATTGCCTTCGGAAACATCGTCGCGCTGGCCAGCACGGCGGATAAAGTTGCCGACAGCGGTAGCACTTTTAAGGTTGCCTGTAGCAACGGTGCATCGCCGATGATTTCCACGGGCTCTACGCGTGTCATGAAATTTGGCCTCAACTCGCTGCCTTTCACTCTCGGCCTGAGCGCCCTTGGCGCCGATACCGATACCTTCCCTGCAACCGCCACCGCGCTTGTGATGACCCAGAACGGTGCAATGCAAGATGTGACGATTCACGCCAAAGTGCTGGCGTCGGACTTCTCGGCACTGCCAATTGGCGCTTACACCAAAACGGTGGTCGTGGATGTCGCCTATTAACAAGGCTGGCTGCCGCCGAGCTGCCTTAGGCGCCGCAATCGCCGTGCTGGCAGCGCTGGCGATGCACGGCACCGCCGGTGCCATGACGATCGCTCCCGTGGTCGTCGAGTTGTCGCCCGTACGGAAAGTGGTGTCGATCACCGTCACCAATCCATCCGACACCGTCGTCAATTTTCAGGCTGAAGTGCTGGCCTGGAGTCAGGCCGACGGCCAAGATCGATTCGAGGCGACCCGTGACCTGATGGTGGTGCCGCCGGTAGCCAGGATCGCCCCTGGCGCTACCCAAATATTCAGGGTGACGTCACGCATGTCGTCTGGTGCCCGCGAGCAGGCATATCGACTGATCCTTGAGGATGTGTCTGCCGAACTGGACGGCCCGGAAGGTACGGCGACAGTGAATATTCGCGTCCGCCACAGCTTGCCGGTGTTCGTCGCCGCAACCGGCACGCCGACGCTGTCGGTACAACTGACACAATGTACCGCACCGCACGGCAAGGCATGCGTACGGCTGAGCAACGACGGCGGTCGTCATATCACGGCGAAGTCACTGACCGTCGGGGCCGGCAGCTGGAGTCAGGAAATTGCGCTTAACACTCGTTTGCTGGTCGGTGGCTGGCGCGAGTGGCAGTTTGATGTCCCTGCCAAGGTGGCGGGCATAATGAATGTCAAGGCCGATACGTCGGCGGGCACCTTCGACGGCACGCTGTCGGCCGCGTCGCGATAAATCCCTAGCGCTCGCGTTCAGAAAACCATGGCTGTTTCGCTCTCTCTTGCAGCCAGGCGCGTACTCGTGCTGTCCTTCCTCGTCGCGGCATACGCGATAGGGGCGCCCGTACACGCCGAGGGCGGCCGTCCGGAGATCGAAGACATTACCTCGGTTCAGGATGCTTCCGGCACCAGTGTGCGGTTCAGGTTTGCCGCGCCGCTTGGCCGCCTGCCGACGGTGTTTTCGATAAATTCGCCGCCACGTATCGTGATCGATTTCGCTGGCGTCGGCCAGGACGAACGCGCCAACTTTCCGTTCGACGACAACTTGGTCACTTCTGCAACGCTGGTCGGCGGCAATGATCGCTCGCGCGTGGTGCTTGCGCTGCGCGAGCCGTCACGCGGGGCGTTCCGGCAAGATGGCAACGATCTTGTGCTGACGGTGCTGCCATTGAGCGCGTTGCCGGCCTGGGTGTCGCCGCGCGAGGCGGACAAGGCTGAACGGCTTACCAGGACCATCGCTTCCCCCGACGTCGAAAAGGCGCCGAAGACCGGCAATGCCGGCAATGCACTCAAGGGCCAGGAGACGCTGCTTGTCGAGTTGAGCGTTAACGATCAGCCGGTGTCGGGGATTTTCCGGGCCGAGCGGCTCGCCGACGGCCGTCTTGCACTCGCACTGGACGGCTGGCGAATCGCTGGCCTGCGGGCGCAGGGCGAACCGCTCCTGCTACCCGACGGCGAGCAAGGGTACGCGCTGGAGTCAGTCCCCAACCTCGAATATCGGGTCGACCGCGCCCGTCTGATGCTGGCGCTGATCGTCCCGTCCAGCGCATTTGAAGCCGCCACCTACTCCCTGAGCAACGGCACGCGCGCTCAGCCCGATGCGCCGTCGACGGGTGTCTACCTCAATTACAACTTGTCGGCTACCGGCCAGCAGTCCGGCGGCAACAGTTTTGGTGGTTCGGCCGAGGCGGTGATGTTCACTGGCGCCGGCTCACTCGTCGCTGGCGCCGTTGTCCGGCGCGACCGCCATCTCACCGAAGTCAACCGAACAGATACTTACTGGCGCAAGGACTGGCCAGCAGAGATGAAATCATTGGTGCTGGGCGACACCATTGGGACCGATGGCGGTTGGAGCAGGCCGGTACGGTTCGGCGGCGTGCGCTACGGCCGTGACTTTGCTCTCTCGCCAGGATTTATAACCTACCCGTTGCCATCGATTTCCGGGGCGGCAGCGTTGCCATCGACCGTCGACGTGCTGGTCAACAAGCAACGCCAATCGGGTGCTGACGTGAAAGCTGGCGCTTTTGACCTGACGAACGTGCCTGTTGTCAGTGGCGCCGGCGAGATCAATTTGGTGGTGCGAGACCTGCGCGGCGTCGAGACATTGCTCACCCAAGGCTATTACATGTCGCCTTTGCTGTTGGCGCCCGGCCTGTTCGACTTCTCGGCCGAGGCAGGCGCCTTACGCCGCAACTACGGCAACAGTAGGATGGGTGAGTACGGCCCGGGATTTGCCGCCGGCTCTTACCGCTATGGATTGACGTCCGGCTTGACAGTCAGCGGCCGCGCAGAAGTGCAGCGCTCGCGCCAGGCCGCAGGCGTCGAGGCAACTGCTCTGCTCGATACGATCGCCGTGGCGCGCACGGCAGCGGCCTGGTCGCGTAGTGAGGACGTTGGTGAAGCGAAAAGCGGGACGCGCTGGCTGGCAGCGCTAGAACGGCTTACCCATGCGGGCGGCGGCGCCGTGCAATGGGAACACTTCAGCGATGGGTTTGTGCAATTCGGTGGGGGCGCGAACGAGCTGCGTCCGCGCGACCGCATGCAGGCCAACATCGGAGTCGCACTGGGAGCCGGCACGTCAGCTGGACTCAGCTACATTCGTCAGACCAGCTGGAACCGCGACCGCTTTACGTTGGCAGGCGCAAACTTCGGCATCGCCCTGTCTGGCAACATGCATTTGTCGGCGTTCGTGGCCCAGCAGATGGACGGCGGTGGCGGCTGGAGTGGCGGCTTGAACTTGATCTTGCCAACCGCCAACCAGAGCACTGTGATTGCATCGAGCAACCGCGACCGGCAGGGCAATGTTGTCAATACCGTTCAGATGGGACAGGTTGCGCCGCCGGGGCCCGGCTTGGGCTGGAGTGCGCGAGCCAGCGACCGCGCCAGCCAGCGTGCGCAGGCCGGCGCGACCTATAACTCCGAGTACGGCCGCGTGACTGCCGACGCCAGCGTCGGTTCGGATGCCAACGCCGTGCGCGTTGGCGCCGAAGGTTCAGTCGGCTGGTTCAAAGGCCTGCCGTTCGCAACCAGGCGTATCGACCACGGTGCTTTTGCGGTCGTAAAAGTCGGCGACCTGCCAGGCGTGCCTATCATGCGCAGCAACCAGATAGTGGCGGTCACCGACAGTAGCGGCATGGCGCTGGTGCCCGGGCTACTGCCGTACCAAACCAATTTCCTATCGATCGATCCAGACCAGTTGCCGCTCGACGTCAATATCGGTAGCGCGCAGCGGGTCACGGTTCCGTACGCGCGAAGCGGCGTGTTGCTCGATTTTCCGATCCGGCGTGCTCGTAACTTACTGGTGAAGCTGGTGCTGCCGGACGGCGTTTTCGTACCGTCCGGCGCACGCGTTGTGGTTTCGCCGAGTAATCAGGAGTTCGTTGTGGTAAAGCGGGGCGAAGTCTATTTGACCGATGTGCAGGACGCTGAAACGATCGCGGTAAACTGGTCCGGCGGCGCCTGCACCGTCAGCCTCAATCTGGTGCAAGCTACCGGAGCGGAGATCGAAATGGGACCCTTGCTATGCGGGAGCAGCGGAAATCGCAGCAAATAGCAAATCGTTGGCGTTCGGCATGGCGCTGCTGGCGGTCGCCGCAGGCGCGCGTGCGCAATCGTGTACCGTGGTGCAGGGCGCCACTTTGGTGTTTCCGCCCGTTGTCGCATTGGCCAGCGGCGGTAGTCCCACCACCGATACCGGGCACAGTTTCAAGGTGAGTTGCGACCCCAGTGTGGTGAGCACCTTGAGGCTGCATTCCGTGTCCCCACGCCTAATGAGCAACAGTATCCACCAGCTTCCGTTCAACCTCAGTCTTAGCAGCGGAGCCGCGAGCAACGACTTGGCGACCGCAGCGCCGGGCACGCCAGTCACAATCACCCGCGACGGGCAGGGGCAGGTGGTTGTGCTTTACGCCAAAATTTATGCAGCGAGTTTCAGGTCGCTTCCCGGCGGCGCTTACTCAGCAACGTTGACGTTGACCCTTGAATATTGAGCAGTCCGGTAAAACAGTCCTTGCCAAGCTGTTGGGCGGTTTGCTATAGTTCGCCTCCCCGATGAAACGGTTAACGAAATCAAGTAGTTAGCGAACAGTCGGGGACGTCGGAAACGACGGCGCGGTAGAAAATATGGGTTGACGAAATAAGCTAAAAGCTTTATACTCTTCCTCCTTCGCTGCTGATGAACACAACGCTTCATCGCCAGGCAGCAAGCAGTACCGAACAAGTTCTTTAAAAATTAACAGTCGATAAGTGTGGGCGTTTGATGAAGGTGCCAGTGACTTCGGTCGCTGAAAACTTAAATTATCAAATGTTCACAAAGAAGAAATAT
>NZ_JAFCWM010000042.1:0-25618 GCF_049897565.1 Massilia sp. TWR1-2-2 | reverse complement strand
TGATGACCATAGTAAATCGGTACCACCCCTTCCCATCCCGAACAGGACCGTGAAACGATATTACGCCGATGATAGTGCTGCAACCAGTGTGAAAGTAGGTTATCGTCAGGCTAGTTATAGTAAAAAAACCCAGCAGAGATGCTGGGTTTTTTTTCGTCTGGAGAAAAACGACGCGTGCGCCCGCGACGGCCAAGGCCGCCACGAGTCGCGCTGTTTTTTTTCGTCTGATGATTTGTGCACCGCTGCGAAGATGGCAGGGATTCCAGCCTTCGCGGGAAGACGAAAATGGAGCTGCGTCCATAATTACATAATTACGTCGTGCTCGCCGCTGGCGAACGCGGCTTCCCGCGCTGTGCATCCCCGTTGAGGAAGAATGCCGTTGCAGGTCGAGCGTGGCCTGACCAGATCGCTCCCGTGAAACTGTTCCTTGGCGTGCGCGATCCAGCCTACAATCACGGCCTACCGAACTGATCCCCAATTCCTCGCGGCCCGGTTCACCACGTTTTCAAGCGAACCTGTAAGTGAAGTTTTGAGCGGTATGATGATCGCTATGACATTGTCCGAGAAACAAAAAATGTTGGCCGGCGAGTTGTATCGCGTGACCGATCCGGAGCTGCAGGCAGACCAGGCCGCGGCGCGCGCGTGGATGGACCAGTACAACGACCGCCAGGATGTGCCTGCCGAGTACGCGCGCGCCTTGTTGCTGGCTCGCTTGGCCGCGGTGGGCGAAGGCGCCATCATCCGCCCGCCATTCCATGTCGACTACGGGTTCAATATCACGGTGGGCCGCGGCGTTTTCATCAACTTCAACTGCGTTATTCTCGACGTGGCGCCGGTCGTGATTGGCGACTTTACGCAAATCGGCCCCGGGGTGCAGATCCTGGCAGCCGATCATCCGCGCAATCCGGTTGAGCGTGCGCAGGGAGCCGAATTTGGCCGTCCCATATTGATCGGCCAAAATGTCTGGATTGGCGGCGGCGCGCTGATTCTGCCCGGAGTGACGATTGGCGACAACGCCCTGGTCGGGGCGGGCAGCGTCGTCACGCGCGACGTACCGGAAGGCGTCACCGTCGTGGGCAATCCGGCCCGGGCATTGCCTGAAAGCTGATTCCCCGCAGCGGCTCATCCGTCTATTTTGCAAACTGTAGCGGCGTGATTACAGTTCATCGCATCCTCAATTGCCGGGCATTGTTTTTCTGTAACGATAAGCTTTCACTATCCTCCGAAGCCGTGTTCCCGACCTCACGAATCAATATCGCTTTCGTGGTTGCAGCTTGCGTCTGTGTCCCCGCATTCGCCGCCGCTGAAAAGGCCAGCATCGACACGATTGACGGTCGCAAGGTCGAATCGGTGACGATCAAGCATCCTTCCGCCAACGTGGTCATCGTGTTCGAGAGCGGCCTGCGCGGCACGCTGGAGAAATGGGATAAGGTGCTCGACGCAGTCAGTCCGAATGCGACGGTATTTGCCTACAACCGTCCCGGCTACGCGCAAAGCGACGCCACCGATGCGCCGCGCGACGGTGCGACGATCGTCGAGCAGCTGCGCCAGGTATTGAAGCAAAAAGGCCTCGCCCCGCCGTACATACTGGTTGGCCATTCGCTTGGCGGCCTTTACATGCAGCTGTTCGCACGCCGCTATCCGAACGAAGTGCAGGGCATCGTCCTGGTTGATTCCCTGAAGCCGAAAATGGTGAAGAAGCCGGAGTCTTTACCGCTGACCACCCGCATCGGCAAGCAGCTGTTCTTTTCCGGCACAGTTGGTCGCGAGATCGATCGCATTTACGACACTGGCGAAATCGTCGCGGCACTGCCGGGCATTGATCATATGCCGATGATCAAATTGATCAACGCGCCGAAGTCGGCAACTGCGATCCCCGTCGATTTCGGCGCCTTCAATCGCGACCCGGCGACCGTCGCTTTCGTCCGCGGCCTGTACCCGAATGCCAAAAAGGTGGTTGTCGATTCGGACCATCAAATACAAAGCGCCAATCCGGAAGTGGTGGCCACCGCGATCGCCGAGATCATCGGTAGTCGCTAAGCAAAAAACCGTCGGCGCTCACGCTTCCTGATTCACGGCGTGCGCCATGGAAACTTCAAAACTGTCATGATCGAAGCCGCGCAAAATAGGGGATCTAACCGTGTGGTGGCAAAGAAGTTGGTTGACCGTTCAGCAGGAATTTTCTGATCTGGGCGATGCAGAGGACATCACGCGTTTGTGCGTGCGACTGCTGGTGGCAGTACTGCTTGGCGGCCTGCTCGGTTACGAGCGCGAATCGGTAGGCGCCTCGGCCGGCCTGCGCACACACATGCTGGTGTCGCTGGGATCGGCGCTGTTCGTGCTGATTCCTTTGCAGGCAGGCATGAATCTGCAAGACCTGTCGCGCGTGCTGCAGGGCATCACTGCCGGCATCGGCTTTCTCGGCGCCGGCGCCATCCTGAAGCTGACCGATGAAAATCAGATCATCGGTCTGACGACCGCGGCGAGCATCTGGCTGACCGCCGCCGTGGGCATCGCGGCCGGGATGGGCAGGGAAGGCACCGCCGTCGTCAGCGCCTTGTTTGCCTTCGTCATCCTGTCGCTGCTGCGCGCGCGGCAAACCTGATCGCCGGACGCCGACGAGCCAGCTAAGCGGGCCGCGTCACTCCGGCTGTTCGACCAGATATCCTTTGGCCTGCAGCGCCGCCACCAGCCCGCTCGGGTTCATGATCTGCGACACCGGCAACAACGCCAGCGTGGACTTGTTGGTGGCCAGCGATTTTTCCGCGACCGCCAGCCACCGCTCGCGTCGGCGCTGGTCCAGCGATTCGGCCCCCTTCAGCGACTTTACCCAGCTGCTGTTGGTAAATGCTGCGGCGCACGCTTGCTCCTGGTCTGGATAAGTCAGTTTGCGCATCGTGTCGATGTCGCCGATGGCCCAGGCAGTGGCCCGCACCCGCATGGCGTCGACGTCCACCTCGAGGCGGTCGATGGTCTTGGAAAAACAATCGAGGTCGTCGAGCGTTGCCTTCTTGAAGTCGCGCACCGCGCCGCGCGGGTTCTCCAACCGCACCGAGACACTGACAGGCGTAAATTGCACGCCCTTGTCCTTCGCCATCTTCTGGATGGAGTTGATAACGTCCCGGTCCGACCCCAGTCCCGACTGCTTCAGCGCCTTGCTGAACAATTCCTGCGCGGCGAAAATCGGTCGCTCCGACTCGACATCGGAATCGGCGCCGATGTAGCGCTCCTTCAACGGCGTCCAGCGCGCGTACACATCGGCCGGCACCACTTGCTGCAAGCTGGCGCCATCGGCATTCTTCTTCACGCCGATCACGAACGGCAATGCGGTGAGCAGGTTCAGGCTGTTCGACCAGCCGACCGACACCCCCGCGCCGGGCAGGCCGAGCAGTTCTTGCGACTGGGACAGCACGCTTTCCACCTGCCGCGAGCGCCATTCCATCTTCGCCGGCAATGGCGCATAGGTGCCGAAGATCCACAGCACGCGATCGTCTTTCGACACTTTCCACAAGCCGGGGCCGGGGCGCTGCCCGACCACGACGATTTTTTCAGGTTCAACAACCGGTTCGCTTTGCGACCAGGCCGGCGCGGTCAGTACAACGAGGCATACGGTGGAGAGCAATCGAGGCAACATGGTGGGATCCTGAACATTTCGACAGCGGATAGTACCGCCATTACTCGGGATATTGATAAAATAAACAGCTTGTTACACTGACATGCATATGCCTAGGCGCCCGGCTGCACCGGCACGAAGATGCGACGAGCGCCATGGGCGACGATTTCGATCGGGTGACCGAGGTAACGCGACAGCGCCGGCGCCGTCATCACCTCACCGATCGGGCCGGCTTCCCAGCAACCATCGCCCATCGGCAGCAATGCATGGCTGCACGCCTGCTGCGCCAGGTTCAGACCGTGGCCGATCGTGACGGCGGTCTTGCCCTGTTCGCGGCACAGCCCGGCGATCGGCCGCATCGGCGCGCCGCCGAGGTCGCCGATCATCCAGAACACCATGCCGCGCAGCCGGCTTTCCGGCGCGATCGACAGCATCAACGTCACCATCGCCGTGCAGGCCGACGACAGGATCACGCCGGTCAGCCGCAGCAGCGAGGCGCCACCGGCCGCGGCCGAGCGCGCCCATCGGCGGCCAGCGGATTGCGCAGCAGCGCCTGCATCATGACGCCGGCCAGCGACAGGGCGCCGCCGGTGACGAACGCGACCAGCGCGCGCGACAGCCGCAGTTCGAGCAAGGTGGCCGCCATCGTGTCGGCCTTGCCATGCATTAGTTCACCAAGCGCGGCCGGCATGTCCGTCAGCGGCACCACGACCGAACCGGTCATGCCGACAGGCCGAGGCTGCAAGCGGCGAGCACGACTAGCGTGCCGATCACCGCCATCGAACGCTGGCGCGGGTCGCGAAAGAACGGATGCATCGGGCTCCTTCTGCCTGTGAAACCCGGCCATTATATGGCGCGCGCCACGGCTTAACCGTGCGCGCCCAAAGTACGGCACAATTGGCACTTCAATATTGTCGTTTTATACAACCGGGATGGGCATGAACGAACAGGTGGCAAGCGACGTGGTGCTGGTGCGGGCGATCGAAACGACGGATCGCAAGCACGAGATCCTCAGCGACGACGATCGCATGTACGCCAGCCGCAGCGCGAAGGAACTGGCCGAGTGGCAAGCCGCCGACAGCAAGTCGGCGGTCACGGCCGACCATTTCCTGCAGCAGCGCTCCGAGCAGATCCTCAAGCGCCTGGCCGAGCGCACGCCCGCGTTCGCCGCTTTTCGCCAGCGCGGCGCCGGCTGGAGCGGCCTGACGATCGGCCTGGCGCTGGCCGCGCTGCTGATCGGCGCCGGCGTCGACCGCATTGGCGATCCGCACCGCGTCGATCTGCTGTCGGCGCCATTGCTGGCCATCATCGCCTGGAACCTGCTGGTCTACCTGATCCTGCTCGCCTGGCTGTTCGTGCCTGGCCACAAGACCGGCTGGGCCAGCGAAGCGATGCTGCGCCGCCTCAGCGCCGGCGCCGCCGCGCTGCCGCGCAAGATGCCGTCGGTGCTGTCGGCCGCGCTGACCGACTTCATGGCCGAGTGGGCCCGCCTCAGCGGCAAGCTGACCCATGCGCGCCTGGCCCGCACGATGCACCTGGCGGCCGCCATGTTTGCCGCGGGCGCGGTGCTGTCGTTGCTCGCGCGCGGCCTGCTGACGCAGTACCGCGCCGGCTGGGAAAGCACCTTCCTCGATGGCGCGCAAGTGCACCAGATATTGTCGGTGCTGTTCGCGCCGGCCGTGGGGCTGTTCGGCCTGCAAGGCTTTACGGTGGCCGACATCGACGCGCTGCGCTTTACGCAAACGCCGTCGGCCAGTGGCGGCAAGCAATGGGTGCTGCTGTACGCAGCCACCATCGCGTTGCTGGTGATCCTGCCGCGCCTGGTGCTGGCCGCCGTTGCGCACTGGCGCGCGCGCAGCATCGCCGCCAGCTTCCCGCTCGACCTCGAGCAGCCGTATTTCCGCAAGCTGAGCGGCAAGATTGGCGGCGTGCCTGGCGTGCTGCGCGTGCTGCCGTACAGCTTCACGCTCGACGAAGCGCGCGACAAGGGCCTGGCCGCGGTGGCCACGATGCTGCTCGGCGAACAGGCGCGCCTGATGCTGCGCCCATCCAGCGCCTATGGCGACGAGCCGCAGGACGCCCTCGGCGACACCCGCCTCGACGACCCCGCCAACAGCATGACGGCGGTGCTGTTCAACCTGGCCGCCACGCCGGAAACGGAAAACCATGGCGCCTTCCTCGAACACCTGGTGCGCGCCTCGCCGCGCGGCCTTGTGGTGCTGCTCGACGAATCGTCGCTGGTCGAACGGATGGGCTCGCAACTCGACGCCAAGCGCCGCATCGACGAGCGCATCGCGCTGTGGCAGCAATTCTGCGGCCACCATCAGCTGCAGGCCCGCGTCGTCAACCTGCTCGATGCGCAGGCGCGCCCGCTGGAACAGGGGGCCGCATGACTACCACCCCGGTGCATATCCAGTTCGCGCTGATATCGCATACCAACAACGGCAAGACCACGCTGGCGCGCACGCTGGTTGGCATCGACGTCGGCGAAGTGCGCGACGCCGCCCACGTCACCGTGTTTGCCGAATCGCACACCTTGCTGGCCACGCCCGAAGGCGATTCGCTGCAGCTGTGGGACACGCCCGGCTTCGGCGATTCCGTGCGGCTGCTGCGCCGCCTAGCCATCGCCGGCAACCCGATCGGCTGGTTCGTGCGTGAAGTGTTCGACCGCTATCGCGACCGAACGTTCTGGCTCAGCCAGAATGCGCTGCGCACCGCCAAGGATGCCGCCGACGTGGTGCTGTACCTGGTCAATTCGGCCGAGCATCCGCGCGACGCCGGCTACCTGCCGGCCGAAATGAAAATTCTTGAGTGGCTCGACAAACCCGTGGTCGTCTTGCTCAACCAGATGGGCCCGCCACGCCCTGCTGCCGACGAACTCGCCGAGCAGGCGCTGTGGAAACAGCACCTGGCGCAGTATCCGATCGTGCGCGACGTGCTGGCGCTCGACGCCTTCGCCCGCTGCTGGGTGCATGAGCGCGTCTTCTACGAAGCGGTCGGCAAGTTGCTCGACCCTGCCAGCCAGCAAGGCTACGCGCGCCTGTTTGCCGTCTGGGAAGCGAACAACGCCGACCGTTTCCACCGCGCGATGGACATCACCGCGCAGCAACTGCTGGCGGCGGCGCGCGACAGCGAACCGGTGGCCGACGCGCCGACATCGCTGCTGCGCTCGGCCCTGAACGCGGTGAAGTTGCGCAAGGCCGGCGACCCGGGCCAGGAGAAGGCGATGGCCGCCTTGCTCGAGCGCCTGAACAGCCAGATCGGCGCCGCCACCGGGCGCTTGCTGGCCCTGCACAGGCTCGACCCCAGCGAAGCGGGCAAGATCAACGCGCGCGTGCGCCAGAATTTCGCCATCCGCGCGCCGGTCGACAAGGCCCAGGCCGGCCTGATCGGCGCGGTGCTGTCGGGCGCGGCGACCGGCTTGTCGGCCGACGTCATGGCCGGCGGCCTGACGCTGGGCGGCGGCGCCTTGCTCGGCGGCGTCATCGGCGCGCTGACGTTTGCCGGCGCCGCCTGGGGCTTCAACGCCAGCACCGACCGCAACCATCCAATGGTGCAGTTCGCTGACGAATTCCTCAGGTCGCTGTTAGTAGCGAGCATCTTGCGCTACCTGGCCGTCGCCCACTTCGGCCGCGGCCGCGGCAACTTCGTCGACAGCGAAGCGCCGGCGTTCTGGCAAGACGAGGTCGAGCGCGCGGTAGCCATGCATGCCGACGCGCTCGGCAACATCTGGCCGGATGTGCGCGACGAAGCCGATGCCGACAAGGCCAGGGCGCAGCTGGAAGAAGTGGTGATCGGCATCGCCGCGCGCACGCTGGAAAAATTATACCCTGGCTCGCCGCTGTTCCGGGACCTGTTGTAACAGCTGTCCCGAATTGGAACAGTTGTGCCGCCGGTACTGGGCACGACGCTTGGCATGGCAATTGCTCGTATCTGATTATCCACTCACCATAATCAGCAGGAGACAAACCATGTGGCACTCGCCCCGTACTATCGCCGCCGTGCTCGCACTTGCAGCGACGGCGCTCACTTCGCTGTACGCCGCAGCTCACGGCAACGTCACTCCGCAAAGCGTCGACACTACCGGCCTGCCGGTATTGGGCGACAAATGGCGTGATGAGAATCCGTACAAGGCGAACAAGCTGGCCTTGAAGATCGGCGCCTCTGCATACAACCAGAACTGCGCGCGCTGCCACGGCATCGAAGCGATTTCGGGGGGCATCGCGCCGGATCTGCGTCTGCTGGAAAACGACTGCGTCGGCATCAAGAACGATGCCAAGAAGGCCGCGTGCTTCAAGGAGATGGACAGCTACTACCTGGCGTCGGTTCGCAGCGGCAAAGTGCGCAATGGCGCGGTCTACATGCCGCCGTTCGAGGGAGTGTTCAACCAGGAGGCGATGTGGGCCATCAAGACCTACCTGGAAACCCGCCGCGAGACCAAATGATGCGCTCCGCCGCAATGTTCCGCGCAGTCTGCCTGGCGATCGCGCTATCGTGTTCCGGCCTGGTCGTGCCCTCTGTCGCGCGCGCCGATTGGCAGAAGATTCAGGAGTCGGGCATCCTCAAGGTGGCGATCTATAACGAGTTCCTGCCGTTCTCCGACAATGGCGCCGGGATCGACGTCGAGCTGGCCGCCGCGCTGTCGGCCAGGCTTGGGCTGAAACTCAAACTGCTGCCTTTCACGGCCGGCGAAAACCTTGGCGACGATTTGCGCAACATGGTGTGGAAGGGGCACTACCTCGGCTATGGGCCGGCAGACGTCATGCTCCATGTGCCGGTCGATAATCGCCTGATGGCCGAAAACGACAAGGTGACTATTTTCGCCCCTTACCATGTGGAGACGGTGCGCCTGGTGCGCAGCGCGAAAACGGTGCCCGCTTTCGACGGACTCGATGCGCTCGCCGGCAAGCGCATCGGCGTCGAGAAGGTATCGATCGCCGCCATGGTGATGCTTGGCGAGGGTAACGGCAAATTCCGCGACAACGTGCGCATCTACGATACCGCCACTGCAGCCGTTGTCGCGCTCAAGGCCGGCGAGCTCGATGCCGTGCTCGCCAACCGGTCCGAAATCGAAGCGGTGATGCAAGGCGACGCCGCCTTCCCGCTGCATGACGTGTCTTTTCAGCGGCTGCCGCGTTCCGGGTGGGCGGTCGGCATGGCGGTGCGCAAGGACGATGTCGAAATCGCCAGGCGGCTGCAGGCGGCGATCAACGAGATGGCCGGCAACGGCGCGCTGAAAGCGATCTTCGCAAAATATGGAGTGCAGGTCGTCAAGCCATGAGGCACGCGGCGATGCTCGCCTTGCTGGCCGCGCAGCAGGCGGCGGCCCAGGACCATCCAACGGTGGCGATGCTGCGCGTCGAGGTGGTCGGCGTCGCGCCGCAGCCGGGACTGGGGATCGATCGTGACATGCTGGCGTACCAGGTGCAGAGCGCCAACGCCAAGACGATCCGGCAGGCGCAGGCAGGCAACCTGGGCGAGTTCATGGCGCGCAACCTGAGCGGCGTGAACGTCAACGAGATTTCGGGCAGCCCTTTCCAGAACGACGTGACCTTCCGCGGTTTTCGCGCCTCCGCCGTGCTGGGAGCGGCGCAAGGCATGTCCGTGTACCTCGACGGCGTGCGCGTCAACGAGCCGTTCGGCGATGTCGTCAATTGGGACATGCTGCCGGAAGCGGCGATCGGCAGCGTCTTGCTGGCGACTGGATCGAATCCGCTGTACGGCCTGAACACCCTGGGCGGCGCGCTGGCGCTGACCACCAAGTCGGGCCACAGCGCCCTTGGCTTCGACGCCGAATTGAGCTTCGGCAACAACGGCCAGCGCCGCTTCGATGTTACTTATGGCACGAAGCTGGACCAGCACTGGCATGCGCTGCTGGCGTCGACCGCGTTCGACGATGCCGGCTGGCGCGACCATTCGGCCGGCCGGCTCGGCAACCTGTTCTTCAAGCTCGGACATGCGCGCGGCGTCACCGACTGGAGCGTGTCGGTGCTGGCCGGCAACAGCCGGCTGCGCGGCAATGGCCTGCTGCCGAGCGCGCGCTGGACCGACGACGGGCTGCGCGACGGCTTGTACGAAGACAACCGGCGCGCTGCCTACACCTTTCCCGACGAGACGCGCAACCGGCTCGGACAACTGATCTTCAACCTGCGCCACAAGCTCGGTGCAGACGCGCAGCTGTCGGCCACGGCATATGGCCGCTCGAGCCGGCGCGACACCGTCAACGGCGACGCAAACGACGACTTCGGTGAATATGTGGCCAGGTGCTGCCGTGATCGCGCCACGGCAGGGTGCGGGGACGTGCCCGCGCACACGGCGGTATTCAACACGACCAGCACGCGCCAGCGCAGCGCTGGCGCGGCGCTGCATTGGAGCGCGGCCAGCGCTCACCATCAGCTTGGCGCCGGCGTCACCGTTGACCGCAACCGGGTCAGCTTTGCCCAGTTCGCGCAAGGAGCGTCCTTCAGCGCCGAGCGCGCGGTGCTGGCAGATGCGAACGCGCTACGCGAACCGGCATCGTCGGTGGTCGGTGCCGCGCGCCTGTTCGGGCTGTACGCCAGCGACACCTGGACCGTGCGCGCCGGTACCCATCTGAGCGTGTCGGCGCGCTTCAACCACGCGCGCGTCGGCAACACGCTCTCCAACGACAACGGCCCGCAGCCGGCCGAAGCCTTCAGCTACCGCAAGCTCAATCCCGCCATCGGCATCGCGCACGAAGTTGGCGCCGGCGCCACCGCGTTCGCCAGCATCGGGCAGGGAAACCGGGTGCCGACCGTGATCGAACTCGGTTGCGCCGATCCGGCACAGCCATGCCGGCTGCCGGCCGGCCTGCAATCGGATCCCTTCCTCGAGCAGGTGGTGTCGCGCACGGTGGAAGCTGGCCTGCGCTGGCGCAGCGATGCCGCCTCGTTGTCGTTGTCGCTGTACCGTACCGGTAACACCAACGACATCTTGTTCCTCAGCGCGGGCACACGCCAGCATGGCTACTTCAAGAATTTCGAACGTACGCGCCACCAGGGACTGGACTTCGCCGCCAGTGGGCAGTTCGGCCGGTTCGACGCTCGCCTCAGCTACAATTACCTGCAGGCGGTGTTCGATGCGGACGGCCTGCTGTTTACCGGTGCGCGCAATGTCAGCGTCACGCGCGGGACGCGCCTGGCCGGCCTGCCGCGGCATACCTTCAAGCTCGGCCTCAACTGGAAGGCGGGAACCGCGTGGACTGTCGGCGCCGACGGGCAGGCGATATCGAGCCTGGTCACGCAGGGAAATGAAGACGGATTGTTTGCCGATGCAACGCCGGAAGCGGCAGCGAAGAAGGCCGACTGGAGCATCCGCGGCTTTGCCCTGCTAAACCTGCGCGCCAGCTACCGGCTGGGACCACACTGGGAACTGTTCGCCCGCGTCAACAACGTCACCGGCCGCCGCTATGAAACGTATGGCGCGGTCGCCACCGACCTGTTTCCGAACGGCCGCCAGCTGGATGGGCCGATCGATGCGGCGCCGGCCCGCTTCGTCGCGCCAGGCGCGCCGCGCGCGGTAGTAGCCGGTATTCGCGCCAGCTTCTGATCCGGCAGCCGGCGGTGGAAACGATGTGCTGGCACTGCTGGCCCCATTTGTTCGGGTGGCCTGCGGCGCTTAGAACGCGTACTGCGCGCTGACTCCCGCCATCCAGTTGCGGCCGGGGGCGGCTTCGTAATAGCGCTTGTTGGCATCGCCGATAATCAGCGAACCGACGTACTTCCGGTCCATCAGGTTATTCACCCGCACGAACTGCTTGAAGCGCCACTGGCCCAGCTGCTGCTTGGCATTGAAGCGCGCATTGACCACCGCATAGCCGGGAGCCGGAATCTCGCTGTTGGCGTCTTCGGCATAGACCTTGCTGCTGGCCATAGTATCGAGCGCGGCGCCGAAGCGGTCGGCCGCATCCTTCCACGCCAGTTCGGCGAACAGGTTTGCGTTCGGCACGCCTGGCAGGCGGCTGCCGGCCAGCACGCTGCCGAACCCCTGGTCGTACACTGCGCGCAGAGCCGTCAGCGCGAGCCGTCCGCTGAAACCGGCGCCAAAACTGGTGTCGAGCGACAGTTCGGCGCCCTGGCGCAGCGTTTTGCCGGCGTTCTTGTAGCTGGTGCGTCCGCCGGCGGAGGAGTCGACCACGAGTTCATCGCTGGTGCGAACCTGGAACAGCGCCGTGTTGATCCGGGTGTTCGATCCGACGATCGCCTTCAGCCCCGCCTCGACATGCATGCTCTCGGCCGGCTTCAGGCCAAAGTTGAAACCGGCGCCGGCGCCCGAGTAGAACAATTCGTTCAGCGTCGGCGTCTCGAAGCCGCGCGCGGCGCTGGCGTACACGTTCAGCACAGGGCTCACTTTGTACAGCACACCCAGCACCGGCGTGGTGTGGCGATAGTCGACACTGCCGCTGTCGTTGCCGTTGCTGGTGTAGCGGTCGCTCACCGCGATCTTCATGCGCGTGTGGCGCACCGCGCCGGTCATCACCCACGAGCCTGTCGCCCATTCGGCCTGCAGGTACGGATCGACACTGGACAGGGTGTCCTGCTCGTCGCGCCGCGGCGCGCCGACCACGCCGAACTGGTTGCCGATGAAATTTTCGAAGCCGCGGCGGGCGTCGTCCGACTTGCCGTAATCGACCCCGAAAGTCGTCGTCAGCTTGCCGGCGCCGAGTGCGCGCACGCTGGTCCAGTGGATGTCGGCGCCATGGAAGTCGCGGTCGAAGTCGACCACGCCGCCCGAGTGCGTCGGCGGCACCTGGAACGCTTTCGAGAACGACTGGAACTGGGTCACCTGGCGATTGCCGCCGTAGACCATCACGTGCAGGCGGTCGTCGCCGAAGCGCTGGTCGAAGGCCAGGCCGGCCTGCTGATGATTGATGTCCTTGCGGGTGTCGTAGCGCGCGGCCAGCGTGCGCTTCGGCGTCGCCGTATCGGTGGCGTCGATTTCGCCGGCGCGCGGATCGCGTTGATACGTCCCCCACGTCACACCGAGCGGATCCTGGGTGCCGTCCTGGCGCAGCGAGTTGGCCACCAGCGTCAGCTTGCCCCCCGTGTTGGGCGCCATCGTCAGCTTGACGAAGCCCTGATCGCGCGTGGCGGCGCTGTGGTCGCGATAGCCGTCTGTCTCGAAGCGCGAGGCGTCGATGACGTAGCCGAGCGCGCCGCTGCTGCCCTGGGCGCTGAGATCCGCCTTGCGGCTGCCATAGCTGCCGCCGGACAGGTTCAGTTCGACCGTTGGGCGGCCTTTTCCGTCGCGCGTGAACAGCTGGATCACGCCGCCCGAGTGGTTGCCGTAGATGGCCGAGAAGGGGCCGCGCAGCACCTCTATCCGTTCGGCCATGTCGAGGTTGAACGAGGACGGCTGGCCCTGGCCGTCCGGCATGCTGGCCGGTACGCCGTCGCTGATCAGGCGCACGCCGCGCACGCCGAACGCCGAGCGCGCGCCGAAGCCGCGCGACGAAATCTGCAGGTCCTGCGCGTAGTTCTGGCGGTTTTGCGCGACCAGGCCGGGCACCGAGGCCAGCGCCTCGGAGGCGTTGACGCGCGTCTGGCCGTCGCGGATGCGGGCGCCGTCGACCAGGTCGATCGATGCCGGCAGGTCAAAACTATTGTGCTCGATGCGGCTGGCGCTGACCACCACCACGTCTGCCAGCACAGGAGCGTCGGCGGCGCACACGGCCGGCGCGATGATGGTGGAGCCGGCGGCGAACAGGCTGGTCATGGCATTCAGGCGAAACGGGTGCGGCATGGTGATCTCCATTGATGTGATATCGGCGCTCGCCGGGGCACGCAGGTGCCGGCAAGTCTCGACTCGCCATAAGCAATATACCTGCCATGCCCGATGTTGCGCCGCACACTTGGGTGGCACGGCGCTTGCAGCATGGGCTGTCAAAGCACGCGCAGCCGCGCGCGCGACTTGTGGAGGAGCACCCATGAAAACCTCGTTGATGTTGTTGCTGGCGCTGGCGAACTACGTCCACGCGGCGCCGTTCGCCTACGTGCCGAACGAGAAATCGGGCACCGTCAGCGTAATCGACACCGCCACCGACACGGTGGTGCGCGAGATTGCCGCCGGCAAGCGCCCGCGCGGCATCGCCATCGATCCGTCCGGCCAGCGCCTGTACCTTTCCGACGCCGCCAGCGGCGCCTTGCTGACCGTGGCAACAAGCGACGGCGCGACCCGGTCGATGCCGCTCGGTAAGTCGCCGGAAGGCGTCGGCATCTCCGCCGACGGCCGCTACGTCGCCGTCGCCGTCGAGGAGAGCAACAGTGTCACCTTGTTCGATACGCATACCGGCGCCCAGCTCGCCGACATCAGGGTCGAAGGCGAAAACCCTGAACACGCGGTGTTCAGCCCGGACGGGCGCTATCTGCTGGTCAGCGCCGAAAACGCCCGGCAGGTCGACGTGATCGATGTTTCCCTGCGCCGCCAGACGGGCGCCATCGCGGTCGGCGCGCGCCCGCGCGGCATCGGCTTCGCGCCCGATTCGAGCCGCGCCTACGTTGCGTGCGAACTGGTCAACGCGGTGTACGTGGTCGACCTGGCGACGCAGCGCGCGCTGGCCACCATTCCGGCCGGGAAAAATGCGAATGGCATCGCCGTGCATCCGAGCGGCAAGCAGGTGTACGTGTCGAACGGCACCGACGGCAGCGTGATGGTGATCGACACCGCCAGCAACAGCGTCAGCGCCACCATCGCGGTCGGCAAGCGTCCGTGGAACATGGCGCTCACGCCTGATGGCGCCAAGCTGTACGTCGCCAACGGCCGATCCAACAGCGTGTCGGTGATCGACACCGCCAGCGCGCGCAAGCTCGCCGACATCGAGGTGGGCGAACTGCCTTGGGGCGTGGTCATCCGTTGAACCGTAACGTGACACCTGTTCCATTCTGGATCATGTGTTCGCCACCGTGATGCATGCAGCGTGCATCGAGCTCCTATGCGGGCGCGGTCGGCGGGGCGCTGGCACGGTGCTTGCGAATCACGGTTGTACTCAACACGACTCCGTCGAACCGACGGTTTAACAACCACACCACTCAGAGGACGACATGAATCTCGCGGACATCAGCAAACTGGGCGTCGCCAACCCGTTCAAGCAGCGCTACGACAACTACATCGGCGGCAAGTTCGTCGCCCCGGCCAAGGGCGAGTACTTCGCCAACATCACCCCGATCACCGGCCAGCCGTTTTGCGAGATCGCGCGCTCCAGCGCCGAAGACATCGAGCTTGCGCTGGACGCCGCGCACGCCGCCAAGGATGCCTGGGGCAAGACGTCGCAGGCCGAGCGCGCCAACATCCTCAACAAGATTGCGGACGTCATGGAGCAGAACCTGACGCTGATCGCCACTGCCGAGACGATCGACAACGGCAAACCGATCCGCGAGACGATGGCGGCCGACATCCCGCTGGCGATCGACCATTTCCGTTACTTTGCCGGTTGCATCCGGGCCCAGGAAGGTTCGGTCGCGCAAATCGACCACGAAACCTACGCCTACCACTTTCACGAGCCGCTCGGCGTGGTCGGCCAGATCATCCCGTGGAATTTTCCGATCCTGATGGCGGTGTGGAAACTTGCGCCCGCGCTGGCCGCCGGCAACTGCGTCGTGCTCAAGCCGGCCGAACAGACGCCGGCATCGATCATGGTGCTGATCGAACTGATCGGTCATCTGCTGCCGCCCGGCGTGCTCAACATCGTCAACGGCTTTGGCCTCGAAGCGGGCAAGCCGCTGGCGTCGAACAAGCGCATCGCCAAGATCGCCTTCACCGGCGAGACCGGCACCGGCCGCCTGATCATGGGGTACGCCGCGCAGAACCTGATCCCGGTCACGCTCGAACTGGGCGGCAAGTCGCCCAATATTTTCTTCGCCGACGTCATGGACGCCGATGACGACTTTTTCGACAAGTGCCTGGAAGGCTTCACCATGTTTGCGCTGAATCAGGGTGAGGTATGCACCTGCCCATCGCGCGTGCTGATCGAGGAGTCGATCTATGACAAGTTCATCGAACGGGCGCTGAAACGCGTGGCCGCCATCAAGCAGGGCAATCCGCTCGATTTGTCGACAATGATCGGCGCGCAGGCCTCGCAGGAGCAGCTCGAGAAAATCCTGTCCTACCTGGACATTGGCAAGCAGGAAGGTGCCGCGGTGCTGGCCGGCGGCGCACGCTTCGACCAGGAAGGCGACCTCAAGGACGGCTACTACGTCACGCCGACCGTGTTCAAGGGCGACAACAAGATGCGCGTCTTCCAGGAAGAGATCTTCGGGCCGGTGGTGTCGGTCACGACGTTCAAGGATGAGGCCGACGCCATCCGCATCGCCAACGACACCTTGTACGGGCTGGGCGCCGGGTTGTGGACGCGCGACGGCTCGCGTGCGTTCCGGGTCGGGCGCGCCATCCAGGCCGGCCGCGTCTGGACCAACTGCTACCACCTGTATCCGGCGCATGCCGCGTTCGGCGGCTACAAGCAGTCGGGAATCGGGCGCGAAAACCACAAGATGATGCTCGACCACTACCAGCAGACCAAGAACCTGCTGGTGAGCTACAGCCCGAAAGCGCTCGGATTTTTTTAAGGAAACCAGCCCATGAACGACGCGCTCGACCGGGTTGTCGCCACCGACGCCGCCCTGCAGATGATTGCCGAACTGCGTGGCCGGCACGGCCCGCTGATGTTTTTCCAGTCCGGCGGTTGCTGCGACGGCAGTGCGCCGATGTGCTATCCGGCCGGCGAGTTCGACGTCAGCGAGACCGACGTCTACCTCGGCAACCTGGACTGCGCGCCGTTCTACATGGGGCTGGAGCAGTTCGCTTACTGGGAACATACCCAGCTGATCATCGATGTGGTTGCCGGCAACGGCGGCATGTTTTCGCTGGACAACGGAACAGGGCGGCGCTTCCTGACGCGCTCGCGCCTGTTCACCGATGAGGAGTTTCGTCTTCTGAGCACCCTGACGGTGAACGGTCGCGAAAAATAATTTACAAGAAAGAGGAGAAGATTGTGAAAAGAATAGTCGTCACGGGATGCCTGCTCGGCGTGAGCGCAATGTCAATGGCGCACGCAGCTGACGTCACCAGCGCCATGCTGTCCAACACCGCCAAGGACCCGAAAAGCGTGCTGTCGTTCGGCATGGGCACCGAGGGCCAGCGCTATTCGCCGCTGACCCAGATCAACACCAAGACCGTTGCGAAACTGACGCCGGCATGGTCGATGTCGTTTGGCGGCGAAAAGCAGCGTGGCCAGGAGTCGCAGCCGCTGATCCATAACGGCAAGATGTTCGTCACCGCCTCGTACTCGCGCATTTTTGCGGTCGACCTGAAGACCGGCGCCAAGTTGTGGAAGTACGAGCATCGCCTGCCGGACGGCATCATGCCGTGCTGCGACGTGGTCAACCGCGGCGCCGCGCTATACGGCAACCTGGTCATCTTCGGCACGCTCGACGCCCAGCTCGTCGCGCTCGACCAGGACACCGGCAAGGTAGTGTGGAAAGAAAAGATCGGCGACTATGCGGCGGGCTACTCGATGACGGCCGCGCCCCTGATCGCCAAGGGCCTGCTGCTGACCGGTAACTCCGGCGGCGAGTTCGGCATCGTCGGCAAGGTCGATGCGCGCGATCCGATGACGGGCCAACTGGTGTGGTCGCGCCCGACCGTCGAGGGCCACATGGGCCATCGCTACGATAAGGCCGGCAAGGAAAGCGACAACGGCATTTCCGGTACGGTCAACAAGACCTGGCCGGGCGAGCTGTGGAAAACCGGCGGCGCCTCTACCTGGATGGGCGGCACCTATGACGAGCAGACCGGCCTGGCCTACTTCGGCACCGGCAACCCGTCGCCGTGGAACAGCCACCTGCGTCCTGGCGACAACCTGTACTCGTCGTCGACCGTTGCGCTCGACGTGACCACCGGCCAGATCAAGTGGGCCTACCAGAGCACGCCGAACGACTCCTGGGACTTCGACGGCGCCAATGAATTTGTCACGTTCGACATGGATGGCAAGCGCTACGGCGGCAAGGCCGACCGCAACGGGTTTTTCTACGTCATCGATGCCACCAGCGGCAAGCTGCAAAACGCCTTCCCTTTTGTCAAGAAGATCACGTGGGCCAGCAGCATCGACCTGAAGACCGGGCGGCCGAACTTCATTGCCGCCAACCGCCCGGGAGATCCGACCAAGGGTGAGGACGGCAAAAAAGGCAGCACCGTATTCTCGGCGCCGGCCTTCCTTGGCGCGAAGAACCAGATGCCGATGGCCTACAGCCCGCAGACGAAATTATTCTATGTACCGGCCAATGAGTGGGGCATGGACATCTGGAACGAGCCGATCAGCTACAAGAAGGGCGGCGCCTTCCTTGGCGCCGGCTTCACCATCAAGCCGCTGTTCGACGATTACATCGGCGCGATGCGCGCGATCGATCCGAAGACCGGCAAGATCGTCTGGGAAATCAAGAACAGTGCGCCGCTGTGGGGTGGCGTGATGAGCACCGCAGGCGGCCTCGTGTTCTACGGCACGCCGGAAGGCTTCCTCAAGGCGGTCGACGCCAACACCGGCAAGGAACTGTGGAAATTCCAGACCGGCTCGGGCGTGGTGGCGCCGCCGGTGACCTGGATCGACGGCGATACCCAATACGTCGCGGTCGTGTCCGGCTGGGGCGGTGCGGTGCCGCTGTGGGGAGGCGAGGTAGCCAAGAAGGTCAACTTCCTCGAGCAGGGCGGTTCGGTATGGGTATTCAAGCTGGCCAAAGGTTGATGGTGTAGCCGCTTGGCGGTGCCGTGGGTCGATGAGGTCTCCGGGGCTTGCGGCGGGCGGTTTTTGTGGCGGCTTCGGCCGCCATTTTTTTGCCCCCAACGCTGGGGTCAGGTCTGACATTCGGACATCGTCGTGGGGTCAGGTCTGACAGAGGGGGGATGTCAGACCTGACCCCAGCGATTGGGTGCTGCGGTCACGCGCTGACAAGACAGACCTGGCCCTCGAAATTTGTCCAGAGCGATCTAAAACAGAACAGCCGCGCCGCGGATTGATTCGATCCGGCACAGCTTGCGCATGGATCCGGCCGCGTTGTGGATGCATCTGGTGGGCACGCAAATTGCCATGGACGGGGTACATCAAGACGATGTGCTCACGAACCATAAAAGATGAAGGAGAGACGGATGAAGAACGTATTCCTGTTGACCGCGCTGGCCGCGGCAAGCCTGCAAAACGCCCACGCAGTCGATATCAAATCGGGCGACTGGACCGTGTCGGTGGGCGGCATCGTCAACGCCTATTACACCGCCGTTTCGTGCTCGGGCGATGCAGTCGGCGGCCTGGCGCTGGGCGACAAGGGACTCGGCTGCGGCGGCCAGGGCGACCGCACCACCATCGGTAACGGCCTGCTGCCAAATGGCCTGGTCACCTCCGCCTTGTCGACCCAGGGCGGCTACGACGTCAAGGCCCTGATCGGCATCTACAACTCGACCGCGACCGACAGCGCGATCGGGCAGAACAGCGTGGTCGACGTGCGCCAGGCCTTCTTCACGTTCGGCAACGCGCAGATGGGTACGGTCAAGCTCGGCCGCGACTACGGCATCTTCGGCGCCAATGCCATCCTCAGCGACATGACCCTGCTCGGCGCCGGCGCACCAGTGCAGGCGACGCAGCGCGGTCGCGTCGCGCTCGGCCACATCGGCGCCGGCTACACCTACCTGGGAAACTACGGCCAGATGACCTACAGCACGCCGAAGTCGGCATCCGGCATTGGCTTTGACATCGGCTTGATGAGCCCGGTTTCCGACACGCCGATCCTGTCCGCCCCGGTGTACACCGCCAAGTCGAGCCCGCAGGTGCAGGCGCAGGTCACGTTCGCGCGGGACGGCTTCAAGGCCTGGCTCGGCGCCAAATCGCAGAAGTTCACGTCGGTCACTGCCGGCGTGCGCGACCTGACCATGACCGGCGTCGAAGCAGGGGGCTCGTTTACCGCCGGCGCCTTCAACGTGCTGGCCAATGCGCAGGGCGGCAAGGCGCTCGGCATCCTGTCCGACGCCGACCAGGGCGACACCAAGTCGAAGAACTACCTGCTGCAGGCGACCTTCAAGACCTCCGACAACCTCAAGCTCGGCGCCAGTTACGGCATCAGCGCGAACGACGACAACACCGCCGGCACGGGTGGCCTCAAGTCGAACGCCAACCTGACCGTGGGCGCCTACTACTCGCTCAACAACCTGATCACCCTGGTTGGCGAAGTCGGACAGACCCGCTCGAAGGCGTTCAGCGGACGCTCGGCGCGCATGAACGGCGCGGCGCTCGGCGGCATCATTTTCTTTTGACCACGTGCGTCGCCACCTGCTCCTGTCGTTCTGGCTGGCGCTGCTGTGCAGCTGCCTGCCTGCGCGCGCCGGCGTGCTCACCAGGCCTGAACTGGTGAAGCGCTTCCCGGCGCCGCTGGTGGTCGGCGACAAGCAGACCGACCTGCCGATATGGCCGCTGTTCAAGCAGAACGCGACCGCCACCGAACTGGTCGGCTATGTGTTCGAATCGATCGACCTGGCGCCGGTGCCCGGATTCGCCGGCGTGCCGATCAACCTGCTCGTGGCGATCGATCCGAAGGGCAGCTTCCTCGACGTCGCGGTGCTTTCTCATCATGAACCGGTGTTCCTGGACGGCCTCGGCGAGGCGCCGCTGTTCGCCTTCGTCGCCCAGTACCAGGAGCTCTCGCTCAAACAGAATATCGTCATCGACAGCAAGACCAAGCGCCTGCGCGGGCCCGACGCCGGCCACGCCTACCTGGACGGCGTGTCGAAGGCGACCGCTTCCGTGCGCATCATCCACCAGAGCGTGTTGTCGGCGGCCCTCAAAGTGTCGCGCAAGAAGCTCGGCTTCGGCGAGGGGAGCGATCCGGACCAGATCGCGCGCATTCGCGCCGACATGTTCGAACCGATGAGCGTCGCGCAGCTGCTCGACGCCGGCCTGGTCCGCCATCTGCGCGTCACCAACCGCGACGTCGAGAAGTTGTTTGCCGGCAGCACCGGCGCCGGCCTCGATGCGGGAGCGCTGGCACACCCGAACGCTGTCTTCATCGACCTGTACCTGGCGGTCGCCTCGGTGCCCACGGCCGGCCGCAATGTCCTTACCGCCGCCAGCTGGAAAAAGTTGCATGACCGGCTGGAGGCGGGCGACCATGCGCTGCTGGTGATGTCGTCAGGCCGGTACAGCATCCTCGCCGACGATTTCGTCCGCGGTAGCGTGCCCGACCGGCTCGTGCTGAAACAGGACAAGCTGCCGATCGACATGCGCGACCTCGACCTGGAGCTGGCATTGGCGGCCACTGGCCCGCTGCCCGCCGCCAGCGTGACGGTGCTGCGCGTCATCGGCCAGGCCGGCCTCGATCCGGCACGGCCCTTCGACTTCACGCTGCCGATAACGCGTTTCAAGGGCATCGTCTATCCGGAGCGGATCACCCGCGACATCGCATTTTCCGTGCAGGTGCCGGCGCAGTTCACCGTCGCGCCGGAGGCCAGCAACAAGTCCTGGCCAGGCATCTGGTCCAGCCGGCGCGCCGAGCTGCTGGTGCTGGCTGCCGCGCTTGCCGTGCTGAGTGCGGCGCTGCTGCTGCAGAAGCGGCTGACCGCCCACGGCGCCCGCTTCGCTTGGTTCCGCGCCGGCTTCCTGCTGTTTACGATCGGCTTCATCGGCTATTACGCGCAAGGGCAGCTGTCCATCGTCAATCTCACCGGCGTGCTGCAGGCCCTGCTGGCGCATCGCAGCCTCGCCTTCATGATGTTCGATCCGATGACGGTGGTGCTGTGGGGCTTCACCGCGGTGTCGCTGCTGGTGTGGGGCCGCGGCACTTTCTGTGGCTGGCTGTGCCCGTTTGGTGCGCTGCAGGAGGCGACTGGAAAGCTCGCGCAGTGGATCAAGCTGCCGCAACTGCGCATCCGCCCCCGCAGCGATGCGCGCCTGAAGCTGATCAAGTATCCGCTGCTGGCCATGATCCTTGCCAGCGCCTGGCTGGCGCCGGCACTGACCGACAAGCTGGTCGAATTCGAGCCGTTCAAGACCGCCATCACGCTCAACTTCGTGCGCTCCTGGCCGTACGTGGCCTACGCCGTCGCGCTGCTGCTGGCGAGCATGTTCGTCTACAAGTTTTTCTGCCGCTACCTGTGCCCGTTCGGCGCGGCGCTGGCGCTGCTCGGCAGGTTTCGCGTGCTCGACTGGATCCCGCGGCGCGCCGAATGCGGCGCCCCTTGTCAGACCTGCCGTCACCGCTGCGACTACCAGGCGATTACGCCGGCCGGCGACGTCAGCTACGACGAGTGCTTCCAGTGCATGGATTGCGTGGTGATTTACGGCAGCGATAAAAAATGCGCGCCGCTGATCATGGAAGTCAAACGCGCGCGCACCATTGCGATTGTGCGCGCGATCAATTCGTAAAAAGGGAGGAGTGCATGTTGCGTCGAAAATTTCTTGCCGCGTCGCTCGGAACGATGGCTTCCGCGATGGCGCCGCCGTCGATCCAGCGCACAGGCCAGCTGTTTACCGGCGCCACCCTGGCGTTCGGCACGACGGTCAGCGTGTCGGTGGTGCACGATGACGAGCGCCAGGCCGCTGCCGCGATCCGCGACGCGCTCGACCAGGCCACCCAGGTGGATCGCCTGATGAGCATCTACAATCCCGCCAGCCAGGTGTTCCAGCTCAACCGCGACGGCGTGCTCGCGCAGCCGCATCCACATCTTCTGACCGTGCTGCGCCAGGCGCAGGCGCTGTCGGAAATGACGCGCGGCGCCTTCGATATCACGGTCCAGCCCTTGTGGCAGGCGTATCGCAACGCCGCCGACCAATCGGCGCTGCCGTCGCCGCGGCAACGCCGCCAGGCGAAGCTGCGCGTGGACTGGCGCCGGCTGGCGATAAGCGCCGAGCGGGTCAGTCTTGGCAAGGCGGGCGCCGCCATCACGCTCAACGGCCTGGCGCAGGGCTATGCCGCCGACCTGGCAATGGCCGCCGTGCGCGCGCGCGGCATTGAGCACGCGCTGCTCGATACGGGCGAATTCAGCGCGCACGGCAACAACGGGCGCCACCCATGGACGCTCGGCGTGCTGCACCCGCGCGACAACGATGCGCTGGCCGCGGTGCTGTGCCCGCACGGACGCTGCGTCGCCACGTCCGGCGACTATGCGTCGACGTTCACGCCCGATTTTGCCCACCATCACATTTTCGATCCGACCACCGGCGACTCGCCGCCAGAACTGGCCAGCGCGACGGTGCTGGCGCCGACCGCATTGCTGGCCGACGGCCTGTCGACGGCGTTCATGGTGATGGGTGCGCGCAAGGCCCACGCGCTGGCCCGGTCGCTTCCCGCCGTCGACCTGATGACGATCAACAAGCGCGGCGTGGTGTGGAAGTCGCCCGCCTTCCCGCCGGCGGCCTGACATGTGCTTACTTAAGGTGGGGCACCTTGCGGTAGATGGTGTTGCGCGACACGCCGAGCGCACGCGCGGTCGCCGACACGTTGCCGCCGTGCGCTTCGAGCGACTTGACGATGCACGAATGCTCCATTTCGTCGAGCTTGGCGCCGGCGGCGATCATCTTGTCGGCGTTCCCGCCCGGATCGACGGCAGGATGCATGTCGATGTCGTCGAGGAAATCGTCCGGCATGTGGCGCAGGCTGATTTCGCATTCGTCGCCGGCCATGATGATCGCGGTGCGCAGCAGGTTGGTCAGTTGGCGAAAGTTGCCGGGCCACTTGTGGCGCATGAACATGAACAGCACTTCTCCGGACACGGAATAGCGGCCGCCATTCGACTCGGTCGCCAGGATTTTCTTGACGACGATCTCGAGGTCGGTACGCTCGCGCAGCGGCGGCAGCTTGACGACCAGCCCGTTGAGCCGGTAATACAAGTCTTCGCGGAACAGGCCCTTGGCGATGCGGTCGCGCAGGTTGTGGTTGGTCGCGCAGATCAGTTCGACATTGACCGGTATCGACTTGGCGCTGCCGAGTGGGGTGACCACGCGTTCCTGCAGCACGCGCAGCAGGCGCGCCTGCAGCCCGAAAGGCATGTCGCCGATCTCGTCAAGAAAGAGGGTGCCGCCGTTCGCGGCCAAAATCTTGCCGATCGATCCCTTCTTGCGCGCGCCGGTGAACGCGCCGTCCTCGTAACCGAACAGTTCCGACTCGATCAGCGTTTCCGGGATCGAGGCGCAGTTGACCGCCACGAAGGGCCCCATCGCGCGCGGCGAATCGTTGTGGATCGCCTGCGCCAGCAATTCCTTGCCGGTGCCCGTTTCCCCCATCACCAGGATCGGAATGTCGCGACCGAGAACTTTGTTGACCTTGGCAATGACCTGTTCAAGCTGGGGATCGCCGGTATTCAGGTAGCGCAGCCCCGACAGCCGGCGCGCGTTGGCCGCTTGCGCCGCCTGCGACGCCGCCGTCGCCTGAGAGACCGCGAGACTGCCGCGCTCGTTGTTGCCGGACAAGGCCTGTACCTCGTTGCGCAGTTGTAGCTGGGCGCGCCCATACACGCGCACGCCGCTGTGCATGCACAGGTTCAGCAACCCTGGCGCGGCGGTGCGGTAATGGTCGAACATGGCCGACACCGGCATGCCGAACAGCGAACTGAAGGTATGCGACTGCAGCGCCGAGAACGACAGCCCCAGCTGAAACAGGCCATTTCGGTTCGCCGACAGAAACCGCCCGCCTGGCGTAAATGAGGCGATGCCTTCCATCAAAGTACCGATGAATTCCTGGCGCGCATGGAAATGCAGCGTGATCGAATCCTCGAACGAGGCCGAGAACAGCTGGTTTTCGATCATCAGCGCCGACATGCGGACGAGGGCCATCGTATGCTTGTGGAAGCTGCGCTGGTCGCCCGATACGTCAAGTACGCCGATCACATTGCCCTGGTGGTCGGCAATCGGTGCCGCCGAGCAGGTCAGGAAATGGTTCGCTTGCAGGTAGTGCTGGTCCGCATGGACCACTGTGGCAGTGTTTTCCGCGATCGCCGTACCGATTGCATTGGTGCCTTTGCTCTCCTCCGACCACGCGACGCCCGGCTGCAAGGCCACCCGGCTGGCTTTCTCGAGGAAGTCGTCATCGCCCAGCGAATGCACGATCACGCCCTTCGCATCGGTGAGGATCACCATATTGTGGGTGTTGACAATCTGCTGGTACAGCGTTTCCATCACCGGCACCGCATGGGCGTGCAGCAGGCGGTTCTGCGCGATGAGCATCGACAGGTCGTTGCGGGCCAGCGGACTGAAATCAGGCCGCGCGCCAGGGCACAGGCCATACGACAGCGAGCGCTGATGGGACGATTCAATTATCACAGGCATGTTTTCGTCCCCGCGTACGACTGCCGGACCTCGCAGGTCCGGGCCAGCTTGATGTTCCATGATGTGTCTCCGGTTCGGCCCTTGGGGGCTCTCTATGTGGAATCGCGCTGTACCAATTTGTCACACCTGCGCCGTGAATGAACAATCTACGAACCGCTGAGCGCGTTCTTGTTCTGGCCCCTGCCATGAATGTCATCCCGGCTGCCCTCGTTGTCAAGGAATTGCGGCGAAAAACGTGCGCCCACGCGGTGGATGTAGCAAGCTTGATGCCATCTGTCGTTTGCCGCCCCAGAAAAAAACTTGCGGGCGCCGACACCGTTTGCTATAGTTCGCCTCCCCGATGAAATGGTTAACAAAATCAAGTAGTTGACGACGGTTGGGGCGCTCCGAAAAGGGTGTCGCAGGAAAAAAAGAAGTTGACGAATCGAGCTAAACGCTTCATACTCTTTCTTCTTCGCGGCTGATGAACACAACGCTTCATCAGCAAGCCGCAAGCAGGCAGTACCGAACAAGTTCTTTAAAAATTAACAGTCGATAAGTGTGGGCGTTTGATGAAGGTGCCAGTGACTTCGGTCGCTGAAAACTTAAATTATCAAATGTTCACAAAGAAGAAATATAGGCGCTTCGCAAGAAGTGGCCTGTCAGTATTTTGAGTGAGCGACCTACCAGCAATGGTAGTGCCAGAAATGGCAACAAAC
>NZ_JAFCWM010000041.1:0-28451 GCF_049897565.1 Massilia sp. TWR1-2-2 | reverse complement strand
ATGTCCCGTTCAATTGGGTAGGGGCGACATCGCCCGCGACATTCCGATTACAGCCAAACAAGTCCAGTGTCGGCAACCCGGAGGCCGCTGTGGCAGTTTGTGAAACATTCAGGCTAGTGCTTGCTCTCGATGTCAGGAATCCGCCAATTCCGGTTTCGCCATCCACTCGCGTCCTTTCAGCATGCCTTTCCAGTACAGCGGCGGCAGGATGCGTTCCTTCAAAAACCACGCCAGTCGCGACGGCCGAGTGCCGTCGACAAGCCATGCTGGGAAACTCGGTGCGAGCGCCCCGCCATAGGTGAATTCCGCTAGTACAATCTTGCCGCGTTCTACCGTCAGCGGGCAGGAACCGTAGCCGTCGTATAGGGCACTACCCTTGGCTTTGCCAATAGCCGCCAGCACATTGTGGGCAACCACCGGGGCCTGCTTGCGGGCTGCGGCGGCGGTCTTCGCATTGCTGGTATTGGTTACATCGCCAAGACCATGAATATTGCCCCACTTCTTATGGCGCAAGGTGGAGGGATCGACATCGACCCAGCCGGCGGCGTCGGCCAAGGGACTGACGCGAATGAAATCGGGCGCAACCTGCGGCGGCACCACGTGCAGGATATCGAACTCGCGCGTGACCGTGTTCTTGCTGCCATCCGGATTGAGGCGCGAAAAAGTGGCGGTGCGAGACGGCCCATCGACGCGCGTCAGGGTGTAGCCGAAATTGAGATCGATGCTGTAAGCATTGATGTACTCCATCAGTGCGGGCACGTAGGCGGCCACGCCAAACAGCACGGCGCCGGCACTACAGAACTCGATCTGAATCTGATCGAGAACACCGCCGCGTTTCCAGTGATCCGCCGATAAGTACATCGCTTTTTGCGGAGCACCGGCACATTTGATCGGCATCGGGGGCTGCGTAAAAATAGCCCGACCGCCTCGCAGGTTCTGCACCAATTCCCAAGTATATGGAGCGAGGTGATACAAATAATTCGAAGTGACGCCATTGCGTCCGAGCGTCTCGGACAGGCCTTCGATCGCATGCCAGTCGAGCTTCAGACCGGGGCACACCACCAACTGCTGGTACCTGACGACCCGGCAGCCATCGAGGATGACGGCGTTTCCGTCCGGTTCGAACGCGGCGACCGCAGCCTTGATCCAATGGACGCCCCGCGGAATCGTCGATGCCATCGTACGCGCAGTCTCGGCGGCATCAAACACGCCGCAGCCGACCAGGGTCCAGCCGGGCTGGTAATAATGCACGTCGGCCGGGTCGATGATGGCGATATCGAGCCCAGGATCGCGCGCCAGCAGGCTCGAGGCGGTGGCGATGCCGGCCGCGCCACCACCGATGATGACGACCGCATGCGCGACTTCGACAACGTCGAGCGGTGTCCGGCCGTTGTTGGCAATGCGGCGCACCACCCCTTTCATGTCGAAGCCGGCCTTCCTGGCGGCATCGACAATTTGTGGCAGCGGCTGTTGTCCGGCCTGCGACAGGGCCCACATAGTCGTCGAACGCATGCCGGTGCGGCAATACGCCAGCACCGGCTTGGGCAACGTGGCAAGCAACTGGCCGAAGCCGATCCCTTGTTCGTCGGTGACCTTCCCGGATTCAGCCGGTAGATAGTGGGCATCGATTCCGGCCGCCTGAGCCGCGCGTTCGATCTCGGCAAACAAGGGCTGGTCGTTGCCTTCGCCGTCGGGACGGTTGCAGATGACGGCGCGATATCCGGCCACCTTCAGCTCGGCCAGCTGCTCAGGCAGGATTTGTTCCGAAACCGACAATCCGGGCGCAAGGTGTTGAATCTTCATAGCTGTCTCCGTGGTATTTTCTGCACCGTTCAAAGCGCGTTGAGCGGGATCTTGAGGTAGCGCGTACCATTCGCTTCCGGCTCGGGAAGATGACCGGCGCGCATATTGACCTGGACCGATGCAAGCAATAGCGTCGGCATCTCCAGCGTGGCATCGCGCCTTGTTCGCATGGCGACGAATTCCGCTTCGCTGATGCCGTTACGGACGTGGACATTATTGGCGCGCTCATCCGCAACGGTGCTGACGAACTGCACCTCGCGGCCACCTGGCTGATAGTCGTGGCACATGTACAGCACCGTGTCTTCCGGCAGGCTGAGCACCTTGTTGATTGAGCGGAACAGCGTACGTGCATCGCCGCCTGGAAAATCGCAGCGCGCGGTGCCATAGTCCGGCATGAACAGGGTATCGCCGACAAACGCGGCCCTCTGATGGCTGTTGCTGACCGCGTAGGTCATGCAGGCGGGCGTATGGCCGGGCGTGTGCAGCGCGCGGCATTGCAGCCTGCCGATGCTGAACAGTTCGTCGTTCGCAAAAAGGTGATCGAACTGGCTGCCGTCGCGCGCCATGTCGCTGCCGGCATTGAACACGGTACCAAAGACCTGCTGCACGGTCGTAATGTTCGCACCGATCCCGATCTTTCCACCAACTTGATCTTTCAGGTACGGCGCAGCTGTCAGGTGATCCGCATGAACGTGGGTCTCGAGGATCCACTCAACTTCCGCTCCCAGTTCGACAACGCGGGCAATCAGTTTGTCGGCAGAGCGGCTAGCTGTGCGGCCAGATTTGGGGTCGTAGTCGAGCACGCTATCGACCAGCGCGCAACGGCGGCTGGCTGGGTCAAGCACCAAATAACTGACGGTACTGGTGGCTGGATCGAAAAAACCTTCGACGTGAAGTTGTATGTTGCTCATTGAAGTCTCCTGTGGGCGGCGGCGCTATTAACGCCCTCCCGCTCCTTTCAGCAAAGCCCGTGCCACCCCCAACGATTCGCTGGCGAAGGGGGTTTAAGCCATTGATTTTTTGGGCTATTCGTCGAACGCTGCGACTGCCGCGGGGTGAGGCGACGACACCGCACACTGCCATCTGGCAGTCCCGCTTGACAGTCGTGGCAGTGTTGCGCCAACATGCATGAATCATCCGGAGCCACCATGAACAGCCAAGCGCCCTTCCCCGTCAATCCAACGCCCCCTTCTGCGCAGGTGCAGTCGCTGGTGTCATTTCTCGAGCACGAGTCGCACCCAATGATCGTGCTCGACCCTGACTACAACATCCTGGCGGCCAACACCGCCTACCAGCGCCAATTCGGCAGCGTCGACCAGCCTTTTCTCGGCCACAAGTGCTACCGCATCTCACATCATTACGATGTGCCATGCGACCAGGCCGGCGAACATTGCCCGATGAAGAAGGCACAGGAACTGCGCGGACCCGACCGCGTTCTGCACATCCACCATACGCCGCGCGGCCCCGAGCACGTGGAAGTGGAGCTGCGCCCGATCCTCGATGACCATGGCGCCATCACGGCCTACGTCGAGCGCCTCTCGGTGGTGCGTAGCGCGTCTGCGCGGCCAAGCGACGAGGGCCTGGTGGGCCGCTCGCCGGCCTTCAACCTGGCGCTGGCGGCGCTGCAACGGGTGGCGCCGTCGACGCTGCCGGTGCTATTACTGGGCGAATCCGGCACCGGCAAGGAACTTTTTGCGCGCGCGGTGCACGAAACGAGCGAACGCGCCAGCGGTCCGTTCGTCGTCGTCGATTGCTCGGGCTTGACGGAAACGCTGTTCGAAAGCGAATTGTTCGGCCATGAAAAAGGCGCGTTTACCGGCGCCACCACGAGGAAGCCCGGCCTGGTGGAGACGGCGCAGGGCGGCACCCTCTTTCTCGACGAGATCGGCGACGTGCCGCTGGCCATGCAGGTTAAGCTGCTGCGGCTGATCGAATCGGGCACCTATCGGCGCGTCGGCGGCGTCGAGACCTTGCATGCCAATTTCCGGCTGGTTGCCGCGACGCACAAACCGTTGGAGAAAATGATGGCCAACGGCGAATTTCGGCAAGACCTGTATTACCGCATCAGCGCCTTTCCGATCCCGCTGCCGCCGCTGCGGGAGCGCGCCGAAGATATCGCCTTGCTGGTCAATTCATTTCTTCAGCGCGCCGGCGCCGGCAAGAGGAGGCTGACCATCGACCCCGGTGCCATGACGCAATTGCAGCGGCGCTACTGGCCGGGCAACGTCCGCGAGTTGCGCAACGTGCTCGAACGCGCGCGATTGTTTGCCGACGACGGTGTGATCCGCACCGAACACCTACCCGGTGCTCCAGCAGACGTTTCCGCTGCGCGGCCCCCTGTTGCTGCCGAATCGCTGGCTGCGGTACTCGCCACGTTCGACGGCACGCGCAGCGAACTGGCCGCCCGCCTCGGCATCAGTGAACGAACGCTCTACCGGCGCCTCAAGGCGCAGGGACTGGCTTAGCCACCTCCGGGCACCTCTGCCAATCGCTGCCACGCTGCCAAATGACAGCGTTTTCGGTATGCCAATGCAGCCATCGACGTCGCCAACTATGCGGTAAGTGCTTGTAATCAATCATCAAACCGCGTGCGCCGCCATTGGCATGAAACGTGCTCTAACTATCGATACGACCGTTCGCATTGTCCCCTTAAGGAGAAAAATCATGAAAGCAAACGTTGGAAGTATTGACCGTACAATTCGCATTCTCGCCGGACTGGGCTTGATCACTGCGACACTGTTTGGCGTGATCGGCGCCTGGGGCTGGATCGGCTTGATACCGCTGGCGACGGGCGTGTTTCGATTTTGTCCCGCGTACCTGCCGTTTGGTTTGCGCACTTGCCAAATGAAAACATCAACCGAATCTACGAGGAAAAACTGATGAGCACCGCACTAACCGGCTATGGAGACTTGACCACCGCGGTATCGAAGCAGCTGACCACGCTGCGCAACGACCTGCCCGACGTGATGAAAGGGTTCAGCGACCTGGCGCGCGCCGCATCGCGTGACGGTGCCCTCGATCGGAAGACCAAGGAACTGATCGCGCTGGCCTTGGGCGTGGCAGCGCACTGCGACGCATGCATCGGCTTTCACGTCCAGGCGTTGGTGCGGCTCGGCACCACCAAAGCCGAACTCGAAGAGGCGCTCGGGATGGCGATCTACATGGGCGGTGGACCGTCCGCAATGTATTCTGCCAACGCGCTGGCCGCCTTTGAGGAATTCTCCGCGGCGCCCTGAGGCAGGGTCAATCGCGCCGGGCGGGTGAACCCTGCCGGTTGGCATATTGCTTGGCGGCCTCGAACCAAAGCAGGCTGAGCAACGTGCCGCCAAGTCCGCTCGCAACCAGCTTCGCGCTGGGAATGGCAAAGACGAAAAGCGATCGCAATAGCGGAATGGCAAGCACCACAGCAAGTAACACGATAAGGACCGACAGTCCGACGATCGGCACATGCGCCGCCACGACGAACACGATCGCCTTGCGCAGGTTAGCGAATACCCGTCGCCCATGGCGCACTGCCGTTACCAGCGAAGCAAAATCGTCGTTCAGCAGCACCAGCGCGGCCGACTCGCGCGCCACGTCGGTGCCGCGCGCCCCCATCGCAACGCCGATATCGGCCGCCTTCAGCGCCGGCGCGTCGTTGACCCCATCACCGCTCATCGCCACGACGTCGCCGCGCGCGCGGAACGCCTGCACCAGCCGCAGCTTCTGCGCCGGCTGGACACGGCAAAATACGGTGGTATCGGCGAGCCGGGCCGCAAGGTCCGCATCGCTCATGGCGGCGAGCGCGGCGCCGGTCATCGCCGCCCCACCGGACGCCAGTCCAGCCTGGCGCGCGATTGAGATCGCCGTCGCCGGATGATCGCCCGTGATCATGACCACGCGGATGCCGGCGGTCCGGCATTCGGCGATCGCGGCGGGGACATCCGGGCGCACCGGATCTTCGAGCGCCACCAGCCCGAGGAACTCGAAATCGAAATCATGCTGGTTACTCGGCAGGATGGACGCGTCGAACACTGCACGGGCTACGCCGAGCACGCGCAGGCCCTCTCCCGCCATGCGCTCGACTTGCTGCGCGATCGCTGCGCTACGGCCGATATCGAGGTGACACAGGTCGATGATCGATTCCGGTGCCCCCTTGGTGGCGATCATTTTGGCGCGCCGGTCGGGCGACTGCCACACGCGCGACATGGCCAGCATTTCTTTCGACAGCGGGTAGTCGCTCAGCAGGGTCCAGTCGCCGTGCAGGTGCTCGGTGTTTGACAGCAGGCGCTGGCCGGCGCCCCCGATGGCCGCCTCCATCGGGTCGAACGCACGGCGATGGCTGGCCAGCACGGCAAACTCGAGCACGCTGTGCAAGGCTTCCTCGAATGGCGCCGATCCCGCAGTGGTGACATCGTATGCCGCCGCTTCAGTCCAGATTGTGCGCACCGCCATGCGATTGAGGGTCAGGGTGCCGGTCTTGTCGACACACAGCAAGGTGGTGGCGCCGAGCAGCTCGATGGCTGGAATGCGCCGCGCAAGGACGTTCTCGCGCGCAAGCCGCCATGCACCCAGGCCGAGAAAGATGGTCAGGATCACAGGCAGTTCTTCAGGCAGGATCGCCATCGCGAATGTCAGGCCGGCCAGCACGCCGTGCAGCCAGTCGCCGCGCAAATACCAGTACAGCAAGGCCAGGGCCGCCGCCAGTGCGAGGCCAACCAGCGCCACCCGCTTGACCACCCTCCGCGTTTCCTGTTGAATCGGTGTGGGATCGGTGCTGATGGTGGCGAGCGACGCGCCGATCCGGCCAAGCGCGCTGTGTACCCCGGTGGCGACAACCTGGCCGCGCGCGTTCCCCTGGGTGACCAGAGTGCCCGAGAAGACATGCGAGCGCGGGTCCGCTCCGGACAGCATCGGAGCTACGCCTGCCGCGCCGGCGAATTTCGGCACCGTGGCAGATTCGCCCGTTAACATCGATTCGTCCATTGTCAGGTTGGATGACTCGATCAGCCACATATCGGCCGGCACCCGATTGCCCTCGGAAATGAGCACGATGTCGCCGCGTACCAGCGCGTGTGCGGCAACCGCGTGCACCGCACCATGCCGCACCACCAATGCGGTCGGACTGGAAAGGTCGCGCAGCGCCGCCAGCGCATTTTCGGCGCGACGCTGTTGCGAAAATGTGATGCCCATG
The DNA here is from genome assembly GCF_049897565.1 of Massilia sp. TWR1-2-2. Taxonomy (NCBI): domain Bacteria; kingdom Pseudomonadati; phylum Pseudomonadota; class Betaproteobacteria; order Burkholderiales; family Oxalobacteraceae; genus Massilia; species Massilia sp. TWR1-2-2. The sequence goes on along the minus strand of NZ_JAFCWM010000041.1, from coordinate 21,475 downwards.
ATGACAAATACGAAGCCGAGCAGCATCAAGGCTTCGCCACGGTCCCCCAACAGCAGGTAGATCACGCCGCACGCGACCAGTAACAGGAACATCGGCTCGGTCACCACCTCGGCCAGCAGGCGCAGCAAGGTGCGCTGCTCTGACGAGGGCAGTTCATTCGCCCCGTCCTGCAGCAGGCGGCGGGCGGCTTCTTCTTCGGTCAGGCCGCTTTCGGCGGGCGCAGCAGGGTTCATTTTTTCACGCCGCCTGGCGCCGGCTGCGCGGTCACGGTAGCGTGGTCGAGGTCGGGCCGGCGCCATGGATCGACATGCGTCATCAGCGACAGCACCCGGTGTCGCTCCATCACGTTGCGCCGCGCCGCCACGGCGATGGCATGGCCGGCTTCAACAGGGACCGTCGCATCGACCTCGATGTGGGCGTCGACAACGATCATGTCGCCCATCTTGCGGGTGCGCACATCGTGCACGCCCATGACGCCCGGCGTGCCTTGCAGGGTGCCGATGATCGCCGCCAGTTCCTGCTCGTTGACGCCACGGTCCATCAACTCGTGCAGGGCGTCCCACGCGAAGCCCCACCCCATTTTGACGATCATGAGACCGACGATGAGCGCGGCGATGGGATCGAGCAGTGGATAGCCCGCCAGGTTTCCGGCAATCCCGATCCCCACCACCAGCGACGATGCCGCATCCGAGCGGGCATGCCATGCATTGGCGACCAGCATGCTCGACTTTACACGCGTGGCGATCTTCAGCATGTAGCGAAACAGGATCTCCTTGGCCACGAGGGCGACGGCCGCTACCGCAAGTGCGACCCCATGCACCACAGGGATGTGCTCCGGGTTTTGCAGCCTGGCGACAGCGGACCACGCCATGCCGGCACCGACGGCGAGCAGTAAGGCGCCTACGACCAGCGAGGCGGCGTTCTCGAAGCGCTGGTGGCCGTACGGGTGCTCAGCATCGGCTTCCTTGGCGCCGTGATGGCTGGCAAACAGCACGACAAAATCGGCGGCCAGGTCGGACAGCGAATGAATGCCGTCGGCAATCAGGCCCTGCGATTTTGCTATCACCCCGACCGCAATCTGCAACCCGCTCAACGCAATGTTCAGCGCGACACTGCCCCATGTGCTACGCGACGCGGCGGCGGCCCGCTCGGCCGGCGTATGCGCGGTGTCTTCGGGATCGTCAACCGCTTCGTTAAAGCTAATCAAAGGCCTCTCCATTGGCGGTCCGCCGCGGATACACTGCGCTGCACTCTATCGCGAGCTTATTGAGATTATAGCAACGCAGAGTCGGAGTTGCCGCAGGCGTTGCGGCGAGGTGATTACCGCGCATGCCGTTTCGGCAGCATCCGGCGCAGCGTGTCATCGCGTACCAGATAGTGATGATATAAGGCTGCCGCCGCATGTAGGCCTACCAGAATATAGCCAATCGTCGCGCCAGTTTCGTGGACTTCCTTGACCGTCTCCGCCAAATCCTTGTTTTCAGTCAGCAGTGCGGGGAGCTGTAATCCAAAGAATGGAATCGGCGTCCCTTTGGCGCTGAGAAGAAGCCAACCCAACACTGGCATGCCGAGCATGAACACATACAGCACCACTTTCATCAGCTTTGCCCCCTGTGCTTGCCATTTCGGCGGGGCCGGCGAAATGGCCGGCACCGGCCCGGCGAAGTGAATGGCCAGGCGTCCCGTCGCCAATGCGAGCACGCACAGTCCGAGCACGTAGTGCCATGTTTTCATCGCTTCGCGAGTGGCACTGCCTTTTGGATAGAATTCGCGCAATTCCATACTGGCGTAGACCGCTACAAGCAGGGCGAGCATCACCCAGTGCAGACTGACAGATAGCCAGCCATAGCGCGAAGAGTCGTTTCGCAATTGCATACATTCTCCGATCATCCGACCATACGATCAGACCAGTGTATTGATGCGATCTTAAAAAACGTTGATGTGCGTCAAAAATATTTGCGCGCGCCGCTCGCCGCGGCAATTGCTGCCTTGCGATAGCGTTCAACGCTGCCGTCCCTGAGCATCGTTGCAAGCGCAAGCGATAACGGGCGCACCAACTCGCGCTTCGAACGGTGAATATAACAGTGCATCTCGACCGTCTCGACCACCGACAGGGGCCGAATCCCGGCACCGGCGAATTCCGGCTGCAGAAGCGCACGTTCAACCACGCTATCTATGTCGACGTACAGGTCAGTACGGCGCTGCGCGAGTTTGCGCAGCGCCAAGGTCGCATTATTTGCGACGGAGACCTGCACGGCCGGGGAAAGCGCGCCGAGCATTTCCCGGCACCTAACCACCCCGTTGCGGTATTCAATCCGCGGGTTACCGAACTCCGCCAAGCCACGCCACCCTTCGCCAACGCGCTGCGAGGGATACCCGTACGCGCAAAAACTCATCGAGAAGTGAGACGGGTCGATGCGGATCATGTCAGGATGCAGCGTCCCATAATTACTGACCCGGTTGATCTCGCCGTCTACCATGGCGGCATCGGACATCGCCGTTGCCCGCCGCGCCGGATACGATTGGAGCGTCATGGCATGTCCAATCCGCGCGCACGCATCGGCATAAATCATCTTTACCCATGCTCCGTGTATTGAAGCCTCGACGTCTTCCGCGGTCACCAGCACCAGCTTCGGCAGGCGCGCGAGCACCGGCGGGGCTAACCCCAGAAGAAAGACGGCGGCAAGCGATTGGATCCGGGATCGCGATATCTGTTCGCTCAAAGTTCACCTCATGATGTGCTTGTGCTCTGTTGATGGCTCCGACCGCCCCGCGCGTCGCATCGTTTCGGCCCCGCGTTAATGACTCGTTATCGGGCTGGGGTTAGCATACCATTGCAGCATCCATCGCTCTGCGGAATCTCGCCGGCGCCATCGCACTGGTCGATATTGAATGCAGAGGGCACGTGAATCAGCTATACATTGCAAGCATCGCGCTGCTCGCACCGGTTGCCTCAACATGGTGGTTCTGGCGCTACAGGCGCATCAATGTGATGCCGGTGTTGAGCAAAGTAATCACTGCGGCCGTCGTTGCCGGCCGCCTCATTTTCGTGCTGACCCACCTCGATGCCTATGCCGACTCGCCATTGCGCATGCTGGATCTGGGCGATGGCGGTTTCGCCGACGTCGTCGCAATATTCGCCGCGTTCGCAACGGCGGCGCACGGCACCGGACGTTCGGCCGAATTGCGCAAACCGCTGGTCATTGTGCTCGCCAGCGGCGCCTGCGCCTGGGTGGGAGCGACAATCCTGATTCCTTCTATTTCGACGTTGCCGATGCAGTCTCCGGCGATCACCGTACGGCGAGGAACGCCTGGTCATGTTCGATAAACCTTTCGAACTGTGTCGCGGCATTTTGCATCCCGGAAATCGCTACCCGAGCGCGACGGCGAAAAATGCAAAAACAACCGCCATGCAGGTCGCCATTTTGTTACGTAATTTCATCGTATCGTTCCGCTCAAGTAAAAAAAGGGCGCTGATCAATATCTCGGCGCCCTTTCATTATCAATCAAAATCAAAAATATCCCAAAGCAACTTTTCTTTTCCTGTGGCAATAGCAGATGGATGACTCACCTTCGCAACATTGCGTTGCCCCACACCTGCGTGCGGCTGCCACGTCAACCGCGCGCATCCTTCGGCTTGTCGCCTTTCGGCCAATCCTTTGCCTTGAATTTGTAGACCGGGCGCGGCAGGTGGGTGAAATATTCGGCGACGTCGAGCGCGTCCTGATCACTCAGGGTACCGCCCTGGCCAAGCGGCATGTTATGTTTGACGAAGGCGGCGGCGGTATAGGTGCGGGCCATGCCCGCACCGTCATTGAAGGAGTCCTTGCCCGCTACCGGCGGGAACAGATAACCACCCGAAGGGTTTTTGGTGCCGGCACCAGTGGCGCCATGACAACTGGCGCACTTGGCGGCGTAGACTTCCTGCCCGTGCCCAGGGTTGGCTTTCAACTTTTGGTCGAACGGACCAAATCCGCGCCCCTTCACGCTCGTCCCAGTCGGCACGCCCGTCGACAGCCACTGCATGTACGCGAGGATATTGTTCATTTCCGCCGAATCGTAAGCGAGCGGCTTGCCATTCATCGAGCGCTGGAAGCAATCGTTGACCCGCTCCGTCAGCGAAATGACTTTTCCGCTGCGCGAGCGATACTCGGGAAACACGCCCCAAATGCCCACCCAGGGCGAGGCGTTGGCGGTGGTTCCTCCAGCGAGGTGGCAACTGGTGCAATTCAACCCATTGCCAACGTTCTTCGGAAGCCGCAGGTGGGTTTCAGTGAGCAATTTCTTACCTTCCTGGATCGCCAATCCCTTTGGTCCCGACGGGATGGTCGAGTCGGACGGCGTCGTGAATGGCGGCGCTGGCGGTTGGGCGGCCACGCTGCCTGCAAGCGCCAGCGCGAGGCCGGCCGTTATCAACTCAAATTTGATCGTCATGTGCGGCTCCAGTAGTTCATTGTCAGGGCGCGGATGAGGTCATTGTCCCCGCGCTGGTCGTCGAGGCGATATCCGCGCCAGAATGCTAGCGAAATTTATCCAGCGCGCCGTCTTCGTTCTTTTGTTCGGGCAGTCCGGTAATGGCCGGAAACTCCGACAGGCGCGGCATGCCGCTGCGAATCTGGACCTTGCCCTGTTTGTCTTTCCAAATCAACCCGGGCGTACCGGCGATGCCGAAACGCTGCATCAACTCACCGTTGCGACGGATCGCCGCCGCCGTACCCGGTTGCGCGGCCTCGCTCGACTGTGCCGAAGCGGTCCACGCCTTGCCGTGGTTCGCTTCCATGGCGCGAAACGCCGCCAGCTTGTCGGCCGCAACCATCACTTCAATCGCCTTCGGCATGCTGGTCGGCCCGAGGGTGGCGACGGGAATCCAGCGCACCTGGAGGCCGGCCTTTTCGTATGGCTGAAATGCTAGCCATGCGGAGTGACAATATGGACAATTGGCGTCGACGAACACGTAGACGGTCGCTTTCGCGCTCGAGACGGCTCCTTCTGTGACGTAGGTCGATTTCTCCAGTTGTGAGAACAATACGCCGAGATCGGGCTTCGGCACGTATTTTTCTTCATACAGCGCGCTGATGCTTTCGCCGCGCTCGCCAATCAGCGCGCCGGCCAGCAAGGTTTTCTTGTCGGCGGTGGTGTACACGGTTGAATATTGGCCATCTTGGGCCAACACCCACCCTGTCAGTCCGGAGACGGCAGGGAACTGCCGAACCACCTTGACGCCCGAATCGACGGCCTGGCGAATCGCTTTCGGATAGGTGTCGGCCGAGAACGCCATTGTGGAAGCGATCAGCGCGGCGCCGCCAGTAACCAGGGCGGCGGCGATGGAGCGCGGGTTCATATTCCTAAAGTGCATCGGGAGTGTCATTGAGTTTCCATGTGGTTGTCGGAGGCTTTTACTTTGACAATGCGGGCGAGCCGCTGGGCCAGGCTGGCGGCCGACAGTTCGCCCAGGCGGCGCTCGACCAGCCGGCCCCTGGCGTCAAAGAACAAGGTTGCCGGCAATGCTTGCGAACGGATTGCCAACGACAGCGCGCTATGTTGGTCGAGCAGAACATTATCGAGCTCGATGTGCGATGCCTCCAAATAACGTCGCACTGCGGCGGACGATTCCATTTGATTGACAAAGACGAAGTTGACTTCCGCATGGCGCAACTGTGCGTCGCGCAACAGCGGCATTTCTCGCCGGCACGGCGGACACCAGCTGGCCCACAGATTGACGACCAGCGGCTTGCCGCCGAATGTCTGCAATTGCGTCGGTTCGCCGCGCAGAGTGGTCAGTTCGACGGCGGGAATGCCGACCTCAAGCTTCGGCTGCAGCGCGGCGATCAGCGCCACTCCCGTCCACAATGCCAGGCCGGCTGCCGTTGCCGCCGCCAGCGCAGGGCGTTGCGCCGGTCGCCGCCAGCCCAGCCAGGTTGCCACCGCGACGCCGGCCGTCACGCCGACCCATCCGATCCAGCCGCCATCGCGCAGGTCGAGAATGCTCGATGGATGGACTAGATACGCATCGCTGTAGCGCAGCACGTAGGCCGCGCGCGCCGCCAGCAGTGCGCAAGCGATCGACATCCACAACAGCGCATCGGCGTGCGCACCGCGTGCGCGCGCCACCCGATTACCCACTGTCGTGGCAAGCAGAATCGACGCCAGCATTGCCAGTACGTCAACGGAAAACGACATCGGGCCGATCGCCACCGTACCCATCAGCTTGGCATTCCTCGGTTCATACGACCCTTGCAGCTGACGCTGACAGCGCCGCGCAATGCGCGTTTGATTGTTCTGTTGCGAATGTCTTCATCGCCATAGCTTACCTGCGGCCGATTACGGCAGCATTAAGGAAATGGCGGCAGTCGGCGTCGATGCGACCCAGCGCGAGGGCTGCTATGATGGAATTTTCTGCGCGTTAATCCATGCATGTATTGCTAATCGAAGATGATGAGTTGGTAGCGAGCGGAATCCTCGCGGCCCTGCGGCTGTCGTCGATCACGGCCGATCATGCCGACACGGCGAGCGCGGCAAGTGCGGCGCTCGCAACGACTGCGTTCGACGTCGCCATCCTCGACCTTGGTCTGCCAGATGAAGACGGCATGGCATTGCTGCGGCGCTGGCGCGGTGCCGGCAAAGACCTGCCGATCCTGATCCTGACTGCGCGCGATAACGTGCTGGATCGCGTGGCGGGGCTTCGTGCCGGTGCCGACGACTACCTGCTCAAGCCGTTTGAACTGGCCGAACTGGTAGCGCGACTGCATGCCCTGCACCGCCGCGCCGGCGGGCGCAGCGTCAATCTGATCGCCCACGGCGCGTTGTGCTTCGACCCGGCCACGTGCGTCGTCACCTTGAGCGGCGACGTGGTCGAATTATCGCGCCGGGAACTGGCGTTGCTGCAAGCGCTGCTCCACGCGGGCAAGCGGATCCTGAGCGCCGACCAAATCAACGACAAGCTCTACGGACTGGCCGACAACGTCGAGAGCAATGCGATCAACGTGCACATCCACCATTTGCGCCGCAAGCTCGGCCCGCGGATCGTCGAAACCGTGCGCGGGCTGGGCTATCGACTCGGCGCAGCCGGACCATGAGCCTGCGGCTGCGGCTAATGCTGGTCATCGGCCTGCCGTTCCTCGTGCTGTGGGTAGCGGCATCGACCTGGATGCTGGTCGATCTGCGCGCCGAATTCATGTCCGCGCTGGATGAGCGGCTGGCGGCGTCAGCGCACATGGTGGCAGGCTTGCTGGCCCAATCACCGGCGAAGCAACCGGCGATGTCGCCGGCGCGCACGGTGACATCGATTGGCGCGATGAACGGGGTGGCGTGCAAAATTCGCATGCTGCGGGGCGGCGTCGTGGCGCGCACCGCCAACAGTCCCGAGCAGCTCGGCATCGCCGCCCCCGGTTACCGGACCAGAACGATCGGCGGCGAACGCTGGCGCAGCTTCACGCTGGACGAAAATGGCGTGCGGGTGACGACCGCCGATCGCGTCGAACGCCGCCAACAATTGCTGCGCGGCGTTGCGGCTGGGGCGGCGATTCCCGTAATAATCGCCACTGTTGGCAGCCTGCTGGCGCTTTGGATCGGGGTGCGCAATGGCCTTGCCCCGCTCGAATCGATTCGGGCCGCGCTCGCTGCGCGCGAACCGGATGCACTACACCCCGTCCCGAGCACCCGTGTGCCGGCCGAACTGTCCCCGCTGGTGGCGGCCATCAATGCGCTGCTGGCGCGCGTCGGCGGGGCGCTGGAACGCGAGCGCCGTTTTACCGGCGATGCGGCGCATGAGCTGCGCACTCCGCTCACGGCCGTCAAGACACACATTCAGGTGGCCCGCCTGTCACCCCACTCCGATGGCAAAGAGCTGGCGTTGCAGCATGCGGAGCAAGGAGTTCGCCGGCTGCAGCACACCATCGAACAATTGCTGATGCTCGCTCGCCTTGACGGACCGTTCCTGTTCGATAGCAATGATGTCGCCGGCGCCGCCACTGTGGCACACGCAGCGCTGGCGCAGATCGCGCCTGATTTGACGCGCCAGGTCGCTGTCGCCGCCGAAGGTCCGGACAGCGTGCTGGCGATGCCGGCCGCCCTCGCAGTGACGGCACTTCGCAATCTGCTCGACAACGCAATTCGCTATTCCCCGGTTGATAGCGAGGTACTCTTGCGATTCGAAACGAGTGACGGCTCGATCGTGTTTTACGTCGAAGATCGTGGTTGCGCAATGAGCGAGCAAGAAAGCGAGCGCGCCATCGAACGATTCTGGCGCAATGGACGCGGACAAGGCAGCGGCCTTGGCTTGTCGATCGTCGAGACAATCGTCAAGCGTTTCGACGGCGACCTCCGGCTCAGCGCCCGGCCGGGCGGTGGCCTTGTGGCGCGCCTGCGCTTGCCGGCGGCTGCCTAAAGCCGGCCGGCGCCACCCTACACGGCAGCCATTACCCGTTGCAACCGCTGGCGCACCTCGCCGGCGAGCGCGGCGATGTCGGGCTTGCCGACCAGCTTGAGTACTGCATCGGTGTCCATGAATTCCACGCTGACGTTGCCATCGGCGACTTCGCGCACCAGTACATTACACGGCAGCAGCAGGCCGATCGAAGGCTCGGCCTGGATCGCCCGCTGTGCCAGCGCAGGGTTGCATGCGCCCAGTATCCGGTACGCCGGCATGTCTGCATTCAGCTTCTTTTTCAGGGTGGCGGCGACGTCAATGTCGCTCAAGATGCCGAATCCTTCCGTCTGCAAGGCCGCTGTGACACGTTGAATCGCCTCGTCGAACGCGCAGGACACCGTCTTGCCAAATCCGTAGTTGCTTGTCATTTTCTCTCTCCAGTTGATGATGGTTCCGTGACCGCAGCGCGGCCTACGCCTATATTATATTGATTTATATTTTATTGTGCCATATAATATTTGCGTGCAAGCCGAAACAAGGAATGATCGACCATGAACCAACCCGTCCAGTTTGACCCGGCCGCGATGCGCGCGGCGGCATCGCAGGCATGCGGCCTGCTGAAAGTGCTCGCCAACCCGGCCCGGCTGCTGCTGCTGTGCCAGCTTTCGCAAGGCCCACTTTGCGTGAGCGAGCTCGAAACTATCCTGGGGATTCAGCAACCCACCCTTTCCCAGCAGCTCGGCGTGCTACGCGACGAAGCGCTGGTGACGACGCGGCGCGAAGGAAAGCAGATCTTCTACAGCATCGCCAGCAACGAGGCAATGGCGGTGATGGAGACACTGTACCGACTATATTGTGAGAAACCGAAGGGAGCGACATCATGATGATCGATTGGGCAAATTTCACGCCGTGGGCCTCGCTGGCCGGCGGTGCATTAATCGGACTGGCCGCGGCGCTGTTCGTGCTGTTCAACGGCCGCATCGCCGGCATCAGCGGCATCCTTGGCGGCTTGCTGCAATGGCCGAAGGGCGACATCGCGTGGCGCATCGCATTCCTGCTCGGCCTGGTCGCCGCCCCTGCTGCCTATGGCCTGTTCGCCCCCCTGCCCGCAGTGCAGGTCGATGCAGGCACCGCCACGCTGGTTGTCGCCGGCCTGCTGGTCGGCGTTGGCACGCGCTATGGAGCCGGCTGCACCAGCGGCCACGGCGTGTGCGGGCTGTCGCGACTGTCGCCGCGCTCGCTGGTGGCCACGGCAGCCTTCATGGCGGCCGGCTTCGTCACCGTTTTCATCGTTCGTCACCTCATCGGATAAGGAGCACCTCATGCACATCATCATGGCACTCGTGGTCGGCCTGGTCTTCGGCATCGGCCTGATCATCTCCGGCATGACCGATCCGTCCAAGGTCATCGGATTCCTTGACCTCGCGGGCCGCTGGGATCCCTCGCTCGGTTTCGTCATGGGCGGCGCCATCCTGGTCGGGCTGGTCGCGTTCCGTTTTGCCGCCGGGCGCGACAAGTCGCTGCTTGGCGACGTCATGCGCCTGCCCACCGCAACCCATATCGACCGCCGGCTGGTACTGGGCGGCCTGGCCTTCGGCACTGGCTGGGGACTGGCCGGCTACTGCCCCGGCCCGGCGCTGGCATCGCTCGCCAGCGGCGGCAATAAGCCGCTCATTTTTGGCGCGGCAATGGTGGCCGGCATGGTGATCTTCGAATTGCTGGAACGCCTGCCGGCGCGCCGCAAGCAAGCAGCCTGAGGGACAACGCCATGTTGATCGTGCTCGCATTGGGACTGGTCGTCGGCGTCATCCTCGCGCTTACCGGCGCCGGCGGTGGCATCCTCGCGGTGCCGCTTCTGGTATTCGGCATCCAGATGGGCGTCGCCCAGGCCGGCCCGATCGGCCTGTTAGCAGTTGGCATGGCCGCTGCGCTGGGCGCAGTGCTGGGGCTGCGCGAGGGCATCGTGCGCTACCGCGCCGCCATGCTGATCGCCGCGGCCGGCATGCTGCTTTCGCCGCTCGGCTTGTGGCTGGCGCACCGGCTCGACAACCGCTGGCTCAGCATCCTGTTCGCCATGATCCTGCTGCTGGTGGCCTTCCGCACCTTCCGCCAGGCAACGCGCCCCCCGGTTGCCGTCGCGGCCAATGTCCATTCCCTGCATCCGTGCAAGCGCGATCGCGCAACCGGCCGCTTCATCTGGACCAGCAGTTGCGCGCGGGCGCTGGCGCTGTCGGGCACCGTCGCCGGCCTGCTTTCGGGCCTGCTCGGTGTCGGCGGCGGCTTCGTCATGGTGCCCGCGCTGCAGCGCTACACCGATCTGGCGATGCGATCAGTCGTGGCCACCTCGCTGGCGGTGATCGCCTTGGTGTCGGTGACCGGTGTCGTCACCAGCGCCGCCACTGGCGGCATGGTGTGGAGCGTCGCGATTCCGTTTTCCGCTGGTGCTCTTGCCGGCATGCTGGGCGGCCGGATGGTATCGGCGCGCCTGGCCGGCCCCCATCTTCAGATCGGCTTCGCCGTTGTGTCGGCCGCAGTTGCCGTCGGCATGATCGTCAAGTCGGCATTGTAAACTGCCTTTAACCCCGCCTCTTTGGAGACCCGCGATGAACCTCAATCCTATTCAACTATTCGATGTCGAATCGTCGACCTTTACGTATATCCTGGTCGCCGACGACGATAAGTCAGCGGTGATCATTGACCCGGTCGAGCGACATTGGGCGCGCGACCTGGCCCATATTGAGCGGCTCGACCTGAAGCTTGCCTACGTGCTGGAAACGCACGCGCACGCCGACCACGTGACGTCGGCCGGCAGACTGCGCGAGGTCACCGGCGCCCAAGCCGCTGTTCCATCCGGCTGCGGCATTACGCCAGCCGAGGTGCAGCTCAACGATGGCGACGTCATCCGCTTCGGCGCCGGTGAACGGATCGAGGTGCTGCACACGCCGGGCCACACCGGGGGCAGCGTCAGTTACCTCTGGCGCGGCAACGTGTTTACCGGCGACACGCTACTGATCGACGGCTGCGGACGCACCGACTTTCAGAGCGGCAGCTCGACGGCCCTTTACGACAGCGTCGTCGGCAAGCTGTTTACGCTGCCCGATGCAACGCGCATGTGGCCCGGCCATGACTACAAGGGACAATCGGTATCGACGATCGGCTGGGAGAAGGACCACAATGCGCGCCTTGCCAACCGCAGCAAGGAAGAATTTTCCGCCCTGATGGCGTCGCTGAACCTGCCGAAACCGAAGCTGATCGACATCGCCGTTCCCGCCAACCAGAACCTGGGGCTGCCGCATGGCGCATGACAATTACTTCAGCGATCCGATGCAAACCTGGGACGCGCGCTTTGGCGGCCCGGATTTCTTGTTCGGTACGGCGCCGAACGCCTATCTGGCCAGCCACCTCGCGCTGCTCGCTGCCGGCAAATCGGTGTTGGCCGTCGCTGATGGCGAAGGCAGGAACAGCGTCTGGCTGGCGCAGCAAGGCCTGCTGGTCGACGCCTTCGATATTTCCCCGGTCGGAGTTGCGAAGGCTGACGAACTGGCACGCCGCGCTGGCGTCAGCGTGAACCTGCACGTGAATGATTGCGACTCCTGGGATTGGCAACCCGAGGCCTACGATGTCGTTGTTGCCATATTTATCCAGTTTGGCGGACCGGAGATGCGGCGGCGCCTGTTTGCCCGCATGGTCGCTACGCTCAAGCCAGGTGGCTACCTGATCGTGCAGGGTTACACGCCCAAGCAGCTCGACTACAAAACTGACGGCCCGGGCTTGCTGAACCACCTGTACACCGGCGACATGATGCGCGAAGCGTTTGCCGCGCTCGAGATCATCGAACTGTGCGAGTACGACGGCGTGCTTGACGAAGGCACCCAGCATGTCGGCCCCTCCGCCCTGCTCGGCATGGTGGCGCGCAAGCCAGCAGCGTGACAACGGCTAAGGCTTGATGTAGACGTAGCCTTCCTGCGCTTGCAGCCGGCTCACTTCGGCGACGCCGGAAGGCACGATCGTCGCTTCGGGAATCACGCGCTTGCGGTCGATCTTGCGTGCCTCCAGCGTGTTATTGCAGACACGGAACTGGACATTCCGGTTGGCCAGTTCCTGCACCACGGCGTCGTAAGGATTGCCGTTCTTGTCCTTTGCACCGTCGAGCAGGAAGTCGATGCCAGGTCCATGCGTGACGACCACGATCTTCGCCTTGGGACTGGCGTTTAGGTGATTGCGGATATTGTTCAGGCCAGCCATCGGGTTGCTGCCGTCATTCATGTCATACACGACCTTCTCTTCCCTGTCCGCCGCTCCGGCGACGGAGCAGGCAGCGAATGCAAGGACCAGTAAGGCAAAGAGGGTACGAACGATTTTCATGGAAGCTCCGTGTGATTGACGTGGTGGGGTACTACTTTGCCAGCAGGCTCTCGCGCTCCATGAGCAGGTACGTCTGATAGGCATTGATCCGGTTGGTCTGGACGAAGGCCGGATAGGAAGCAAACGTCTTCCATTCGGTTTTTTGATAGGCCTCCTCGAACGGTATCATGTCGGCCACCGCATCGCCCATCGCGCGGCGCAGGAAGAGCAGGTACGATCGGGTCAGCTGCAGGTCCTTGAGCGGCTCGCGCGACATTTCGCCGTGACCGGGGACTACGACTGCCGGCGCAATCTTCAACATCTCGTCGAGGGCACCGAGCCAGACCTTGCTGTCCGCTTCGCCGACGAATGGAATCCTCCCAGTGAAGAACAGGTCGCCGGCAAACAGCATCTTGTCTTCGTCGACCGCGAGCATGATGTCTTCCGGCGAATGCGCGCCCGACATGTCGATCACCCGAAAATGCACGCCGCCGAGCGCGAACTGAATCGTCTTCCCCGCATCGAAATGCAGCCAGCGGTCGGCCGGCACCAGCCGCGTCTTCTCGTTGACCCACGGCTTGAGATCGTTCTTGCGCTGCGCCAGGCGCGATGGTGCGATGTCCGACGCGAGATACTGACGGCCATTTTCATGCGCCCATACTTCAGCCCCGGCCGCCTTGAACGCCTGCAGTCCGTAGAAATGATCGGCATGGTAATGGCTGACGATGACACGCCGGATCGGCTGCGCCGTGACGTTGCGGATGGCGCTCACCATTGCCTCGCCGAGCGCCGGCGTACCGAGCGCGTCGAATACCACCACACCGTCCGGCGTGACGACAAAGCCGCATTCGACATGAAGCCCTGGTTGGCCGGATCGGCCATGCCGGTATGGCCATGGAAATAATACACATGCGGAGTTATCTTCACCGGCGTCAGCACCATCTGCTGCGCGCAGGCCGAGCCGGCGGCTAACGCCAGTAGCGCCGCTGCCAGGCTGAAAAGCCAACCGCGGCACCCCTGCGGCGCGGCTCTCGATCGTTCGGTGTCTTCGTTTTTTACGGCGGCTCTCATTGGAAGAAATCAGGGTTTGGGATCGATCGAGCGCAGCGAAGCGGCGCCCTCCAGTTTGGCGCGCGCTTCGTCGAGGGCCCGGTCTAGGTAGGCGCCGTACATGCCGGCGACGTCGCCGCCAAGCAGCGGCGCTGTCAGCAGCTTGCCGTCGCGGTCGAGCATGACGACGGACGGCGCCACCGCCAGGCCATAGCGCGCCGCCAGCAAGCTGCCGCTGGTTCGTTCGCCGTGAAATCCGGCCAGCGGCGTCGTGGAGGTCAACTCCAGTTCGCGCACGACGAGGCGGTCCGCCTCGCGCGGCGTGCGCGTCAGCGGCGCCAGATAATTGCGGCGCACGACGGCACAATACTGGCACTCCGGCAGCGAAAACAATACGACGAGTGGGCTACCGCGCGTGGCGGCGAGTGCACCGTCGGCATGCAGGTCGACCGGCGCCGCCAGTGCAGGGCTGGCGGCAGCTTCGGCACTGCCGGCGAACACGCCGCAGATCGCCAACGCGGCCAACAGCGGCACCGCATGGCTGGCAGGTCGACGGCGATTCGATGACGAATAGGATCTCATCGCGCTGTTCACGTCAAAGCTTTGGCATGGTCATGCGTTCTTTATCGAGCTTGTAGCTCCACGGCAGATCAGCGTTCTTCCAGCCATTCACCACACGCTGGCCCTGCTTTGGTCCGCTGGTGGCGATATCGCCTTCAAAGCCGTCGACCACGCTGAACACGTTCGAATAGCCCAACTGGGTCAGCAGCGTGGCGGCGCGTGCGCTGCGGTCCCCCGAGCGGCACATGACGATGACCACATCGCCCTTGCCGAGGCCTTTGGCCGCCATCCTCCGCGCCAGATCCGGGCCGAAGTCGCTGTTCACCTCGAGTTTGAAGCGGCCGGCCTTGTCGTCCCACGGCGCATCGTCCGGATGCTCGACGTACGCGATGTTCGCATCGGCGACGGTGGGCATGCCGACATACGAGACCTCGTAGCGCGTGCGCACGTCGACGAAAAACGCCTTTGCGCCCAGCTTCTGTTTGAGGGCATACGCTTCGCGCGCATCGAGGTAGCGGCCGGCCGTAGTCTGCTTGCTGGCCGGTACCGCCGCCGCCTCGACTGCCTGCGCCTGAGTGTGCGCAACGGCCAGCGTAGCGCAGGCAGAGGCGATGAGGATCCAGTTCTTGACGCGCATGTGCTTCCTTGCCGAGTTGGTTGAAATGGTGTTCATGCCAGCATCCCGGCATTGCCCTGCATACCGATCAGGCGCGGCGTATTCAGCGTGCGCGGCGTCACCGTTTTGTGCGCCATGAGCCACTGTGCCACAACGTCCCACACCGGTTCGCCCTGCGCGCCCTCCGCCACCGGCGCCCAGCCGGCCACCTTGTAGGTCTTGCCGGCCTCGATCAGCTTGCCGTTGAGGCGCATGTCGCTGATGCGCGAGCCCATTGCCGCATTCGGCTCGATGGCATAAGTCATGCCGCCGACGCGCACCATGTCGCCGCCCTGCTGGTAATACGGGTCCTTGTTGAACAGGTTGTCGGCGACATCTTCCATCACCGTCTTGATGGTGCTGCCTGTCATGTCCGTGAGCGTGCTGTAAGAATAGGTCGTCGCGGTCTGGTCCATCAGGTGCTCCATCAGGATGGGGCTGTTCGGCAACAGCGACGTGCCCCAGCGGAAGCCCGGCGAGAATGCCATGTCGGCGCCTTTGACGTCCATCAGCGCATCGATGATCAGCTGGTCGAAGGTGCCGTTAAAATTGCCGCGGCGATAGAGTGTGCCTTCGGTCATTGCCAGCTTCTCGCCGAGCTTCGCCTCGTAGGGTGCCCTGACCTTGTTGATCAACGCTGTCATGTCGCGGTCGGCCGGCAGGAAATTCGAGAACACCGGCAGTAATCGATATTGGAACGCCCTGACATTGCCTTCGCGCACATCGAAGTCGAGCACGCCGAGGAACTTGCTGTTGCTGCCGGCGTTCGTCACCAGCGTCTTGCCGCCGCCGTTGCTGACAACCACAGGCACCGGCACGCCATCGTGAGTATGGCCGCCCATGATGGCGTCGATGCCGCGCACGCGCGAGGCCATTTTCAGGTCGACGTCCATGCCGTTGTGCGACAGCACGACGACGACCTTGGCGCCCTTCGCGCGCGCCTCGTCGACCATTTTCTGCATGTTCTCTTCCTGGATGCCAAAGCTCCAGTCCGGCGTCAGATAGCGCGGGTTGGCGATCGGCGTGTAGGGAAAGGCCTGGCCGATGATCGCCACCGGCACGCCGTTCATCTGCTTGATGACATAAGGGGCAAACACCTGGTCGCCGAAATCGTTGGTCTTGACGTTTTGGGCGACAAAATCGACCTTGCCCTTGAAGTCCTTGCCGACGATTTCCTGCACCCGCTTGTCACCCAGGGTCATTTCCCAGTGCGCCGTCATGACGTCGACGCCGAGCAGCAGGCAGGCGTCGACCATGTCCTGGCCTTTGGTCCACAGCGCGGTGCCGGAGCCCTGCCAGGTGTCGCCGCCGTCGAGCAGCAGTGCGCCGGGCCGGCCGGCGCGCATCCGCTTGACTAGCGTTGCAAGGTGGGCAAAGCCACCGACCTTGCCGTACGTTTGCGCGGCCTGTTCGAAATTGAGCGCAGTGAAAGCGTGCGCCTGCGGCGTGTTCGGCTTCAGGCCGAACACGCCGCAGCAATTGATCGCCGACCAAGTGCGGGATGCGACCGGACGCAGCAGCGACGCCCAGGTTCATGCTCGGTTCGCGGAAATACACCGGCTTCAGCTGCGCATGGCAGTCGGTGAAATGCAGGAAGTGGACATTGCCGAAGCGCGGCAAGTCATATAGATTGCCGGCCGTGGCCGTACCCGCTAGCGCCGCCTTCGAGTTGATCAGCATGCCGCCCGCAGCGGCGATGCCCAGCAGTTGCGCAAATTCGCGCCGATTCATTCCCATCGTTCTTCCTTGCGGTGTATGCGGGCGCGGCGTGTTGCCCGCCCTGCGGGAAAATGCGCCGGTGCGCCGCGGTTACTTGTTGACGGGCGAGGCCGGGTCGAGCAGCAGCGCCATCACATCCTTGATTTGCGCCTCCGTCAGCACCCCGTTGTGGCCAAAGCGCGGCATATTGGAACAGGCGGTGTACGCCTGCGCGTTGTAGATCTTGCACCACGTGTATTTGACGATCTCGTCGCTGCCGCCGCGCACCTTGCCGTACTGGTACAGGCTCGGCCCTATGTTGCCGAACGAGATTTCCTGCTTGGTGATCTGGTGGCAGGCGTAGCAATTGCCGCCGTTCGGCGCGCCGAGCGCGTCGGACGACTGCATGCCGCGGCCGTTCTGCGCGACCTTCTCGCCCTCCTGCCACTTGCCGAGGTACTTGCCGTCGGCCGGGAGTTTGACCGTCTTCAACTGGGCCGCCTCGATCCTGGCGTTGACCTCACTGCTGCGCTCTTTCGGGAAGGTACTGCACAGCTGTTGCGCGTCGTCCTGCACCGTGACGCGCTCGAGCGTGGCCGGGCCCTTGGAACGAAAATCCTGTTTGATCAAGTCGAGGGCAACATGGCCGTAATCGGTCTCGCCAACCACGCTGGCGCAGCCTGCAACGGTCAGCGTCGCCACGACGACGGCCACTATTTTTCGCATCGGAGTCATCGCTTATCCTTATCGTTTCAGGGCCGGGCCGGCGTAGACACCGCCATCGGCATTTTTTGCCAGGAACATAGTCATCGCGGTGATCGCCTCGGAGGCGTACACCGGCTCGGGGAAGCGCTGCTGGCGGAAGCAGTCGTTGAGCCGGTGCTGCATCGTGCGGACCTCCCCTTGCGAGACGCGATACGCCGGCCAGGTGGTGTAGGCAGCCTGTGCGTTAGCCTTGTTGAGAATGTTCGGCAGCTCCTGCAGCCGGATGCGCTGGCCGTCGGCCGAGTGGCATGTGGCGCAGGCAAAGTCGTGCGAACCGCCGCGGTAGAAGAACATCTGCTTGCCGGCCTCGTAGGCGCGTTTTTCCAGCGGATGCGCGGTCGACACGGCCATCTTCATGCCGCGCGACTCGGACGTGATGTAGGCCACCAGCGGCTCGATGGTCGATTGTTTGCCGGCCGATCCGAACGGCGTTTTGACGGCCTCTTCGTGGCTCAGGCCCTGCAGCGTCATGCGGCAGTAAACCAGCCGCTGTTCAAGGTCCATCACCTTGCCGGTGTCCTTGAAGAAGCGCGGCAGTTCGACATACGCGCCCTTGACGATGCCGGTGCCCTTGCCGAGGTCGCACTGTTCGAGCGACACTTTGTTCGGCCCGGCCTTGGCCTTCCACAACTCCTCGCCGCGCATCTCCCACAGTTCGGCCGGATTGCCATCGGCCAGCATCTGCCGGTATTTGGCGATTTCGTCCGTTGCGGAAGTCTGCGCCATCGCCGGCGCCAGCGCACATAGCAGTGTTGCGCAAACCACGCCAAAGCGTTTCTTGATCATGTCGTCTCCTTCGTTCGTCGTCATGCGGTCTGTGCCGCATTGGGGTGGTGGAACCGGGGTGTTGCCAAGTCAGCTGACCGTGCCTTCGTCGGTGCGCATGTCGCCGGCGGTATCGACCCAGGTGACGATCACTTTGTCGCCTGCGGCGCCACCCTTGAATTTGAACGACAGGAACGGGTCCTTCGACACCGACGGCCCGAAGTTGGCGTCGAACACGACCTTGTCCTTGTGCTTGGCGACGAGGGTCTTGATGTAGTGCGCGGGAATCACGGCGCCGGCGGCGTCCTTGCGCTGGCCGGTCTCCATATCGTGCCGCATCAGGATCTTCACTTCCACCATGTCGCCAGCGATGCTGGCGCGGATACGCATTGGGTTACCCATCTCATTTTCCTTTTCTGTGTAAAGGGTTGCTGTCGCGGCGCTGGCTTAACCGCCTTTCGAGAGGCGGTCCTTGCTCATGACGAAACCCTTCGACAGGATATCGGCCTGCTTCTGCGCCTCCACCAGGTTGACCGGCTTGCCGACCTGGATCACCCCCGCCATGGCCATGACCTTGTGCGGATCACACACGTAGATGTAGACGCCCTCCTGATTCAGCGTGACGCTCACTTCCTCGTCCGGCTTGCCTTTCCAGGCAGTCGCGCCGGCCGGCACCACCATTGCTGCGCTGTTGTGGGCCGGATCGACCTTGATGAACTTGACAGTATCGCCCTTGGCAACGCGCAGGAAACCCGGCTCGAACACCATTGACCCATCGGCGCCCGTGTTGGCCATCTTGACACGATGCTCAGCTGCAAAGATGCTACCGCAAGCGATCGATATGGTCACTGCAAACAAAACTTTCTTCATTACTTCTCCATTGAAAAACACACTAATCACTTCGCGCCGGCGAGAATCCACTGCACCAGCGCCTTGATGTCATCATCCTTGACATGGCCCTGCGGCGGCATCGGGATCGGCCCCCATGCGCCGCTGCTGCCGTTCTTCACCTTCTCGATCAGTTTGCCTGCGGCGGTCGGGTCGGCGCGGTATCTATCGCCCACCTGCACGAAGCTCGGGCCCATCACTTTCGTTGACACGGCGTGGCAAGCGATACAGACGTTCTGCTGCATCAGCGCCATGCCGGCGCTGGCATTGGCAGGCGCTGCGACCACAGCCGCCGGCGCTGCATTGGCGGCGGCGCCAATCCGGGCGGCCGGCGCCGGTTTGCTTGTATCGACGCCTCGCACGGCGCCGAAAGTGCGGTTCTGCAGCGCCAGGTTGCCGTGCGCGTTGCGCGATGCCTCCGGCAGAGACGAACGAATCGTCGCTTCCACCGGGCAGTTCTTCATGCAGGCGACGCTGGCGACGTCGCCCTTGCCGCGCACGTCCCACATGCCGTGTTTGGTCGACATGCCGTTGCGGTTCGGCATGCGCTGCTGCGCCTGCGCGATGGTTTTATCCGACAACACGAAGTCGTCGGGCAGTATCTCGCCCATATTCAGGATGTAGGCCGTCACCGCGTATACTTCATCGGTGGTCAGCGATTTCGGCGCCGTCCACGGCATCGCCCGGTTGATGTAGTCCCACAGGGTCGACACCGTGGCCACCTTCATCAGCGTCGTCTTCTGCGGCTGCTTGCCGTTGGTCAGCGAGGCGACGCGGCCGGTCTTGATGTCATCGGGCCCGATGCCGCCGACAATCGGCGTGAACACCTCGTTCGACTCGCCGAAAGTGCCGTGGCAGGAGGCGCATTTTCCTTCCCATACCTTCATGCCAGCCGACACGCTGCCAGAGCCCTTCGGCAACCCCTTGAAGTCGGGCCGCACGTCGATATCCCAGGCAGCGACCTCCTTCGTCGTTGCCGGGCGCCCTAAGTTGGTCAGCGGTGCTGCGGCCTGCACGGCCGGCGCCAGCAGCGCGAGGGCCAACACGGTTGCGGTGATGTTAATAAACCTGGACATTGGTTACCTCCCCGGATTGTGCAACCTGCCAGGATTGGATCGCGTTGTTGTGGTAGATCGAGCGCGTACCCCGTACCGCCCTCAGTTCATTGATTTTCGGCTGCACGTAGCCGGTCTCGTCGATGGCGCGCGATTGCAGTACCGCCGGATCGCCGCTCCACTCCCAGTCGATGTTGAAGCGGGTCAGGCATTTCGACAGCACCGGGGTTTCGAGGCGCGCTGTGCGCCAGCTCTTGCCGCCGTCGACCGACACGTCGACGCGCTTGATCTTGCCGCGGCCCGACCACGCCAGTCCGGTGATGTTGTAGAAGCCGGTATCGAGCAGCGATTGTCCGGCCGACGGGCTGGTGATCACCGACTTGCATTCCTGCACCGAGGTGTACTGGCGGAACGTACCTTCTGGCATCGCGTCCATGTAATGGATCGCTTCGTCCTTGGATGCGTAGGGCTGGTCGCCCACTTCGATCCGGCGCAGCCACTTAACCCAGGAGAAGCCCTGCACGCCCGGCACCACCAGGCGCAGCGGATAGCCGTTCTCAGGACGCAGCATTTCACCGTTCATGCCCCAGGCGACCAGCACGTCGTCGAGCGCGCGGTCGATCGGGATCGTGCGCGTCATCGACGAGCCGTCGGCGCCTTCGGCCAGCACCACCTTGGCGTTGCGCTTGTCGAATCCGCAATCTTCCAGCAATACCGACAGCGGCACGCCGGTAAATTCGCTGCAGCTGAGCATGCCGTGCGAATACTGCACGGAAGGTACCGCGACATTGCCCCACTCCATCGCCGTGTTCGCGCCGCATTCGATGAAGTGCATGCGCGACACCGATGGCATACGCATCAGGTCATCCATCGTGTAGATCTTCTGCTGCTTGACCATGCCGTTAATCATCAGGCGGTGTTTACTGGGATCGATGTCGTGCCAGCCCTGGTGATGGCGCTCGAAATGCAGGCCGGACGGAGTGATGATGCCAAACAGTCCCTGCAGCGGCGTGAACGCCACCGACGCCGCCGAAACCCGCGTCAGGCCAGGCGATTCGCGCCGCAGCAGATTGGTCTCGAAGGACGACGGCACGCCGTAGGGATTCGACGCCACCGGTTTGCCGAGCGTGCGCGAATGCTCGGGCAACACCAGGATATTTGGATCGCCGTCGGCGCCGATCGCAGCGGCACTCTGCGCCAGGGCAGAGCCCAATCCACCCAAGTTAGCCGATTTCAACAATTTTTCTGACTCATTGCCTTGTGCGGTTTTTGGTCTTGCTTCCGCGGTTTCGAGAGATTTTCACGATGTCGATAGGTCCTTCCAGC
>NZ_JAFCWM010000040.1:0-29091 GCF_049897565.1 Massilia sp. TWR1-2-2 | reverse complement strand
CTGGAAGGACCTATCGACATCGTGAAAATCTCTCGAAACCGCGGAAGCAAGACCAAAAACCGCACAAGGCAATGAGTCAGAAAAATTGTTGAAATCGGCTAACTTGGGTGGATTGGGGCACGCATCGGCGTGCCGACGGTGACTTGGAGACTTTCAATGCCGACTTTTTTGGATATCGCTGAATTAGCCACTTTATTGAAATGCAGTACGAGAACCCTTCGTCGCAATATGAGGGGCAAACCCTGGCTCCTCCCCCCAAACATGCCAGCGAGCATTCATCCCGCGCCTCTTGGCGGGAGGTTGACGTACTGCAGTGGCTGCAAGAGCAGAGAGAAATGGGGGAGATAACGAAACTCCCCGAAGAGAAGCCAAACTTGCAAGGTCAGCCAAGACACCTGGATTAACAGCAATGGGAAGCGCGCCGAGAAGGAAATATGTTGACGCCTAGCTGAAGAAATCCGGAACCCCTAAGATTCTCGCAAGAGCCTGGAGATTCATCGGCTTAGTAAAATGGTAATGAAAACCGGATTCCATCGACCGTTTAATGTCCTCAGGACTTCCGTATCCGGTAAGCGCCATAAACAGGGCGGCGCAAGCACATGGCTTCGCTCGCAGCTGTCGAGCCAGTTCATACCCATCCATGCCGGGCAGACCGATGTCCAATATGAAGAGGTCAAAGGTTTGAAGGTCCGCACGGGTAAGTGCAGCGATGGGGTGGAATTCTGTGCAAACCTCGTTGCCCATTGACTCCAAATCATCGACATCGTTGCGGCCGCGTCAATATTGTCATCGACCACACGTCAGCGCACAGGCGTTTAGCAAACCGTCGCGGTTACTTCGTACGTTCTTGTGCCCGAGCCAGAAGGATGGTGTGGCCGCACCAGGGTCTACCTGACGCGACCCGGGAAAGGTAATGTGCACTTGGATGCGCATTTCTACTTATCGCCGAAGGGTAGGTTCTATATGGGGTGCACTCACTCACACTCAGACCGGTGCGCGTTTTTACCTGTGATAATGGTTTGATTCCTGTTGGGCAGGCCAGTAAAATCAATGACTTAAGTGATATTTTCCACTGCGAAAATTTATAATCCCATTTAGCATCGCCGCATGTAGGGCGTATGTAGGTTTTTCTTGGCGTCTTCTATTCTGGTGCCATGTCGGCAACATACCTCTGCGTCATTAGTGAGCCTAGCTGCAAAAATGATCGTTTCACGATAATTCGCCCATTCTCCACACCTAAATTTGACAGTGCAGAAGGCGCTGCGGCGTGTAGCTGGCATCGAACGACGAACCGGGTTTCAGACGATATGGTTGGGCCAGTTCACCTTGTCTGGCTCCCTTCGCAAACACTCGTTGATCGTAAGCGCTCCATGAACCCCAGACTTGTCGTGCAATTCTGATTGCGGCATGCTTACCTATCAATTTTGAGATGGAGTAAGCATGACGGCAGAATCGGAAATCTGGGCGGCACACATGTCCGCAATCAAGCAGGTAAGCATTTCTGCGCGAGCCTATGCGCAGCAGCACGACATTTCACTGGCATCGCTTTATTACTGGCGGCGCAAGTTGAAGATGGCGGCAGGCAAGCCCGAGGCGGCGCCCCAGGCTGGCAGCAAATTCGTGGCGCTGCGGCTCGCTGGCGCCACGCCCTGCCAGCTGCACCTTGATCCTGGCGTCGGGCCTGCGCCTGGAAATGCCGGCACTGCCTGCGCCGGAATGGCTGGCCGCTGTCGGGCGCGCGCTTCAGGATGCGCACTGATGCACCCCGGTTGCCGCATCGAGCAAGTGTTTCTATGCCGGGAACCAGTCGATTTCAGGAAGTCGATCGGCGGCCTCTCCGTGCTGGTCGAGCAGGCTCTGGGGCTGGACCCGTTCGGCAGCGCGCTCTATGTTTTCACCAATCGCCAGCACAACAAGATCAAGGTCCTGTACTGGCATCGCAATGGCTTTTGCCTGTGGCTTAAGCGCCTGGAGGCGGAGAAGTTCGCCTGGCCGCAAGGCACCGAAGCGGCCACGCAAACGATCAATTTGCAGCAATTCGAATGGCTGCTCGAAGGCTTCGATTTATGGCGAAATAGTCCCCATAAAACGCTCCATTTTACTTCTGTTTCATAGGGGAATTTGGTAAAATGCGGCATGCCTTTCGCCGCCGCCAAACCTGCCATTCTGCCCCCGCAATTCACCTTCGTCGAGCCCGTCTTGCCGACCGATGTCGCTGCGCTGACGGCATTGCTGCACCAACAGCATGCGGCCCACATGGCGTCGGTCGACTCGCTTACGCAGCAGGTGCGCGACTATGTCAACCGGGTCATCGAGCAGATGGTCCTGGCGCGTCACCGCCAATTTGGCGTCAGTTCCGACCAACTGTCCGGCCAGGGCCGCTTGTTCGATGAAGCGGAAGCGCTGGCCCAATCGAGCACCGAAGAGCAAGACATTGCTCCGATTGCGCGGGAGACGGTGCCGGCGACCGACAAGAAGATCGCGGCACGCGGCAAGCGCAGTCCATTGCCGGCCGAGTTGAAACGCTTTGACGTGGTGTACGATGTGTCCCCGGCCGAGCGCACTTGCCCGTGCAGCACGCCGATGGTGGAAATCGGCCAGGATGTCAGCGAGCAACTCGACATCGTCCCGATGCAGGTGCGCGTGCTGCGCCACATCCGCAAGCGCTAAGGCTGTCCCGGCAGCATCCACGCGCCGGTCACGGCGGCGTTGCCGCCGCAGCCGCTGCCAAAGAGCAACGCCAGCGCCGACTTCCTGGCCATGCTGTTGATCATCAAATTCATCGATGGCTTGCCGCTGGCCCGTTTCGAACATGTGCTCGCGCGCCACGGAGCGACGGTGCCGCGCCAGACGCTGGCGCGCTGGGTAATCGCCGCCGCGCGCATGCTGCAACCGCTGCACAATCTGATGCGCGACGCCTTGTTCGATGGCGCTTTCCTGCATATCGACGAAACGGTGGTGCAGGTGCTCAAGGAAGATGGCAAGACACCCACCTCGACCAGCTACATGTGGGTGCAAACGGGCGGGCCGCCGGGCAAGCCTGTCACCATCTATGACTACGACCCCAGCCGCGGCGGGGATGTGCCGGTGCGCCTGTTGCAAGGCTACCAAGGTTGCATGATGACCGATGGGTATACAGGCTATAACGCGCTGAGTAAGACCGATGGCATCGAGCATCTGATTTGCTGGGCGCACGCGCGCCGCCGCTTTGTCGACGCTGCCCGGGTGCAGCCGAAGCGCAAGCGCGGCCGAGCCGACGAGGCCGTCGCCTTGATTGGCAAGTTGTACGGCATCGAACGCGATCACAAGGACTCCAGTGCCAAATCGCGCTTGCTGGCGCGCCAGCAGCACAGCGTGCCGGCGCTGGCCGCACTGCATGCCTGGATGAAAAAAACGCTGCCCCTCGTGACGCCCAAAAGCGCACTCGGAACCGCACTCGCGTACAAGCAGAAATACTGGCATGGCCTGACCCGCTATACGGAGCGCGGCGACTTGCCCATCGATAATAATCGAGCTGAAAATGCCATCCGGCCGTTTGTGGTTGGCAGAAAATCCTGGCTATTTGCAGACACGGCCGCAGGCGCCCACGCCAGCGCGGTGATCTACTCCCTGGTGCAAACGGCCAAGGCCAACGGCCTGGAGCCGTATGCCTGGCTGTGCCGCGTCATGCGCGACTTGCCAAAGGCAAAAACCGTCGATGATGTGGATGCGCTGCTGCCGTGGAATATGGATTTGATGCAGGATGGACCTGATGCGGGCTCCATGCTGGCCGAATCGGCAATGGGTGCTGCATGAGCCGGATATCAATGCCGACTCTGGTGTCGGCAATCAAGAAAATACGGGCCATGGACATGGGCCAGAAAGAACAACTGGCGGATGAATTGTTCCGGCAGCAGCCCAACATGTTCGGCTCATTCCTGGTGCAGAAGCAGATGGGCGTTTCATTGGAAAAAATGGAGTTCTTGTTAGAAATCCTGTTCATTTGCTTCCAGTGCATGAAGGAATCAGGATTGATCTGGCCCCTGATTACCGAGGATGAACAAGACAAGCAATTGGCGCGCTATGTCGCAACCGTCAAATTCGGTGAAGACTTGAGTCCGACGCTTCAAGATCACGCCATGAAGCAATATATCGAAAACCATCCGGAGCAGTATCTGCTGGCCTTCGTCACGGTGGAAACCAAAGACTGGCTAAGCCGCATCGTCCCGGAAGACACCGATCGCTACGTCATGTTGGCGGCGGTCAATCTCGTCAACTGCATCGCCTTCGTGCCGATGCCGCCATCAACGGCCAAGGCATGCACCCATTCGTAAATTGCGATCGATAGCGATCACTGGTGTTTATGGATCGCTTACCGTTGATCTTTGCGAGAATACTTCTTTCATGACATATTAGTGCTGCGTCCCATCGAAGCTCCATCAACGACGCAACGATACCGTCGATACGCTCGGTTCTTTTCGACTTGTCTGGCTTCATATTGCCCGCCGCATCCTGCTTAACGCTAACGCTCGGCGACAATGCGTTTCCAATTGGCACATAGACGACGGAACGCGGTAATTGTCAATCATTGACGGCACGCCGGGGTCAGTGCTGACATTCGGACACAAGCTCAGGCATAGCGTCCGTGCAATGCTGAGGTCGTGTCCGATTGTCGGCACTGACCGCGTCATTCGCGCGTCATTCGCGCACGGAGGTTTCGGATGGCTCGGTTGTTTTCCACCTGAGTCCTCACGCCTTTGGTAGGGACCACCTCTAAAGCATAGTGACGGCACGCCGTCATTCGCACAAGCTCAGGTATAGCGTCCGTGCAATGCTGAGGTCGTGTCCGATTGTCGGCACTGACCCCGTCATTCGCAGATTGTCGGCACTGACCCCGTCATTCGCACAAGCTTAGGTATAGCGTCCGTGCAATGCTGAGGTCGTGTCCGATTGTCGGCACTGACCCCGTCATTCGTCATTCGGGCACTGACCCCGTCATTCGGATTGTCGGCACTGACCCCGTCATTCGACCCCGTCATTCTCCTGGCAATACCGATGTGGCAAGCGGTTAGGGGCGCCAAAGATTGGTAGAATTGGTTTGATTGGTCATGAGGAGGCCTGAATGGGCATGAACATAGATTTGACGCCGCAGCTCGAAGAAATGGTGCGTCAAAAAGTGGATTCCGGCTTGTACACATCGGCGAACGAGGTTGTTCATGAAGCCTTGCGACTCATGGACGAGAAGGACCAACTGCACGTGGCGCGGCTCGACCAACTCCGTCAGGCCATCCAGGAAGGCTTGGATAGTGGACCTGCCGTCGAGTTGGACGCTGATGAGGTAAAGCGCGCCGGCCGTGCCAGACGCGCCGCGAAGGTGGGATGCGGCAATTAAGTGCCGAATTTCATCGTCCGTCCAAAAGCCCGTATCGACCTCGACGGAATATGGGACTTCATCGCCGCAGACAGTCAGGCTCAAGCCGACGCCTTTGTCGATCGGGTGATCAAGAAATTCAAACTCCTTGCACGACAGCCCGGGCTCGGACGAATTCGTGATGAGCTCATGCCTGAACTGCAGAGTTTTCCGTTTGAGCGCTACGTCATATTTTATCGCGGTTTCAAGCGGGATCGAAATCATACGAGTGCTGCACAGTGCTCAAGACGCGGTCGCCCAGTTCCATCCCGGTTCGTAAGCAGCCCAGAAGGCTGTACACACTACCCCCAGTCGTCGGTAAACGAGGCGCGGCGGGCGGCCATGTCGACCAAGGTATGTTTTGTGGCGCGAGGGCACCAAATCAGCAATAGCGGGTTTCCACAAAAAGCTGTGCAGAGTCCTCTATCGGAACTGCCGGGGTCAGTGCCGATAGAGGACACACGCTCAAGCATAGCGTCCGTGCAATGCTATGGCCGTGTACGATTGTCGGCACTAGACCCCGGAATTGCTGACCCCGGGATTATCGCTTGACAAGCGCTGCTCTCGTGGATTACGCACGCGTCTAAGCGCTTTCGAGTTGGCGCGCTTTGATGAAAAAATACTGGACAGACGAGCCGGAAAATGCGCTGGTCTTAAACTGTGATTTTCGTGGCTCACCCGGAGGTCGGATAGTTGAGGCAGGATGGCTTTTGTTGGCGCGCAATGTTGTCGTACAGCATCGCAAGCAAGATGGGATTCCACATGTAAAGCGAGGAGTTCCCATGCCGTTTCGATATTCAGGGGATCTGCGCCTGCTGAAAGACCGCCCGCATTTCGGCAGCGGTCAATGTGTGGACCTGATCAAAGAGCTTGTGCTCGGGCTCAAAGGTGTAAGCACGCAGACTTGGAAGCAAGGCGCAACGGTGAAGGCCTCACCAAACCTCATTAGGGGCACGGCGATCGCTACCTTCGGCCCTGACGGCAAATACCCGACTGCGGATACAGGGCAACATGCTGCAATCTTCGTGGCGCATGCCGGTGCGGGGTTCTACGTGGTGGAGCAGTACCGCAAGTCTGGGCTAGTGCTGTGTCGTCACATGGGACTACCGCAAGGGGAGTGGAAGCAACGACCCGATGGAACGTGGCCCCAGCGTAGCAAAAATCAGTACGCTTTTTCCGTGATTGAAAGATGATAATGCGACCACGTTTCCACTTCTTGCTGTTGGCCATGCATCTTGCACTAACCGGCGCCATGGCCTCGGAGGCCGTGGCCGCTGACATGAGTGCGCACTGCCCAGGAACTCTAAGCAAAGATGTTTTGAAGCCAGGGCGAGCGGTGCAAGGCTGGATGACAGTACCCAATCAACAGCACTTGAATGCAGCTGGCATGATGGCCGGTGCGCCCGCGACGGAAAGTTATCTTGTGCCGGACAGGACGGCGAAAGGACGCCAGACCTGGGAGTTCGCCAAGGGCGGGGAGCGGTGGTTCTGGTGCGGGTACAGCGGGGTGAGGCTGATGCGTCGAATGGATGACAAGGCGGCGATCTGCACCATCACGATGGCAACAAAGAAGCCGGAAAATGCTCTGTCCGCTTCGGTGGAGTGCAAGTAGGTCGTCCGACTTCTTGCGGCCTGAGGCGCTTTTTAGCGCGCCGATCATATATAAAAAAACCGCCTGCAAGCAGGCGGTTTTTATTGAACCGGCAGTCAGATTACCAGCCGATATCCTTCAGCAGCTCGAACGTCAGGTCCACCGGCAACGTCACCGAATGGGTCAGGTCGGCGCTGATGGCCGGCTCCATCAGCTGGTTGCGCTTGGCGGACGTGTTGAAATGCGAGATCGACGAGCCAGACTCGTACGGGTTCGGCGCATACATCGTCATGCGTTGCTGCGAGTCGGTGCCCGCGATCAGCGTCTTCGACAGTTCCAGCTTGCCGACGGTGCCGGCGACATCGCCGTTCGGCTTGACCAGGCTGGCGGCGATTGCATTACCGTCGGCCAGCGTGACACGAACGGCCGGGATCGTGATGGTTGGATCGACTCCGCCCAGGCCGTTCAGCGCGGCTTGCACGTTGTCGGCGACGATCACACCGATCGCGCCAGCGTTCTGCGCGTTCTTGACCTTGAAGGTGAAGCCGCAAGCACCGCGGCTGACGAGGGCGATCTTGCCGTACACCGCTGCCGTATTGGCCGCGTTGAGCGGGGTGCATGCCACGCCAGCGCTGTCTGCCTGCAACGCTACCTTGGCGATTTCGCCGGTCACAGGCGGGCTGCCGATCGGCGGCCCGAAGTCAGCTGGGCCGACCGAATACAGGCTCGCTTGCTGCTTGGCGCCGTAGCCGACCAGGCGCAGTTGCGGCGTGGCCGACAGCACCTGCGGCACCGCTGCGTTGACGCGCGCGCCAGTCCACGACAAGCCTACCGGCTTGAGCGACGAGGCACGGCGTTCCTCAGGGGACATGGCGGCCCACAGTTTGTTGGTCGTATTGTCGAGCAGGTAGTGGTCCCATGCCGACGGCAGGCCGGCACTGGTCGCGTTAGCCCCCAGCTGGTTACCGGTCAGTCCGTTGGTAAAGGTCTGGAAGCCCAGGCCGTGACCCATTTCGTGCAGCAAGGTGGCGACAAAGTCGATGTTGGTGCCGTGTTTTGCGTCCAGGCCCAGATAGAACGACGTACCCGTCAGGCAGCCAGGCTTGCCGAGCTCGGAATTGAAGTTGGCATTGATTTGTGGAACCGGAGCAGTCGACGCCTCGGAGCCGTACAGCTTGTTGGCCAGCGCGTAGGAATACCAGGTGCCCGTTTTTGGCGCGCCGTTGAAATCGCTGAAGACGCGCGTGGCGCCGGCACTGCCGAGCGTGGCGCCGGTGGCAGTGCAGGTCAGCGGACGGAACACGGCGTTGATGACGATCGGCGTCGCGCTGGTCAGCGTCGCGCCCCAGATATTTGCAGCATGCGTGAACGCAATCAGGCGTTGCTGGCCGATGGTCGTGCCGGTATTGCCGCCAACCGGTGCGGCGGGGGTGGTCTCGTTAAAGCCGACGCCAGCTGCGTTGGCGTTGACGATGGTAATCGTGGCGGCCGCCTGCGCGGTGCCGGCGGCAGCGCACGACAGTGCCAGCGCCGCGGCGATCAGTGTCAGGCTCGGGCGCTTATTGGACTTCATTCTGGTGCTCCTTCGATTGCGTGGTCACTGGGGTGGACAAGGTCTTTGCCGCTGCGTGCGCGCCTTCGATACATTCATGATCGAGGCCGCCATGGGCATTGCGCCGAACGACCGAGTAGGTCATCGAGCTTTCGTCGAGGTCGGCAACGAGGATGCCGTTCGATTGCAGGCGCGGAACGCCGGCCGTTGGTTCGCCGGACGCTTTACGTGCTGCCGCCTCGGCCTGGCGCTGGGCCGCGCGCAGGTCGTTAAATTGCTTCGCTTCAGTCGCGGTCGGGTTGCGCATCTGGCCGGTGACCGGATCCTTGAAAACGGTCTGGCCTGCTTGGGAGTCCTGGCCAGCGGCCGAAGCCGTGGCGGACAGCGCCAGGGCCGCGACAGCGACCAAGGTGCGAAGTGAAAACACGGAGCTATGCATTTTGTTAGTCTTTCTGAAAATGTACTTCAATCGGTCCACCAATTCCACGGTCCCGCTTGCTCAGCGGGTTGGCAACGACTATAGCTTTGGCAACAAGAACAGTGAAAATAATCTTAACGATTAATATCTCGTTGTTTCGTCAAATGTGCGGATTTTCAACGGTCTGTCCTATGCGCATATGCATGTCATGCTGCAAGAGCTGTTGTTTTTCCGAAGCTTGCCTCGAAACTGGACGTTTACTTTTCCGTCGAATTCGTGTGTATGCATTCCGAAAATTTGTCATAGGCAATGGCTTTTTCTGCCGGGCAGGGTAGCGGTCGAGGTGGACGTTATAATTCGTCAACGGTCACCATTCCTGACCAGTTCGGGAGAACGGCTGTGAGCTACACGGAAGGTGTATTCAACGACAAGAACAGCATCAAGCGCTGGCTTCAGCGACAGCGCCTGCTGACGGCAGTTGCGGCCGCCGCCAGGGAAAAAGCGAGCGTTCGCCTGGTGCTCGACTTCGGATCGGGCAGCGGTGAACTGTGCAAGCTGCTGGTGCACGAATATCCGAACGCGACGATCATCTGTTACGAGCCCTGCTCCGACCTGCTGGCCGAAGCGAAGCACGAGCTGCGAGGTGTGCCGCGCATCGAGTTTTACGCGGCCTTCAGCGACCTGCCGGCGGCGTCGGTCGACGTTTTGTTTTGCCTTGAAGTCTTCGAACATATTCCCGCAACCGCGCGCGGCAATGCGCTCAACCAGATCGACCAGCTGGTCAAACACGGATCGGAAGTGATTTTCGGCGTGCCGGTCGAAGTCGGGTTGCCGGCGCTCTACAAGGGCCTTTTCCGGATGAGCCGCCGCTTCGGCGCCTTCGATGCGCGCCCGCTGAATGTGCTGCGCGCCGTCGTCGGCTTCCCGCCGAAAGACCGACCGCTCGGGCTGTTGCCGCCGGACGTAGTAGTCCACCATGACCACCTGGGATTTGATCACCGGATTTTCCGTCAGAACATCGCCGAACGGTTCTCGTTGATCAAGGCGTCAGCCAGCCCATTCGAGTTTCTTGGCACATGGTGCAATCCGGAGGCGTATTTCGTCGTCAAAAAGCTTGGCGGCGCCTGACGGCGCACGTACACGTGCTCGTCGGTCCAACGGAATCCTGTACGATTCCATTTAGATAAGTTAAGTCAAACGGAGACGTGATGAAAATTGTATCGGGGAAAACCCTGTTCGCCGGCGCCACGCTGGCGCTGTCCACGGCGATCGTGCCTTCTGCCTATGCCCAGCTCGAACCGACCGCGGCGCCGCCGGCGGCAGCGGGCTGGCGCGCCGAGACCGTCGTCGAGGGCATCCCGAAGCCGTGGGGCATGGCCTTCTTGCCGGACGGCCGCTCGCTCATTACCAGCAAGGACGGCTCGCTGCATCTGTTTGACGGCAAGCAGCTGCGAAAGATCGCGCTCGAAGGCTTGCCGGAAGTGTTCACCGGCGGGCAGGGCGGGCTGCTCGACATCGCCCTGCATCCGGCCGACAAGGTCAATCCGCGCGTCTACATGACGATGGCGTTCGGAACGACGAGCGAAAACCGCACCATCCTGGTCCAGGGCGTGTTCGACGGCAAGCGCGTGCATGGCATCAAGACGCTGTTTCGCGTCGAACAGGGCAAGAGCGGCGGCCAGCACTTCGGTTCGCGCATCCTGTTCCTGCCGGACGGCACTCTCCTGATGAGTATCGGCGACGGCGGCAATCCACCGCAGCGCGTCGGCGACCGGCTGGCACGCGAACAGGCGCAAAACCTTGCCACCCACCACGGCTCGATCCTGCACCTGACTGCCGAAGGCAAGCCGGTGCCGGGCAATCCGCTGGCCAGCCGGCCCGGCGCGCGCCCGGAAATCTGGACCTATGGCCACCGCAACATCCAGGGCATCGCGCGCGATCCGGTTTCGGGCCGCATCTGGGCAACCGAGCACGGCCCGCGCGGCGGCGACGAACTGAACCTCATCGAAGGCGGCCAGAATTACGGTTGGCCGCTGCAAAGCTACGGCGCCGATTACAAGACGGGCGAGCCGGTCGGGCTGCGCGCGGTGCCTGGCATGACCGGGCCGAAGGTGGCGTGGGTGCCGTCGCCAGGGCCGTCGGGCCTGGTGGTGTACACCGGTAACATGTTCCCGCAGTGGAAGGGCAGCCTGTTCAGTGGCGGCCTGGCCAGTAGCGACATTCGCCGCATCGCGCTCGACAAGGATGGCAACGTCCAGGGCCAGGACCGGCTCGACATCGGCGCGCGCGTGCGCGACGTGCGGCAGGGCCCGGATGGCCACCTGTATGCGCTGACGGACGAGGACAAGGGACGGCTGCTGCGCATCGTCCCGAAATAAGCACCTATCTGATCTGTATATGCTCTCGACATGCTGCGCTTGCTACACTGGCTTGGGGTAAGTTTCTATTCCAGCAGCTGTATCCGTGAGGGAGCATCGCGATGGGCTTCATCAACGTCTCCCTCGGCGGCGCTCTCGTCGCCCTTGCCGCGCTCGGCGCGGCGGCCGTGAGCACCCCCGAACTGGTGCCGGTCGATCAGGGCTGGACCATTGCCGAAAAGGCGCAATGGCACAGTCTTTCTCAGGGATCGCGGCTGATCCCGCGCGCATGGCTGATGGCGCTCGAACGGCCCGATGTCGATCGGCCTTTCCTGCAGCCCAGCCATATCGATTCTTTTCGGTATCTGATCGATCCCACGCCGTTGCCGGTGGGATTTGTCGTCGATGACCAGAGCGACCGCATGTTCTCGGACGTGAGCCGGCTGCGCTGGAAGAAGGGGCAGGGCGAGCGCGAAGCATGGGTTGGCATGAATTGCGCCGCCTGCCATACGGCCGAGCTCACGTTCAAGGGCAAGCGCATGCGCATCGAAGGCGCGCCGGCCCTGGCCGATTTCCAATCGTTCATGCAATCGATGAACGGCGCGCTGGCGACGGTGCTGCGCGACCAGCGCAAATGGGACCGGTTCTCCGGCCAGGTGCTGGCCGGCGCCGACGATGCGGGCAACCGGAGCATGTTGCGCGACGCGGTGGAGTCAATGCTGCGCTGGCAGACTCGCGTCGAGCAGGCCAACCACACTGATCTGCAGTACGGGTTTGCGCGCGTCGATGCGTTCGGACATATTTTCAACAACATCCTGCTGAAGACAGGCGGCGCCGGCCAGCCGATCAATCCGTCCGATGCCCCCGTCAGCTATCCGTTCCTGTGGAACACGTCGCAGCACGATGTGGTGCAGTGGAATGGTATGGCCTCCAATCAACGTATCGGCGCGATCGATATCGGCGCGCTTGGCAGGAACGTCGGCGAGGTGACGGGCGTGTTTGCCGACCTGGCCTTCACTGCACCGGGAACGGCGACCGCGCGCAACGGCTACCAGACCAGTGCCCATGTGAAAAACCTGCTGACGCTGGACACCCTGGTGCGCAAGCTCAAGGCGCCGGCGTGGCCCGAGGCGCTGCCGCCGATCGACGCCGACAAATGGGAAGCCGGCAAGCTTCTCTTCAACCAGGCCAACGGATGCGCGTCCTGCCACCAGGTGCTCGCGCGCGACGACTTGAGCACGCGCTTTGTCGCCACGCTCACGCCCGTTTTCGGCAGCCAGCCGCTCGGTACCGATCCTTGGATGGCATGCAATGCTTACGCATATCAGGCAATGACAGGCGTGCTGTACAACACGCGCGAGCGTCTGTTCATCGGCCGGCGTTATGGCCAGGTCGAGCAGCTGTCGGATTTGCTCGGCACCACCGTAATCGGCGCGATCTTCAACCGCCGCGACGAAGTCATCGATGCAGCCGTCGATCGCCGGGATATCGAGACGATTCTTGTGTCGGCGAATT
The DNA here is from genome assembly GCF_049897565.1 of Massilia sp. TWR1-2-2. Classification (NCBI taxonomy): domain Bacteria; kingdom Pseudomonadati; phylum Pseudomonadota; class Betaproteobacteria; order Burkholderiales; family Oxalobacteraceae; genus Massilia; species Massilia sp. TWR1-2-2. The sequence continues at coordinate 16,269 of NZ_JAFCWM010000040.1, read as the reverse complement.
TCTTCAACTGGGGAAAACCGCTGTCGCTGGAAGACGCGAGCGCGGTCCACGAATTGTTCGAGCCGGACAAGGAGAAGCGGCTGCAACGCTGCATGAAATTGAGCGACGATTCGCGCATGGCGTACAAGGGCCGTCCGTTGACGGGCGTATGGGCAACCGCGCCCTACTTGCACAATGGATCGGTGCCGACGCTGTATGACTTGCTGCTGCCGCCGGAGCGCCGGCCCCGTTCGTTCCGGCTCGGCACGCGCGAGTTCGATCCGGGCAAGGTCGGTTTTGTCACCGGCGAAACGGCTGAAAATAGCTTCGTGTTCGCGCCGCACGACGCGTCGGGCCAGGCGATTGCCGGCAATTCAAACTTGGGTCACGACTACGGCAATGCCGGTTTTAGCGACGCACAGCGATGGGCGCTGGTGGAGTACATGAAGGCGGTAGGCGCCCGCAGGGAAGGAAGCAAAATCATTCAATAGCGCCTCCACCGTCGCTTACGCGACAGCGGAGGCGCTTACACATTACTTGCGTTGGCCGGCAGTCTTTTCCCGCACTACGCGAAACTCGGAGTCCTGTGACCAGTTCGGCCATGTGCCCGAGTCGGCCAGGTCGCGGCCCAGCGAATACACGATTTCCAGGTCGCGCGCCATGCCGGTAAATGGCCACTTCGCGCTCCACTCGTCCGACGCCTGGTGGTAGTCGTTATTGGTGTACGCCTTTTCCGAAGCGTCGCCCGCCGCCACGCCGCCGTCGACCCAGTCACGCCCGGAACCGTACGAAATGGCCGGCACGCCGCGCTTGGCGAACGGGAAGTGATCGGAGCGGAAAAAGTAACCCGCTTCCGGTTTTGGATCGGGCGCATACGTCAGTTTCCACTGCTGCGCCTTGGTGACGAGTTGATCGAGCAGGTCGAGTTTCGCGTTGCCAGAAATGGTAAAGGTACGCGCCGGCCCATTGGGACTCAGGGCATCCATGTTGATCACGCCGGCAGTATCGGCCAGCGGATAGATCGGATTGGCCGCGTAGTATTCGGAACCGAGCAAACCTTTTTCTTCTGCCGTCACTGCCAGGAATACCACGCTGCGTTTCGGCGCCGGTGCCTTGCCGTACGCGCGCGCCAGTTCCAGCAGCGCGGCAAGGCCCGTGCCATTGTCGACCGCACCGTTATAGATCTTGTCGCCGCTGGCATTTGGCGCGCCGATGCCGAGGTGATCCCAGTGCGCACTGTAGAGCACGGTCTGTTTCGGCCGCTCGCTGCCTTCGATGCGCGCGGCGACGTTTTTCGATTTGATGACCTGCGCATCGACGGCATAGCCGGCCGACAGCGTGATGCCGGTCAGCGGCAGCGGCGTGAATTCACGCGTTTGCGCCTGCTTCTTGGCCGCCTCGAAATCGAGGCCGGCGCGCTTGAACAGGTCGACAATGACGTCGCGCTGGATCCACGCTTCCATCGGCGCGTGCGATTTGCCTGGCTCCTTGCGGACGATGTCGTACATGACGTTGGTATTCGAATTTTTCACCGTCGGCCAGCCGTACGATGCAGGGCCAGTTTCGTGCACGATGATGGTGCCAAGCGCGCCGCGGCGCGCCATCTCCTCGTACTTGTAGCCCCAGCGGCCGTAATAGGTCATCGCCTTGCCGCCAAAGTCGCCTTCGCCCGATTCGAAATCGGGGTCGTTAATCAGCACGACCGCCAGCTTGCCTTTCAAGTCGGCGCCTTTGAAATCGTCCCAGCGGCGCTCCGGCGCGCTGACGCCATAACCGACAAATACCAGTGGCGCATCCTTGAATTGCACGCGGCGCGCGCCGTTCATCGCGGCGCGCACGGCCATTTGCTCGCCCTGGCTGAAGGTTTCGCTTTTCTTGCCGTCCTTTAAGGTCAGCGTGACCGGGCCCTTGATCTCGAATCGGCCGAGCGGCACGTCCTGCGTCCAGCCGCGCGTGCCCTTGACGATGTCGCCGCCAGGCTTCAGGCCGGCGGCCTTGAATTGCTCGATCAGGTAGGCGACCGTCCTGGTCTCGCCTGGCGTATTTGGGGCACGTCCTTCGAATTCGTCCGACGCCAGGACCTTGACATGCTGCGACAGGCGTTGTGGATCAAATGTGGTTGCGTTCTGCGCATGCGCCGCAAAGGCGGCAAGCATCAGGGGCAGCAGGATGGCATTCTTCAATTGGGATCTCCGGTTTTTGTAAGTGAAAACGGCAGTCTGCATTGCAAGGGCAGATGACTGCCGTGGATGATACCTGTTACTGCGCCAATGTTTCTACACAACTGACGTGACGGTGCCCGCGCGTCGGAATGGTCGGCATCGCAATAATGTTCAATTATTTATCCGGCGTTGATGCCGGCGGATGACCGGCTACCAGCGCGCCGAAGTGCTGGGGCGCAGCTGGCGCGTGCTGCTCGGCGTCGACACCGACCCGGCCGTGATCGCGCGCATCGGCGCCGCTGTGGCGCGCACCCGCCGGGGTCAGTGCCGACATTCGGACACGGCCCCATCCGCGACCGCAGCAACGCCGGTGAAGTACAATGTTTCCGGAACACCATCAATCCGAAAGCAAGTAATGTCCGTGTACCTGCGTCAGGCCGCCGCGTTGCTCCGTTCTCTGTTCCATGTGGCAGATCCCGAACCGGTCGACTATCCCTTCACTGCCGGCGACATCGGCCAGCTGCAGCGCATCGCCGCCGATCCTGCCACGGCCACGGTCGATCAGCCGACCTGGCAAGGGCTGCTGCTCGACCCATACTTTGCAATGGTCGCCGGCGAGGTCAGCATCTTCGGCAAGCAGGTCTTGCACCAGCGCCTGAGCGACGGCCTGGGCGACGCGCCGCGCGCCGCGCTGGGCGAGCGCCTGCGTTTGCTCACGAGCGACCCGGCGCAGCTCGACGCGCTGCGGCGCGCCAGTTCGCCCCTGCGCGCGGCCGACACCGAAATTGCCACGCTGCTGTTCGAAGACGCCTTGCCGCCAATACCGGCATGGTCGGCCACCTTGTGGCTGCTGTTTGCCGGCCTGGCGGCGTCGGTCGCCGCCGTGGCGCTGTCGCCGGCGGCGTGGTTGGGCGCGGGATTTTTTCTGTACCAGTTGATGGCGATCCAGGTTCGCTACTATCAGCGCGTCAGCGCCTGGGAGCGCGCGATGCACGCGGTGCAGATGATGCTGCGCGCCAGCAGCCTGCTGGGCGCGTTGCCGCATCCGTCGCTGCGCGACTTCGCCGGCGCCGCGCCGCATGTGGGAAAGGTCAACCGCAGCCTGGCGCGCTCGCCCGCCGTGAGCCTGGTTCCCGGCATGCGCGCCTACCTCGACTGGTTCGTACTGGCCAACGTCAGCCATTACTTCAAGGGCATCGCCATCGTCCGCGCCCAGCGCGAATTTCTGCGCGACTGTTACACGCGCTGCGCCAATCTCGAGGCCGACATCGCGCTGGCGCGCCACTTGCTGAACACGCCGTCGACGTGCTGGGCCGAGCGTGGCCGCGACGACTGCATCGTGCTCGACCGGGCGGTCCATCCTTTGCTGCAGGCGCCGGCCCCGCTGTCGATCGCGCTGCAAGGCAAGGGCGCCTTCATCTCTGGCCAGAACGGCGTCGGCAAGAGCACGCTGCTGCGCACCATCGGGCTGAACCTGCTGGTGGCGCGCGCGTTCGGGTTCTGCTACGCCGGACGGGCAAGCGTGCCGATGCTGCCGGTGTATGCGAGCATGCAGAACGAGGATTCGCTGCTCGGCGGCGAGAGCCTGTACATCGCCGAACTGCAGCGCGCCAGGCAGCTGCTGGCGACCGCTGCCCATTCGCGGCCGGCAACGTATATCATCGACGAGATATTTTGCGGCACCAACCACCTTGAATCTGTCTCGGCCGCAGCCGCCGTGCTGGACGTTCTCGCCGCCAGCAGCGTCGTGATCGTTTCGTCGCACAACCTGGTGCTGGCGTCGCTGCTGGAACGCAGCCTGGCGCCGTTTTGCGTCACGCTGGACGCCGACGGCGCGCTGCACCTGGCGCCCGGCCTGCTGGCGCATACCAACGGCATCGCCTTGCTGGCCGAGCGCGGCTTCGGCGCCGAGGTGGAATCCGGCGCGGCCAAGGTATTCGACTGGCTGAGCAGTTACCTGGCCGAGCCGGTCGGCGGCAGCGAGGTGCTGACATGAACTTGATGATGGGAACACGATTTTGATACACGATACCAAGGCGCCGAAGATGGGGCGCTTTCCGACCATGGGCACGTCGCTACGGGCCGAAACGCTCGCCGTGTTGCTCGCGTCAAACGACATGGCCGGCGTCGAAAGCCTGTTTGAACACCGCAAGATTGCCCTCAACACGGTGATGCGGGTGTTGATGCGCAAGTATGGCTGGCCGATCGAGCGCCACGATTTTCCGACCAACACGGCCGACGGCCGGGCAGCGTGGGCGTCGGTGTACAGCCTGCCGCAGGAAGTGATCGACGCCGCGCTCGACGCCGGCGGGCGCGACTGGATCGAGGGCGTGCGCGCGGCGCGGGTCGGGCGCGCGAAACGCCCGCTGAGGCGCCCATGAGCACCACCGTCAGGATCGCCGCGCCGGCCTAGCTGGAATCGGTCAACCAGCGTTATCGCGACATCGCATATCGCTTGTCCGAGGCCGACGACGTGCAGCTCGTCGCCGAGGTCGACGGCGCGCCGGCCGGGCTCGCCCGCATCACGCCGATCGCGCCGCGCATCGGCGAATTGGGCGGCATCGTCGTGTTCCCGGAATGTCGCGGCGGCGGTGTTGCGCGCCAGATCATCGATGCGCTGCTGGCAACGGCGGACGACGATTTCCTGTACTGCCTGCCGTTCGGTAACCTGGAGGATCAGCGCGCCGGGCCGGCATTGACGTGCGCCCAGCGTGCCTGCTCGCTTTACGGTTGAGAACACGATATGCTGATGGCCCGACCATACGCCCGGCTCCTGCTGTGCCATTACGTCCTGCATGAGCCCTGCCACCGCAAATCGCCGCGCCGCACCACCTGACCTCGTCAACCGCAGGCTGGCGACCGGCCTGTTGTTATCCATTCTCGTGCACGCGATGCTGTTGTTGCTGCAGTTCGGCGTCCCCGGACTGGGGCTGCCGGCGCCGTCCGCGCCGCAGCCGGTCAGCGTGAAGCTGGCGTCCGCCGAGCCGGCCTTGCCGCCCGTTGCAGCACCGTCGCTCGACGCGTTGCCGCCGTTGCCGCCGTTGCCGTTGCCGCCGTTGCCGGTGCCGCCGGCCGGCATGCGTGTCATCGCGCCGGCGAGCGAGGCGCCGAAGGCGCCCGTGTCGCAAGCCATCAAGCCCAAACGCAGCACACCGCGCCGCATCCGCCGGCCGCTGCCGCCCAGCGACCTGGTCGAAACACCGACCCAGGTGATCGCGCAGGACAACAAACTCAGCGACTTCGCGCTGCCGATGGCGCAGCCTGAGGAGGCGCAGCAACAGAGAACCGACCCGAAAGCGGCGCAGGACGGCACCGACGACGGCGTCGACAAGCAGGCGGCGCTGCTGGCCGAGACGGCGCGCAAGGAGGACGAGGAGCGGGTGGCCCTGCTGGCGGCCGAAGCGAAGGCGCAGCAGGAGCGGCTGCTGGCGCGGCAAGCGCAGGAATTGAAGCTGGAGCAACAGCGGCGCGCTGATGAACTTGCAGCGCGCCGGCAGGCCGACGAACGCGATAGTCGCCAGGCAGCACTGCGCCAGCAGCAAGCCGATGAACGCACGGCGCAGGAACAACTGCGCCGGCAGCAGGCCGATCAGCTGGCGGCCAGGCAGCAGGCCGATGAGCTGGCGCTGAGGCAGCGTGCGCAGGAGCGGGCGGCGCTTCTGCAAACGGAAGCGCTGGCAGCCCGGCAGCGGACCAAGGAGCTGGCACGGCAGAACGCTGAGCAGGCGGAGCAACTGGTGCGCCGCCAGACCGAGCAGGCGGCCCGCCAGCAAGCCGAGCAGGTCGCCAAACAGTTGGCCGACGAGGCGGCCCGGCGGCAGTCCGAACAGCTGGCCCGCCAGCGAGCCGAACAGGCAGCAGCGGCGGGCGAGCGCGAGCGCGCCCTGGCGGCAGCGCAGCGGGACGCCGGCACCACGGGCGCCGGCCCGGGCGGCGCGGGAGCCGGCGGCGGCGGCAGCACGGCGCCGAAAAACCTGCTCGGCAGCGACATCGGCAATCGAGTGCGCGAACTGACCGGCGGCATCGATCTGTTAAAAGGCGCGCCGCCGCCGCGCGTACGCGACGACCCTGAGCGCGGCGGCCGCCGCCTCGTCTCCGGCGCCGCCGAGCAGGACGTGCCGGTGCGCATGTACGTCGACAGCTTCCGCCAGAAGGTCGAACGCAACGGCGGCCTGGCGTTCGCCCCGCGCGCGGCCGACGCGGTGCGCATCGAGCCGCTGGTGAGCGTGGCGCTGCGCAGCGACGGCAGCGTCGAGGAGGTCACCATCGTCCGTTCGAGCGGTCACGCCGAGACCGACAACGCGGTGCGCCGCATCATCCGCCTCAACGCCCGTTATTCGGCATTCCCGCCGAACATCGCCAACCGCTACGACGTGATCGAAATTCGCCGCATCTGGAGCTTTGCCGAATCGCTCCGCTTGCTCGAAGAATTGCGCTAGCGCGCGCGCCGCCAGGCGCGACCGTTAATTCATGCATGAGTTCGCGCCATTCGCGGCGCCCCTGTTGCCGCGTACTTCAGTTCAGCAGGCATTTTGATGTGCAGCAAGGTCTGCCTTGCGACAGGCCTTACTCTGGCCCTGAAGGCCATTCGCTGGCGTGCTTCACATGGACAAAAAAATCATGAAATTTCATATCGAAACCACAATTTCTTGTGCTGCCGGCCGCGCGCTGGCGTGCCTGCTGGCGCTGGCGCTGGCCGGCTGCAGCTTCTTCGGCAGCCGGCAAAGCAACCCGGTAGCGAGCGGTCCGGCGGGCGCCGCGCCGCGCACCGAGCTGATCACGCCACAACTGATCGCGGCCGAACAGGTCAAGCGCGAGTCGGCCGTGCGCCAGGACCTGTCGAAGCTGGTCGAACCGAATCCGCCTTCCTACACCATCGGGCGCGGCGACATCCTGTCGATCGTCGTCTGGGACCATCCCGAACTCGGCGGCACGGTCGTCACGCCGGCCTCCGGCGCGGCTGAGCTGAGCAACAACGGCGTGCCGCCGTCCGGCTTCGTCGTCGACTCCGAAGGGCGCATCCAGTTCCCGTTCGCCGGTACGCTCAAGCTCGAAGGACTGACCGAGGACAAGGCGCGCGACCTGCTGGCAAGCAAGCTGGCACGCTACATTGCCCAGCCCAACGTCACCTTGCGCGTGCAGGCTTACCGCAGCAAGCGCGTCTACATCGACGGCGAGGTCAAGTCGCCAGGCCTGCAGGCCATCAACGATATCCCGATGACGCTGATGGAAGCGCTGAACCGCGCCGGCGGCCTGCTGCCCACTGCCGACCAGAGCCGCCTGGTGCTCGAGCGCGGCGACCAGCGCTACCGCATCGACCTGCGCGAACTGGTACAAAAAGGCATCAATCCCGGCAACGTCATGCTCGCGCCCGGCGACGTCGTGCGCATCCATTCACGCGACGAGAGCAAGGTGTTCGTCTCCGGCGAAGTGGTCACGCCGCGCGCACTGACGATGCATAACGGCCGCCTGACGCTCAATGAAGCGCTGGGCGAATCGGGCGGCGTCAGCCCGCTGTCGGGCGATGCGCGCCAGGTGTATGTGGTGCGCAAGACCGGCGAGGGCACGCGCGTCTACCAGCTCGACGCGCGCGTTACCGGCGCCATGGCGATGGCCGAAGGTTTCGAGCTTCATCCGAAAGACGTCGTGTATGTCGCGGCCTCGCCGCTGGCCAACTGGCACCGCAACCTCAGCCTGCTGATTCCCGGCGCCCTTACTTCCGCAGTCGGGGTGACCAAACCCTGAGCACTTCCGAGGATCCCCTATGGACAAACCAAGCGAACAGCATCCCGTTTCCAATGTTTTGCATCACGAATTGCCTGCGCTAAATATGCAGTGGGATCCGCGCGCGCCGGATATTTCCGGCGATGACGCGCCGGTCGACCTGAAGTCCCATTTCCAGACAATCTGGGAAAGTCGGGCGCTGGTGGGAGCGGTCACCGCGGTGGTGATGCTCGTGGCGCTGCTGTACGTGCTGATCGTCAAGCCGGTGTACGAGGCGAACTTGATGATCCACGTCGAGGAGGAAAGTCCGAACGCGTCGAAAAACATCCTCAGCGAAGCGTCGTCGCTGTTCGAAACGAAAAAGGCGGCGATCGCCGAAATGGAACTGCTGCGCTCGCGCATGGTCATTTCGCGCGCGGTCGACAACCTGCAGCTGTATGTCGAGGCGCAGCCGAAGTATTTCCCCATTGGCGGCTTCTGGATTGCCAACCAGGCCAAGGGCGAGCTCGCCGAGCCCGGCATATTCGGCTGGGGCGGCTACGTATGGGGCGGCGAGAAGATCGAGGTGGCCGCGTTCAACGTGCCCGACACCGTGCTCAATCGCGAGTTTGTGGTCACCGCGCTGGCCGACGGGCGCTACCGCTTCGGCGGCGGCGGCGGGGCGCCCCCGTTCGAAGGCGCGGTCGGCAAGCGCTACCTGGTGAGCACTGCCGACGGCAACGTCGAGCTGAAGGTCGAGCGCATGAGCGCGCGCCCCGGCGCCGAGTTCACGCTGCGCCGCATGTCGCGCCTGGGCACCATCCAGCGCATCCAGAACGCGATGGTCATCAGCGAGCAGGGCAAGCAGTCGGGCGTCATTGAAGTCAAGCTGCAGGGGGAAAGCGCCAAGCGCATCAATCAGCTGCTCAGCGAAATCGGCCGCGAATACATGCGCCAGAACTTGGCGCGCAAGACGGAGGAAGCGGAAAAATCGCTGGCCTTCCTCAACCAGCAGCTGCCGATCCTGAAGCGCCAGCTCGAGCAGTCGGAAGACCGCTATAACCATTTCCGCAACACGCACGGCACCATCGACTTGCGCGAGGAAGCGCGCATGAGCCTGCAACAGGCGGCCGCCGCGCGCACCCGCCGGCTCGACCTGATCCAGAAGAAGACCGAGCTGCTGTCGCGCTTTACCGAGAACCACCCGATCGTCCAGGGCGTCAACGGCCAGCGCCGCGAGGTCGACGCCGAGATCGACGATGTCGCCCGGCGCATTCGCACCTTGCCGGTGCTGGAGCAGGACGAGACGCGGCTGACGCGCGAGATCAAGGTCAACACCGACCTGTACACGGCGCTGTCGAATACGGCGCAACAGCTGCGCCTCATTTCCGTCGGCCGGGTCAGCAATGTGCGCATGATCGACGCGCCGATGCCGCCGGAAAAGGCGCTCAAACCGAACCGGCCAGTGATCATGGTGCTGGCGACGGTGATGGGCCTGTTCCTGGGCAGCGTCGTTGCCATTGCCCGAAAGGCAATGAAGGGCGGCATCGACGACCCGCAAACGATCGAGCGCCTGCTGCGCGCGCGCGTCGTGTACGCCACCATTCCCCACAGCGCGAACCAGGAAAAGCTGATGAAAATGGTGCGCGGCGACGGCGCGCTGCTGCCGCTGCTGGCGCACGCGATGCCGGAAGACATCGCCATCGAGAGCCTGCGCAGTTTCCGCGCCGCGCTGCAGTTCTCGATGCCGCACTTCAAGAACAATATCGTCATGCTGGCCGGGCCCACCCGCAACCTGGGCAAGTCGTTCGTCGCCGCCAACTTCGCCGCCGTGATGGCGGCCAGCGGCAAGCGCGTGCTGCTGATCGACGCCGACCTGCGCACCGGCCAGCTGCACCGCTATTTCGGGCTCAGCCGCGACCAGGGGCTGTCGAAGGCGATCACCGGTTCCTTGCCGGTCGAGCAAGTGATCCATCGCGGCGTGATGGAAAACCTCGACTTCATCCCGACCGGGCCGTTGCCGCCGAACCGCTCCGAGTTCCTTTTGCACCTCAATTTTGGCTCGCTGCTCGAGACACTCAGCGCCAATTACGACCTGGTGCTGCTCGATCCGCCGCCGATCCTGGCGGTGGCCGACGCGCTGATCATTGGCGCGCACGCCGGCGCCGTCTTCATCCTGACGCGCGCCGGCATCACCACCGAAGCCGAGATCAACGAGTCGATCAAGCACCTCAACCACGCCGGCATCGCGCCGCAGGGCGTGCTGTTCAACGACATGGCGCTGCGCCTTGGCGGCCGCCGCGACTACAGCGACGACGCCGCCGCCCAGCTCGGCTACTCGGCCTAGTTACCACGCCAGGCCGCCGCTGCCGTTCACGGCGCGGCGGCTTTTCTGACGGCAGCTGCGCCGTCGACGCTTCTTCAATCCCTGCTGTTCAGACAGGCCCGGTACCTCAAGGCGCCCGATCGCCGCTGCGCCACCAGTCCAGCCGAGCGCGCCGGCCCGCCAAACGGGAACGTGCTCATCGGCGTCCGCGCTGATCCGCATTGAAAACCGGGTCTGACCCGTTTTCCGGTAAGCGCTCGGGGCTTTGACTTCAATGTGGGACTGCTACGCCCCGCAGTTTAGGCATTTGTCAGCGGCACGGCACCGTGCCATGGTCGAATGAAGCGCCGAGTCTGACGTCAACTGTCCGCGGGCGCGGTGCGCCCGGCCGGCAACGGCGTGCCGTGGCCCGACAGTCGGTCTTTGATCAGCCGGCGGATCCGGTAAGTCTGCGATTCGAACATCCGGTATGCCAGATATGCGCCAAGCATCACCAGGGCCAGCATGCCGAAGTAAATGGCGAAATGCAGCGGCGCGGCAGGCGAGAGATGGCGCAGTCCGTAGAGGCCGGTCATCCAGTGCTGCATCAGGACGATCAACGGCACGTGCAGCACATACAAGGTGAACGAGAATTCGGCGAAGAACTTGCCGATGCCTGCCAGCGGCCGCTGCCATTTCGATGCCGGCGCCGCCTGGAATTGCAGGCTCGACAAAAATACCAGGAACATCAGGCTGCACACCAGGTCTTGCATATAGGTCTGCGGTCCGATGTCGTCGTTGGTGCCAGTGAGGCGGGAATACACCGACACCGCCAGCAGCAGTACCAGCCAGACGCAGCGCGCAACCAGTCCTGCCTCGATGCGCAGGCGCGAGAATGCCACGCCGAGCAGCCAGATCGAGAAATACAGCACGATGTTGTGCGGCAGGAAAGCGGCCAGCGCCACCAGACTCAGCGCGCACGCCGTGCGATTAACGAGCCGGCGCGCCGTAAACATCAGCACCAGCAGCGGAAACATCACGTAATACCAGGTCTCGTTGGCCAGGCTCCAGAGCGGGAAGTTGCCGCCGAATTCGGGCACGGCGACGCCGCCCTGCAGGCCGACCAGGTTGCCGGCGAAGGCGGCGGCGGAAAACTCGTTGGCGGGAGACACATCGATGCCTCCCCACACGGTCTCGCCGGTGCCAAGGCTAAACAGCAAGGTCAGCGCGAACGTGGGAATGAGCACCGTCCACAAGCGCGACATGCGGTCGATCGCATAATTCGCGATGGCGTCGGGCTGGCCAGCCCGGTTGAGCAGGCTGCCGCCGACCAGCCAGCCGCTGATGACGAAAAACAGCAGCACGGCCTGGTGCCCGAAACCGGTGAAAAACGCCAATGCCTGATACGCCAGCGATGGATCCTGGATCGTGCGCAGGCCCGGATACATGACCGCCCGGAGGTGGGCGGCGGCCACCTCGAAAGCGGCCAGGCCGCGCAACAGTGATATCAGTATGGAATGCCAGCTGTCCTCGCCGAGCTGGCTGTGCTTCTGGAATGCCAGGCTCGGCATATTTGTTTTCTTGCGCATGATGATGTCCTCGTTAAGTGTGCTCAGCCCCATGGAAAGGGCACGGCGTTGCCGGATAAAATACGGGCGGTGCGATACATCAGATAGCCGAAGGGAAACGAACGCATCATCCAGGCTGCGGTCGCGAACACGATCGCCAGGCACAGCATGCCGTGGGCGGGGCGTTGCGCCGGCAAGTCGCCGGCCAGCCAGATGCCGCCGAGGCTGACGGTGGCGCCGAGCATCCAGCCCGCCATCGCCTCGGCCGCACTATGCTCGCCGCCGGTGACCAGCAGCACGCCCATCAGCACCCCGAGCGCCAGCCCGGCGGCGATGGCGGCGGCCCGCGCAGCCTGGCCGCGGTGCCGAATGAGCAGGTAGAACAGCAACGGAGCGATGGCGGTGATGCCTGCCGCATGGCCGCTGGCGGCCTTGAACTCGAGCCCCGGCAGCGCGTTACCCCACGCGAGGTAGGCGATCTTCGAGGCGCCGACCAGGCCGATCCCGGCGGCGAACAGCACGCTCCACCAGAGCGCCACGCGCCAGGCGCGCGCAGCGAGCAGCCAGGCGGCGATGCCGGCGGCGGCGGCCAGGGTCAGGGAAATGTCGCCGAGGTGCAGTAATTTGTCCGAGTACGCCATACCGCCTCATCAATGCAGGAGGGCGGTCAAGGTGCTGGCTATGATGCGCACGTCGGTCCAGAAGCTGCGTTCCCTGACATAGCGGACGTAATAGTCGAGCTTGGTGGGCAGGATGGTATCGACATAGGCGCGCTCGGGATCGACGGCGCGGCCAAGAATGTCGCTTTCCTCGCGGTACAGGATCGAGGCCCAGTCGGTAATTCCGGGCGCGACCGACAGCACGATGGCGCGCACCGCCGGCGGGTAGCAGGCAACGTAGCGCGGTACTTCCGGCCGCGGCCCCACCAGGCTCATGGTACCGTGCAAAACGTTGATCAGCTGCGGCAGTTCGTCCAGCTTGTGCTTGCGCAGGAAGGCGCCGGCGCCGGTGATGCGGCGATCTTGCCCGATCGTCAGCTGGGCCGACGTGTCGGGCGTCGCCGCCATCGTGCGAAACTTGTAAATTGAAAACAGCTCGCCGTGCCGTCCGACCCGCTGCTGGCGGAAAAACACCGGACCGGGCGAGTCGAGCCTGATCCACAGCGCCGCCAGCACGAACAGCGGCGCCAGCACGATCAGCCCGGCCAGCGACGCGGCAATGTCGAACAGGCGTTTGCTCATGACAGCAGTTCGCGCACGCCGGCAATCACCCGCTGGTGCTCGGCGTCGCTCATCTTGGTATACAAGGGCAGTGTCAGCATCGATGCGTAGCTTGCTTCGGCAGCCGGGAACTGTTGCGGCAACAGGTCGCCACTGTCGCGCCAGTAGGGGTGACGATGCAGCGGAATGAAGTGGACGCTGGTGCCGATGCCCAGCGTCGACAGGCCGGCGATCAGCGCATCGCGGCCGAGCGGGGCGGCTTCGGCCAGCCGCACCACAAAAAGGTGCCAGGCATGGCCGCTGCCGGCGGCGGCATCGGGCGGCAGCTGCAGCGGCAGCCCCTTCAAGCCGTCGAAGTAAGCCTGCGCCAGGGCCTTGCGGCGCAGCAGGAAGCGGTCGATCTTGCGCAGCTGCTGCACGCCGATGGCGGCGGCGATATCGGTCAGGTTGTACTTGAAGCCGGCCGCGACGACTTCGTAAAACCACGCCGGGCTGGTCGAGGTGTAACGGGCGAACGCGTCCTGCTTGATGCCGTGGATGCGCATCAGCCGAACCCGCGCGGCCAATGCCGCATCGCGCGTAACCACCATGCCGCCTTCACCGGTCGTCATGGTCTTGTTGGCGTAGAAACTGAAAACCGTGACGTCGCTGCCGAGGGTGCCGACCAGCTGGCCCTTGTAGACGGTGGGGAACGCGTGCGCCGCATCTTCGACGACGCGCAGCCGGTGCCTGGCCGCGACCTCGAGGATTGCATCCATGTCGCACGCCAGGCCGGCATAGTGCACCGGAATCACCGCTTTGGTACGCGGCGTGATGGCCGCTTCGATGGCGGCCGCCTCGATGTTCAGAGTGACGGGGTTGACGTCGACCAGCACCGGCTGCGCGCCGAGGTAGCGCACCACTTCGGCGGTAGCGGTAAACGTCATGGTCGGCACGATCACTTCGTCGCCGGGGCCGATGCCGAGCGCCTCGAGCGCCAGGTGCAGGCCGGCGGTGGCTGAATTGACAGAGACCGTTTCCAGGCCGCCGCCCAGATAGGCGCCGAACTCCTGCTCGAACTGGCGTGTTTTGGGTCCGGTGGTCACCCAGCCAGAGCGCAGGCAGGCAACGACTTCGGCAATTTCTTCTTCGCCGATGTCAGGCAGGGCGAAGGGCAAAAAGGGCAGGGCATCCGTTGGCGCCACGTTCGGTCCGGTCATGTTTTTTTTCCTGGTTAACAACATCGCTGCACAATGCCTGCGCCACAGTCAGGCGCAGGCCTTCAAGAATCGTTCTCCCAGCACGGGGTAGGTCAGGTTTTCGAGGACGAATTTCTTGCCACGCTGTCCCATCGCCTTGCGCTGCGCGGGATCCATCGCCAGCATGCTGCGCACGCCCTGCGTGACGGCGGCGGCGTCTTCGGCGCGCACCGCCAGGCCGCAGCCCGATTCGCTCACCAGGTCATTGCCCGACTCGATCGCGTACAGCACCGGGCGCGCCGCCATCATGTAGTCGATCAGCTTGTTGGGGGCGACGCCGAAGCGAAACAGCGGCTGGCGCTGCAGGCCGATGTAGGCCAGGTCGAAGCACTGCAGCAGAGCCGGCACGTGATCCTTCGGTACCGGATTGATGAACACGACGTTGTGCAGCCCCTCGTCGCGCGCGCGCCGTTGCAGGCGCGCTTTTTCCGGGCCGCCGCCGGCGAGCACGAACGCCACCGGCTCGTGGCGCATCATCGCGGCAGCGTCGAGGTAGGTGTCGAGCGCGTTGGCCACGCCATGGCTGCCGGCGAAGCCGACGACGAACTGGCCGCGCCGGCGCAGCGCCGACAGCGTGTCGGCGGAGGGGCCGGCCAGCGGCTGCACCTCGCGCAGCCACTCGGCCGGGTCGGTGCCGTTCGGCACCAGGTGCAGCTTGTCGGGCGCCATGCCGTGCGCTTCGAGATGGTCGCGCACGTTGGGCAGGATCGAGACGACCGCGTTCGAATGGCGGCAGGCGTAGTTCTCGGCGGCCTGCAGCAGCATGATGAAGGGGTGCCATTTCGAGCGGCCGCCCAGCTCCATCGGCGACAGCGGCCACAGGTCGTGCACCTCGAACAACAGGCGCGCGCAGGCCAGCCGGGCGATGCGGTGCGCCGGCCAGATGTCGAGCGGATAGGTGCTCGACGCGATGACGACATCGGGCTTGAAACCGTGCGCCAGGCTGGCCGCTTCGCGGTACAGCCGCAGCACAAACGACGCCATATTGAGCGCGCGCGTGGCGCCGTTGCCGGAGTAGGCCGGCGTGTCGAACCAGGTGTAGTCGATGCCATCGATGGTTTCGTCCAGACGCGACAGACCGCCCAGGCGCGGGCTCTCGGCGCGCACGTGCGAGCGGGCCGAAGCGACTATCCTGACCTGGTGGCCAAGGCGACGCCACTCGCGCGCCAGATAGTAAGGCCGGTATTCCATGCCGTGCCGCAGCGAACCGGCATAGTGATTAATCAGCAGAATATTCACGGGATCCCAGTGTTGTCAGGTCGTTATCAGACGATATCAACGCAGAAGTACCGCGTATTGAAACGACGCAATCGGACGGGTAGCGCAGCGAACTATTCTTGTAAAAACAACATAAAAAAATACCCGCGCGAAGCTCAGCTTCGCGCGGGGTCCGGGCAGGGCAGCGTGGTGCCTACTGCTTAGAAGCTTTCATACGCACCGATGTCATGCGCGGCGCCGCGAGGGCGTGCGTAGTAATCGATGTCAGTTGTCGGCGCCGAGGCAGCCAGGCCCTTGTCGATCGCCGGCGAACTGCTCTGCAGACGATAGTTACCGGTGCCATTGGCCTGGTAGTTGACGAACAGCGGGTTCAGCGCGATGGTGCCGGTAGCGGTGCCCGTCCTCAGCGAAATGCCCCTGCCGTTGCCGTACACCAGGTTGTTGGCGGTGATGTTGCCGGTGCCGATGCAATTGACGCCCGAGTAGCAGTACTGGATGATCGACACGCCCGGATTGTTGTACCTGAACCTGAAGTACAAGTTCTGATCGGGTAGATCGTCAGTAAAAGAACGGAGTTGCGGCGCCCTTTTTGTGTGCGAAAAACTGGTGTCAGGTCTGACATTCGGACATTGTTAGGACGAAATGTCCGAATGTCAGACCTGACACCCGTACTTGGGGTGCAACGGCTGCGGCCACTCGCGTGATCGAAAATGTGACGAAGGTGCGCCAGCGAACGGTTGCGTCAATCGCGCGCGCTTAACAGGCTGTTGAAAAATCCCGCCGCCCTGTCAACGGGACGGCGGGGGTATACGTTGTGTAATGAGAACAACTTTCCCCTTCGAAACTATGCGCAAGACCGACGTCACCCAGCACGCC